>VGGL01000042.1 GCA_016868575.1 Bacteroidota bacterium
ATCATACCCTTTGCATTCCTGATCATCGCCATGATCGCTGCCTGTGACAAGGTAGATGAACCCTATGCAACAGTGAAAAAGATCGTTCCCCTGGGTGACCGGAAAATTCTCCTTGAGGATTTTACCGGCCATACTTGTGTTCACTGCCCCAAGGCAGACAAAGTAGCAGAAGGATTGAAGGAAACCGGCGAAGGCAAAGTGATTGTGTTGACTGTGCATGCCGGCTTTTATGCCACACCTTCATCATCAGGGGATTTTACCTATGACTTCAGAACGACCGAAGGAGAAGAGATCTTCACTTTCTTTCAGGTTGGCGTAACCCCCAGGGGCATGGTGAACCGGCTTACATTCGATGGGGAAAGGGCGATAGGAGAAGGCGAATGGCCCAATGCCATCTTGTCTGTTCTGAACCTTCCCCCGGATGCAAAGATCGAGATCACCAACCAGTATGATGCCCCTTCCCGTACCTTGAATACTTACATCCACTCCAAGTTTTTCTCTCCTTTTAATGACATCTATAAACTTTGTGCCTATATCCTGGAAGACAGCATCATCGCACCACAGAAAAACAATAACCCGGAAGTCGGACCTACTCCAACCATTTACGATTACAATCACATGAATGTCCTCCGCGGGAGCATGAATGGCACTTGGGGGGATCAACTCAATACAGCCACCATCGACACATCCACAACTTATCACTCCGACTATTCGATGCAGTTGAATCCTGCCTGGAATGCTAAGAATTGTAAAGTGATGGTGTACATTTATAATGAAGCAACCAAAGAGATCGTTCAGGCAGAAGAGGAATTCATCCTCCAAGAGCCCTGATCAACAACAATAACAGAAACGCGGAGGGAGCAGATTTCTTCTCTGCACCTCCGCGTCTTTGCGGTTTTCTGAGATGATGCTCTTTTAGACCTTAGCCTGCAAAAAGCCTACCGTTCCTTTCTACAACCAAAGATACACCGTCCCTGAATATCCATTTTTGTACCAGTCAACCCGGTATTTGGTCGGGCAGTCATTACCGGTAACAGGCTGATTATTGCTGTCGTAACCGAAAGTCAGGGTAGCTCCCTTATTATCTGTCGGGATGTCAATCTTTTTGATCCCGGAAACAGGCGCAAAGAAGCATTGTTGCTTATGGAGTACCGCTTGCGGAATATGGATAAAGAACTGATCACCATTGCGGGCTGTTCCCCAGGTTACCAGGTTCTGATAGGTTCCGGAAACGCCAAATCCGGTAACGCTGAAATTCACTGAATCGGGGAAAAATCCGGTGTACACGAGTTGCCTGGCAACATTCCATGTGGTGTTGCTGTTATCTTCAAAAGTAACCTGCATGTACCCGGCTGACCGGTGCGTAACCGATGTTAGGTTGTATCCGAGTTGTACAATGAGGCCTCCGCTAACATTGGTATGGAGATGGTTTCCGTTGACCACAAAAGTTTTCTGGTCTGAAATCCTCGTCACAACAAGATCAATGATTGTAACCCTGACGGATGCATTCGGCGAATACCAGTACTCATTTTGTTTATGACGGATCTCCATCTTTCCAACCCGGTTCAGGGTATTGTTGCAATTGGGACCATCATAGGAAACATAATGGATAACGGTATCACCCACAACAACCACTGAATCAATGGTAGCATTGCAAGGCAGGTAATTACTCGACTTGAGCAGTGTCTGAGACAGGATCAGCTCGGCATCGCCTGCCAGGTCATCATTGATGCTGCCCACGCGCTGGTCGTCCTGTGAGACCTGTTGGACAGAGGTGGAGGCGTTGGGATCCGGATCATCGTTTTTTTCTTTTTTACATCCCGAAAGGATCAGGCCGAAGCTGGCTGCCAGGATCAGGCCATAGGTTAACATTTTTGTTTTCATAATATATTTGGTTTTGGTGTTTACTAGTATTACACGATTTATTCATATGACCCTGATGAGCACAAAAAAAATTATGGTGTGACAACCAGTGACACCTCTGTCACCGCACATACGCCGAAGAATCCGATGGCGCCAGGGCTTATGTTACCCATTACATTGGCATTGGCAGAAGGGAACAGGCTCCCCTGCCAGGAGGTCGACAACAGCAGCTCTCTGATAAACTCCGCATGGGCTGCCGTAAGGGAATATCTTCTTTCCGTGATCACGGTACCGGCCGGAAATGAGATCTCTTCCACGGAGGGGGCAAAGATCTGGCTGACATCCAGGGTGGGTAATGTATAAAACAGCATCCTGGCCCGGCAGGATGAGGGATCCTGCTGCTCATAACCCGGCACCCCGGACCAGTCGACTAAAACTTCCCACATGGCCGGGCTCTCCTGACTGAATGCGGAAGCCACAAAATCAATATGATACAGGTCATTGCTTTCATTCCTCCTATAGGTAAGGGCGGAGAAAAGGGCTCCCGGTTCCATGGCAGCCTGAGCGGAAAACACTTCATTACCATAGAAAATCTGAAGTGTATAAGTCTTCCCCTGCTGTGCAATGAAATATGGCTTTGTCATATAATACCCCGGAAGTAAGCTGTCTTCCTCCAGATACCAGACAGAGTCCTCATTGCTTAAGATCACCTGAGCGTTTAAAACGGGAACGGGAATTTCATTTAGATTCCCCATGGGCAATGATAACCTGACAGCATGGGGCTTTCTTTCATCCGTCAGGGTGCCTTCCACAACCAGCAGAACCGGAACCGGATGCCCGTTTTCCCATGCTGCTTCTTTCACACACCCGGAAAAGAAGGCAAGACAAAAGATGCCTATATGGAAGATCCGTTTCATTAAAACCTGAATTGATAGTTGATAGAAGGAATCACACCTGCAACTGAAATGATGGTTGGCACCAGCAAAGGGTTTTCCCATTGATTGGAAGAAACCACGTAATGCCCGTCCTGATCGCGGAATTTATTGAAGCTGATGCTATAGGGGTTGCTTCTTCCATATAAGTTGTAGACCGATAGGGTAAGGTGATGGTTGAACCTTTTGGTGTTCCGGTTGATCCTGAAGGAGGCGGAACAGTCCAGCCGGTGGTAATCCGGATGTCGTTGGTTGTTTTTTTCCCCATACACCGGTATCGTATACCCATTATAGGAATAAAAACCAATTGGAGCTGTGTATGGATTTCCGGTCATGTAAAGCCAGCTGACAGAGAACTTCCACCTTGCTCGGGTATCATAGGAAAGATTGATGCAGATGTTGTGTGGACTGTCGAATGTTGCCGGATAAGACTTGCCACCATTCACTTCCGGGATCTCCGCAAAAGAGCGGGAATAGGCATATCCGACCCATCCGTTCAGTTTGCCCTGCGTTTTCCTCAGCATCAGTTCCAAGCCATAAGCAAACGCCTGACCAAATCGGAGTTCGCCTTCCAGATACGGATTGAAGAGCAGGTTGGCATGGTCTGCATAGTCAAAATAGTTTTGATACCACTTATAATATCCTTCCAGGGAGAAATCAAATGAGTTGTTGGTTGTTGTCTGAAAATAGCCTGCAGAGACCTGGTCGGCTATCAGCGGTTTGATATTGGGTCCCGTAATGGTCCATACATCCAGGCCGGTAAAAGGCCCGGTGTCATAGGTTAGTTGTCGCAGAGACTGAGACATTCGTGAATAGGAGGCGCCAATTTTCTGATGATTTCCTGCTTTCAGGGAAAGTCCGATCCTGGGTTCAAGACCAAGATGATCACGGTAATATTTATTTTTTGCGATGATGGTGGAGTCAATCACCACATGGTTTGCATCAAAAGAATAGATCGTCGCGGGGCCGACAGGCTGCCAGTATGGAATTCGGATCCCGTAATCCATCTTCAGCCGGGGGGTTAGCTGTTGTTCATTGCTGAGATAGGCTACATATTCGTAAGCCTGGTATTTGGATACGGTAACCTCTCCTTCTGAATGCTCACCGGCAGGCCGGGTAATATTGCCAGGATCCGATCCATACCGTGTAGCGGCAATTCCACCCCTGAAGGTGTTGGACGGATTAATAAAACAGGTCAAATCGGTCTTTATCGTAATATTCTGAATGCCTGAATGCCAGTAGCTTTTCTGATCCTTTGAAAGATACAGGTAATAATGATGCGCGCTACAGACAAGTGATGTATTGGAAAAGAGCCTGGGGCCAAAGATGTGATTCCAGCGTAGTGCTCCAGCCAGGTTCCGCCAACTGATCCCATAGGTTCTATAGGTTGTATTCACGATCCGGTTAAAGACATCCTCTCCGCCGTATAGGGTAAGAAAAAGCCTGTTCCTGGCATTCAGCCGGTAGTTCACTTTACCATTTATATCATAGAAGTACAGGTTGAATTCTCCCTCCCGGTCGGCGAGGTAATTCAGCCAGTTCAGGGTAGAAAACCGCCCCGATACATGGTATGACGCTTTCTCTTTGACAATCGGCCCTTCCAATGAGAGATTGGAGGCATATGGGCACAGGTTTCCGGTTGCGCTGAAGCGGTTAACATTTCCTTCCCTGGTTTTGATATCAATCACCGAAGAAGCGCGGCCCCCATATCGGGCAGGAAAATCACCCTTGTAAACCTGAAGGTCGTTGATGGCATCCGGTGATGGAATGGAGACAAACCCGAACACATGAGAAGGATTGTAGATCGGGATCTCGTCGATCATCATCAGATTCTGATCCCTGCTTCCGCCACGGACAAAGAAAAAGGAAGAACCGTCTCCATAGGTTCTAACCCCCGGTATTGCTTGCAGGGATTTGACAATATCAAGGTTTCCCAGGAAAACCGGCAATTGGGAGAGGGTCTTCGAAGAGAACCGGATGTTTCCCAATGTTTCATTGACTGGATCTTCGTTCGTCGCAATAATCTCCACCCCCGGAACCTCAACCTGGGTTTCTTCAAGGTTTACAGAAAGTTGCAGGTTCCCGGATAAATAAATTTCATGTGTGGAGGTTGCATATCCCAAAAATGAAAATATCAGTTGATATTTTTCCATCCTCAGGTGAAGAGAATAAAAACCATATTCGTTGGTCATGGTTCCTTTTGAGCGGTCGGAGGTGTATACATTGGCACCGATCAGCGCTTCTCCCGTGGCCTTATCACGCAGGAATCCGCTGACGGTAAAAACCGAATCGTTTTTTCCCTTTATGCCATCATCTTGAGATACCGCTTTCCCGGGTTTCAGGATGATTTGCTGCTCAACAAAAACCCATGAAATATCCAATGGTTGAAAAATCCTGTCCAGAACCTGTTTCACCGGTTGCGACTCAAACCTGCCGGTGATCTTACGTTCCAAAGGAAGTGACTGAGGGTTGTAGGAAAATTTGATGTTTGTCAGGGAACCAATCTTTTCAATGACTTGCTTCAGTTTTTCATTTTTAAACTTCAGGGAAATGGCTTGGGTCAAATCCTGACCCTGTGATGATAAAACCAGAAAGCCCAGGGAAATAGCAATTAAACAAGACAGATAAGACACACCAGGTCTCCTCATTGCCAGATCATTGTTTCAGACAACCTTCGCCACTAATGATAATCTTTTCCCCGGTGGTGCTGACTTTTACATCAAGGGTGGTTTCGATGACCTTCAGGATCGACTCCAGCGTTTGGTTATCGAAAGAGGCTGTGATGGAGCATACGGCGATTGCCGGATTGGCAATAACAACCTCCTTTCCGTAAGCAAAGGCAAGCGTCTTAGCCACAACATCCAGAGATGTGTTATCAAATATAATCAGCCCGGTTTGCCAGGCCATGTAGTTTGGGTCATCATTGATTTGCCTGGTGATGGTTTTTCCTGTGCGTGAGATGATGGCTTCTTCTCCGGGTGACAGGATTGTTTGCCTGGTCGGTTGATCATTGAAACTCACTGCCACTTTTCCTTTTTCCAGGACTACCCGGGCTTCCGTTCCCTGTTCAGAAGCTTGCAGGAAAAATGCTGTTCCGAGTACTGACACCTTTACATCTCCTGCGCTTACAACAAAAACCCGGTGAGCCTGATGCGCAACACTGAAGTGCATCTCCCCGTTTGCCAGGATTTCTCTTTCCTTTTTGTTGAATTTCACGGGATACTGAATCGAGGCTCCTTTGTTCAGGATGACAACCGATCCATCCGGCAGGGTGACTTCCCTGATCCCCTGCGAGGCGACCACGGTTTGATATTTCGTTCCGGATAAAAAGCTGATGATCAGATAGGTGGGGATCAGCAGGAGGATGATCGCCGCTGCCAAACGTGCAACATGTGAAAGGGTAAACAGTTTTTCCGGCCATAGCAACCGGATCAGGCGTTTTTCACTTTCTTCCGCTATTCCTGCTTTTTTGCTGAAATGCTGCCACTCCTCATCCAGATCGATCGTTTGTTCCAGGTCTTGCTTCATCAGCAGGTCGTGGGTTTTTCCCATGGCTTCAAACCGGGAACGATGCTCCTGATCGCGTTCGATCCAGCCTGTCAGTTCATCTTGCTCTGCTAAGGAGGCCTCTCCTGAATAGTATTTGGTGATCAGCAGGTCGTAATATGATGCTTCATGTGTTTCCATGGCTTTGCTACTATCTATACACAAAAATGGATGATGACCCTGATGTCAGATGGTGAAATGGTGAAATGGTGAAATGGTGAAATAGTGAAATGGTGAAATAGTGAAAAGGTGAGGCTTGTTGTGAGGAGCGATGCAATGTGGCAACTGTAAAGAAAAATAAAAATGACCGGCATGAACTCGGAAAGACGCTGGCGGAAATGTTGAAGGGCTTTTGACATCTGTGTTTCCACTGTTTTTACCGAGATGTTGAGATGGTCAGCGATCTCCTGGTATTTCATCTGATCATGACGATTCAGCAGGAACACCTCCCGGCATTTTTCCGGAAGTTCGGCAAGCGCCGTTTCAATCCTGTGCGATATTTCTGATGTGATCAGCGGATCTCCCTGCGCAGAGGCTTTCTCTATCCTGGTTTGTTCAATGTTTAACATCTGCTGGTGAAACTTTCCATGATCCCTGATCCAGTTAAGCGATTTATTCCTGACTATTGTAGCCAGGTAAGCCCCTGGATTTTTTGATGGATCAATGGTTATCCGCTTTTCCCACAGAGCGAGAAAGGCATCCTGAACTATCTCCCGGGCCTCCTCGGCATCCTGCACATAACGCTGCGCCAGGAAGCACATGTTCCCGAACTCCCTTTTGAAAAGGAGCTTGAAAGCATGCTTATCAAGGAATTCTGAGGTTTCCATTGGTTGTTTCAACTGTATCTAAACGAAAAGACGCAAAGCATATTTTTCATCACTTTGCGTCTATTCATTATCCATCTTCCGTCATTCATCAACAGATGAACAACGCGCAACGATCAACGAACAACGAGTTTTTTCGTAACGTTGATACTTGTTCCCCTGATTGCTATCAGATAGATACCTTCAGGCAACGAGGAGACATCCATTTGCATTTTTGACCCACCTTTCCCAACAGTGATCATCTGCTTGTCAACCTGCGTGCCCAGCGAATTATAGAGGGACATTTCAATCCGCTCATTCGTGTACCCTCCAAACTGAATGATCACCTGATCAGAGGCCGGATTCGGGTAGATCAGGAGATTCGGTTCAGTCGAAACAACAGGCGCGCCGGTGATGTTATCGGCATGGATGTAGTCGGGCTTCAGCATCGTATTGGTGTTGGTTCCATCGGAAACAGTGAGGCTGACATCAAAATATCCGGGGCTGGAATAAACCACCTTGGGATTGGCTTCGGTGCTTGTAGATGGATCTCCTCCGGGGAAGCTCCAGGAATAGCTGACAACCGGTCCGGAAGAAAAGTTGAGAAATTCCACGGTATCCCCCAGATTGATGGTTGTGGGATAAGCAAAGAAATTCGCCAGCAACGGCGGAGGGGTGATTCCAAAAAAGTTAAGGTATTCCTTCATCAGGTTTTTCTTGGTAGATGGAAAAGAACCATCGGCAAGCCCTCCAAATTCAAAGGATGTACCAATGGTTTTGTAGGTTGTGGCATCTTGTGCAACCGCATTGATGTAGCTGGGGTCTGCATTCTTGAAGATCTCATAGGCAGGATAATTCCAGGAGATCCTGTCAATATAGGCATTGTCCCCGACAAAGTTAAATGACATGCCATCGGTAAAGGTCCCGGTCTTGCCCTGGATGGTACCCAGGTCGCCGGATCCATCTTCCAATCCAATGATTTTGAACTTCGGATGAACCGCAGTTTGTGGGTCATACTTCCAGGTATCAGCACCCTCCATATACAGGTTGCCGCCCTGGTCAAGGTAGTCGGCCAGTTGCTGACCTTCTGATGAAGACAACGTATGGTTGTCGGAGTAAGTTCCCAGACAAACAAAAACAGATGAATAAAGATCCAGGCCATTTGCCGGAACTTCTGTTGAGTAAGTTACAGGAACATCCAAACTCTCCAGTGCGTCGATCATTTTATCCGCTGAATTCTGGTTGCCATCCAGGTCAATGACCATCACAGGAATCTGACCAATAATGGTGCTAAATTGTGTAAATCCACCTATTCCAAAATTACCCGTGTATTGAATGATAAAACTGATCGTGATCCCCTGGGGTGCCTGATCATCCACCTCGACAGCAAAGGACTTTGTATTATCCTGTCCCGGATTCATATCACCATATGCCTGGTTGCCGGAAGTAACCGTTATATACGGGTTCAATGGTATGAGGGTTCCAACCACATTGTAGGCGGGAGCGCTGCCGTTATTAATGAGGGTAATAGTCATATCAGCAGTCTCACCCGGATCGAGGCGGTTATTATTATTTCCTGATGGATCACTGACCGTCAGTCCGCTATAGTTGATAGCCGGTGCATGGGCGATAAAGACGAACGAGCCGCTCCAGGAGTCTGTTCCATCCGTCGACAGCATATTAAAGTGGATGATGTGACCGTCTGGAATGTCGTTGGCCACATGGAACTCAAAGGCGTTGGGAACTTCCTTCACCTCGTTGGGAATAACCGTTCCATAATTTTCCTCCGAATCGAGCATGGTAGCATACGGGTCAATAGTGGTAACCTGAACGATAAGGTTCTGAGCAGGGTCTGTTCCGATATTTTTAATGCCGACAGTCAACAGGATGTCTTCTCCGTAGTCAGCCATGCCGTTATTGTTGCCCTGGCTGTCGTTGATATAGCTGTGGGTGTAAACAATGTAAGGTCCATTGGGCGTAATCACCGGGAGTCCTGCAATCAATGGGATATGATTATATGCGACAATGACCAGGGTCACGGTATCTCCGGGTGTGCTGACCGGTGCATTGAAAGTAATGGTTGCAGAACCTCCTGTAACGGTTGCAGAGCCAAGCACACTATTATTGATGGAGGCGGTAGCCACTGCCCCGTTCACATTACATGTCAGGGACATCGAGGTGGCTCCCACAAACAGGAAAGGATCATAGGTAGCGGTAATGTTTTCCGGTTTATCCGTTCTGACCATCAGGGCCGGATCACCAAAGATGTTCCAGGTGTCGGTCATCTCATCACCACTTGAGCCGTAGGTATCATTCATCTTCATGCAGCCATTCATGGAAAGCCCACCGAATGTCCGTTTGATATTATTTGCATAAGATTCCACCAGGATGGAAACCATCTCATCCTGACCTTCCATCGGAGGATTCCAGCTCTGGTTGATGGTAGAACCCAGGAAACCTACTGCTCCGATCGGATTTCCATTATGTTCGGCACGCAGCCAGGCCTCTGCAAAACACGTTGTGGAAAGGAAATTCCCATTCACGCAAGCGACTGACCAGATAAACGGAAGTTTGTTTTCATTGAGCAGGGCATTTACGTTGCTGTTTGAAAAACCCGAAGTGCCCCAGGAGGTCGCACTGCCATGTCCGCAATATACGATGTTTGTTCCGCCATCATTCACGGCATCTGCCACCTGGCTGGGTGTTGGATTCCCGGTAGCGTCATGTCCGCCCTGGCTTCCGTCGAATAGTTCAAAATTGTAGATATATGTATACGCCAGCATTTGTGTTTGAAGATTGCGGATGTGCTGGTAATCATATTCATTATCATCTCCAGGTCCTTGATTGGAGGCTATTCCGATCGTACTGGTGTACCAATCGTCGGTGAGCAGTTGCGGTGTTTTTTCATAATCGATGGTACGAACGACCTGGGTCTCCACCTGGTCGATGTTTTCTGCAGAGAATCGGCCCACGAAAACATCCGGGTAGTGATCGTTGCCAACCAGATATCCATAGGCATTATCGGAAGGTCCTCCCAGGCCGCCACCCTGGTTGGTTGGGATCTGGGCATTGTCTCCAACCAGCAATACAAACGTGAGCCCGTTGGTGGTGTAGTAGTTTGAAATGTAATTCTTAATGGCCGTTGCAGTGGTACCGACAGTAGCTACATCAACCATTTCACAGGGTGTCCCGCTCATGTTGCGCCAGTCAACCAGGGGTTGCATGGCATTCATGAACGAGCCGTAAGAGATGACCAGTATTTTACCATGATCATCCAGGGGAGTATAGTCCGTATAGTTGTCGAAGTTCAGAAAATGATGCTGATAGACGGCGCTGAATTCCGGTCCGATCTTGGGTTGTCCAAGATTTCTGACCATTGGATTCAGACCGTTGTTACTCTTTTTAAAAACTTCCACTACCAGGTCATAATACACCCTGAGGGTTTTCGTCACCGGATTGTACTGGAAAGGATAAGCAATAACGGTCTGTCCCCTCAGATCCCGGATGATGAACGGCTCACGCAGGTCAGCAAGGTTCCCGGGAAAAAATTGGTCCATCTGGTAAGTGGGACCAAAAACGAAAGGTACCGTGGCCGGATCGGTATCCCGGTACAGGTTTCCTTTCGAAGGAGCGATCAGCAGGTCATGGAAATCCTGATAGCGGGACGAAACAATGCGAACATCCATTTCATCCAGGTCGGGAATGATGATAGAGGCTGTTATCTTGAGCAGGTCAGGCGCTGAGGCAACAAGCATTGGAGATGCATTGTCAAGCGATAATGTGACTACCGCACCTTGTGGAGTGATAACATCGGTCATGGAAAAGCCCGGAATAGAAAACCTCAATACCGAAGTATTGATATCTGATGATTGTAGTTCAACCCTTGCCGGGGCCGGACTTTCAGAACGGATATTTACCCAGCCGGAAGCAAAAAGCCCACCGGCAAAGATCAGGGAAACAAGGACAAGGAGGTTTTTTTTTCATTGGTTTGATATATTTGCTCAATGATTATTTCGATAAGATCAATTTGGTGACGATATGTGCATCATTTGACTGGAACCGGCAGAAATAGATGCCGTTGGGCAGATTTCCGGCATCTGCTGAAAACTGGTGTTCACCGGCCGGCATGGAAGGTTCATTCATAAGAACTTTTACTTCCTGTCCGAAATAGTTGAAGAGCGTAACCCTAACCGGAGAAGCAGCAGGGATCGAATAGCTAAAGTTCAATACTTGCCTGAAAGGATTCGGATAAATCCTGACCGTAGTGGCTCCTTCGAGCTCTTTCACTCCCGTGAAGAGGATATAGATGCTGTTGGAAGGATTTGAGTAACAGCCGTTGGCACCCAATACCCGCACATAATAATAACTGGAAACGACCGGTAAATAGGTTTGGCCTGTTGCATTCGGGATCATGCCGTATTCATTGAACCATTGGTTCCCGGTCGCTGCATCAGAAACAAGCTCATCACCTACCTGAGTGATGGTTGGCGTGGAGGGTATATCTTTTACAGTTACTGATACTGGGGTAGAGGTGACAGCAGTAGTGCCATCATTCACCGTTACGGTGTAAGTAATGGGTAGAGCAGGGGTTGAAATCGGATCCCAGGCAGTTGGATTATCCAGGTAAGTGGTTGGGTTCCATTGGTAGGTATAACTTCCACTTCCGCCGGATGCAATGGCTGCCAGTTGTGAACTGCTGCCCTCGCAAACATCCGGTGGAAATGCAGTGGCATTGACCATCAGAACGCCTCCCTGGCAACTCATTTCCGCTTTCCATCCGGCATAGGTTTGTGAATAATCACTGTAAAACACAAATGTCAACGCCCCGGAAGCATGGGTTGATACAATGGTTCCGGGAGAGTTGGTGCCACACCAGGTACCCAGCAGCGGGGAGAGGGAATTAGGTCCGTTAAATATCTTGAGCCAGTCGTAACTACAGTTGGTTTGCGGCTCGACATCAAAAAAGGTAAACACCGCTTTAACCATTGCTCCGGTATGCGCCGGCTGGAAAGTCATGGTGAAATCTTCATTGTTCTGATATCCGCTGTTCGGGCCACCACTATCGAAAAACCAGGAAGAACATGCGGTAACAGTAGTATTGCCCATATTGTACTGCGCGAACTGACCAATGGTAATATCCATCGGGCTCTCGAAGATATACTGGCTGTTCGAACCGGCTGTGGCTTTATAAGTTAAATCCACTACCGTTCCGGGAGGAGTGATACCATTAGTGGTCACCGAAAAAACAGCATTCACGGTTTCCCCGACATCCATATAATCCATGAAATACAGCGGGGTGTTGACCATGATGTATGGACTCTGGCCACCGTCAATCAACAGATACCCGCGTGAATTATTCACGCCGGAATGACCATTATTCGTGGTTGGGATGATGATATTGGCTGTTTCACCCGGGTCAAGCATTCCATTGTTGTTTCCACCAGCATCGTCGATGATCATGGTTCCAAAAGTGAAGGCAGGTGCATTACAGGGAAGGTTGACGGTTGATACCCAGGTATTGGTACCGTCTGTCAGAGAGAGGCTGAAATGAAGTACCCGCTGGTCTGCGATGTTATTGGCAATAACCATTGGGAAGGCGTCTTCGCCAACAACTGTCGCCCCTGCAGAAATATCCCCAAAACTAAAGGTTGGATCCAGTATGGTAACTTCCGGATCGATCGTTGAGATGGTTCCAATGACATTAATGGCCGTCTGAACACCCACATTATTGACTGCCAGGTCAAGGGTGATGGTCTCGGCATAATCAGCCGTACCATTATTGTTACCGAGTGAATCGTTTACCGTATAAGTGCCAAAGATGATATAGGGGCCATTTGCAGGGACCACCTGTACGACACCAAAATGTGGTTTTTTATTCTGTTTGGTAATTACCATATCAGCATTGCCGGGTGCAGTAGGTGAAGTAAATGTCAGCGTGGCAGCGCCATTGGCATCAGATACCTTCGCATCCAACAGTTCTCCGTTCAGGGAGAGCGCTACGTAAGCATAAGGTTCGGTGGTAACGGCAAGGGAAGTCATTCCGATGACAAGGGCATTCGGATAGCTTGCTATCATATTAGATGGGACAGCAAAATAGACGCTAAGGGAAGGATCGCCCATCAGGCAGTATATCTCCCAATAGTATTCTTTCATGCCAGAGCTTGATTCTTCCACGGCCAGGTTCCCGCAGATGAACATTTGTCCCTGGGTGACATACCAGTCATCAATGGGTTCACCATGATCATGAAAAGCGCCATCATAGGCCCCGATGTGCAACGGATCATAAGGTGGGTGCAAAGCCACTGTTTTGAAGCCGCAGGCCCACCAGTAATCTTCATCCCAATAAGTGCTGTTGGAACCACCGATATATCCGAGGCTTCCTTTATCGGCGGCCCGGAGTTGTTCTTCCGCAAAACAGGTTCCATCGTATTCTGAAGAGGAACAGCAGTTGCCGACCATCAGGCAGTATTTATGCGCATTCTGTAGGCTGGGGATATCCGCTATGACAAAAGAGGGGTCAGACCAGCCATCGGGACCGCAATGGGCCGTATAATTGGCATATCCGACGCCATTTGAAACATTGTTCTTGATGTTCTGTGAGTAATTTCCACCCGAGGGTTCCGGTTGAAGGTAGGTATGCGAGAGAATATTGTGTGCAGTGTTGAAGTAGTTTTCGGTACCATAATAGATTTGGCCATTGCTGTGGGTCTGATGCGCGTTATCGGCGCCGGCAACCATCACAGCCTCTCCAAGGAATGCAGGGTTAGGCATTTCGTATTTTTCATATTCCAGGGTCTTGTCAATCTGCGGTTGCAATTGGCCGACATTATTGGCAGAGAACCGGCCATAATTGACTTCCGGAATATCGTCATTGGTGTATTCACAGTATCTCAGATCGGTAACATGAGAGCCTGCACTGCCGCTCCAGGCAGGGATCTGCGCCACGTCACCCACAAAGAGGATAAAGCTGGGCGGGTTATAGCCTGCCGGCGGGAAATTATACAGACCGGCCAGGTACGCCTTGATCGAATTGGTGGTTGTGCCAACATTGGGATTGTTGGTATACGCTTCGATCACTTTAAAGCCTTTTTTCTCTTTCCATGCGACAAACGATTGCAGTACCGATTGGAACATTGGATCGGAGACGATAACATAGGTTATCGGGGCATCGGTTATCAATTCCTTATGGGGAGGCAGGGGTTTGTAATTGCTGATCTGGCGATAGAGGCTTTCAAAATAGGGAGAAGCTTTCGCTGCCTTCAGATCCAACGTCTTGGAAATGTTGCCACCCTGGAAGACAATCTCAAATTCCAGCTGGTCGTAAATTCTCAGTTTGTTTTCAACCGGGTTATAGGCAACAGGACTGATATCGAGCCTGGCCAGGTTTAATGCCCGCATAACACCTACCGGTGTGACCTGAATGAGCGGGTCGCTCACAAATTTATGCCGGGTGTATACACCGGCATGATAAATGAACTCAACCTGATTGGGGTCATCACTCTTGGACAAGGGTGGCTGCGCCGGAAAAACCGGGAACTGGACACCATACTGTGACAGATCGATCTCCACATAATGCTCCCGGATGACGTTCACCTGGAAGGTGGCATCGAAAGGATATTCGATCAGTTTCCGGAACTCGGGAACGGCGGGTTCTCCCGCAACATTTCGACGCCCGTATCCATCGATGGAAAGAAGGGTAAATAACCCTTTGGGGGAGTTAACATCCTGAAAATAAATGCTTGAGATGTTGCTTTTGACCGATAGCTTCTGGTAGGTATTTTCTGTGAAGGTCGTTGAGTTCTGGCCGGCGTTCAGGATGATGTCACCAGCAAAGAGCAGGTTTGAGACAAAAAGCAGGGAAACAAGGATCATGATCCTCGGGTAAGATGGGTTTTTCATATGTAAAAAAATGTATATGTAAAAGTATATGACTATCCATGTACGCAAAATTACAAAGAAATAGGATAAGATTTACGTTTGGGGTGAAATAATCTGTATGGGGTGGATGGCCGGCTTTTTGCCTTATAAAATATTGAGGATCTGTTCTTTCATCTTTTCCAGCTCATCTTTCATCTCTACGACGATCTTTTGGATTTCTGCATCGTTGGCCTTTGAGCCGATGGTATTGATCTCCCTTCCCATCTCCTGGAGGATAAATCCGAGCTTCCGGCCATTACTGGATTCTTCCTGCATGTTTTGCTGAAAAAACTGGCAGTGTTTCTTAAGCCGGATCAATTCCTCCGTAATATCCAGTTTTTCAAGATAATAGATCATCTCTTGCTCAAAGCGGTTAGCGTCGAACTGCGGGGCATTTGCTCCGATAAAAAAGCGCTCCACCTCTCCCCGCAATTTCTCCCTGATCCGTTCACTTCGTTCTTTTTCCAGTCCGACGATGAGATGCATTCGTTCCGTGATCATCTCAATCCGGTTTTGGAGATCGCTTTCCAGTACAACTCCTTCCTGCATCCTGAAATCATTTACTGCATCCAATGCGTCTCTGAATCTGGTAATCGCTTCCTCCCATTCAGTTGGATCCAATGATTCTCCGGGAGTTTGCATAACATCCGGCATTCGTAGTAGTGCCGGGATCAGCTCCTGACCCGGAGTCAGGCCAAGTTCCCCGTATACCGATTCCAGCTCACGGTAAAGGGAAGCCAGTTTTTCTTTGCTGATATGGATACCGCTCGAATTTTCAATGTTTTCCACGCTCACAGCGACCTCTGCCTTTCCCCGTTCCAGACTGGCAGATACCAGCGACCGGATCTCCATCTCATATTCCCGGAACAAGCCCGGAAGACGAAGAGAGATATCCATCGTCTTGCTGTTCAGGGTCTTGATTTCTATGGTATAACGAATGCCTTTCCTTTCGAAACCCGCTTTCCCGTAACCTGTCATCGATTTGAGCATAATACCAAAATATCAATGTATACCGAATCGGAACAGGTTTGCAAATTTATTGCTGCTGTTCCTCTCGGTATAACTCATTCTAAGCAGCTTTGCCTTTGCAAACCTGCCAAGAATGAGTATACAAATGTAGAAGTAAATTTAATAAGGGCTCAGCATATTGAGAAATGGGCTATTTCTTTTTTCAAGTGCTGGAACGAAAATAGACTTCTTGCTCAGGCCGCAAGGACTCGTTGTGGTTCCGTGACCGGGAATCAAGTGCCAGGTCTCAAGTGTCAAGTGCCAAATATACTCAGAACAGGGCTTATAACGCTCATTATCAATACCAGTGCACAAATTATTTCGAATTGCTCATTTCGGCGAGTATAACTACCGGTGGACAATTGCTTTGATTGCTTGCGATAACCATATCCCAATTCCTTTAATAAACGCTTGACAAACCTATTTGTGAAATGGTTTTTCTGTCTGTGCCAAGTATCTAGCTTATATACGTAACACCGCCCCATCCCAATTTTATGGATTCTAATGCAGCATACTGCCTGCGGTCTCGTTCTGATAACCGGCAATAATGCAACTGCATCAGAACTTCTATTTTTTTCGGATATTCAACTATCATAGGCGACTAAATTACCATTATACCCGACTTTTACTAAGTCAGTTTTTTGAAAGATATATTTTGTAAGTTATAAAATGTAACTTATAATTTGTAGCTTTGTGAAAAGTTTTGGTCATGAAGAAAATATTAAATCCTTTTATCACAAGCGGCTATGCTGGTGCCGGCTATTTTTGTAACCGGAAAAGTGAATCCGATCATATCCTTCAACAAATCAATAATGGAACATCAGTGACCCTTACATCCGTTCGGCGAATTGGAAAAACCGGTTTGATTCATCATGTATTATCGCAATTACCCAAATCATTTACTGGAATCTACATAGATATTCAGCCTACAGAAAACAGGAGCGATCTATTGAATGCCCTTGTCACGGCCCTGATAAACGCTGTCCCACAGAAATCTAAACCGGGTAAAGCTATTTGGGAATTTGTTAAATCCCTCAGACCGCTGATCACTTTTGATGCCTTATCGGGTATGCCCCAAGTTTCTCTTGAAGTAAGCCATCATAAACCCGAAACACAACTTCAATCTGTTCTTGAGTTCTTAGAAACACAACCCAATAAAATAGCAGTTGCAATTGATGAATTTCAACAAATTCTTTCTTATCCTGAGAAAAATACGGATGCTTGGATGAGAGGCCTTATTCAGCAACTTCATAACATCGTTTTTATCTTTTCCGGAAGTCGGCAACATCTGATGACAGACTTGTTCAATAGTCCCTCCAGACCATTTTATAGAAGTACCCAGTTTATGAAGATTGGGAAAATTTCTGCGAATGATTATGCGTGTTTCATTGAAAAACATTTTCTTCAGAATCACCGAAAAATAACTCTTGAAGTCATTGAGGTGATATTGGAATGGTCTGACCTTCATACATACTATGTTCAACTTCTTTGTAACCGTTTGTTTGCGACAGCGGCTTCTGAAATTACAAAGGATCTGGTAAAATCCGAATCACTGAGAATACTCAAAGAGACAGAAACCGTATTCTTCAATTACCGTGATTTACTGACTGTTCCGCAATGGATGTTACTGAAAGCAATAGCAATGGAAAAAAGAGTCTATGCTCCATCTGCCGGCTCCTTTTTAAAAAAATATCACCTGAGTGGATCTGCGACGGTACTTCAATCCTTGCATTCTTTAATCAAAAAAGAGATGGTTTATAAAGAAACCGATACGGATGGTCGTTCCTTTTATGGGGTCAATGATCTTTTATTTGCTCATTGGATCAGGAGTATTCCCTGACCAGAAAACTTGTTAATTGAAAAGACACATCAAGACTGATCTCCGGCCGTTTTTTTCGAACTAAAGATCAGGGGAACCAGCGGAAGGATGAGGATATTCAAGGCTGCCAGGAAGATGAATGTTCCGCGGAAACCGATCTGATCACTCAGGTTCCCACCGATGATCATCCCCATACCTGATCCGGCATTGGAGAAGGCCATGAGGATGGCGAACATGGAAGCCGCGATCCGGAGGTCAGTGACCGCCATGGAGGTGGCAAAAAAGACCGTTTCATAATATCCGTAAGCGATTCCAAAGAAGAACAGGAGCGGCCAGGCCATCCAGGTTCCCGAGATGGCTGCAATCAGCAGGATTGAGCCCAGGGCCAGGAAAATTGCCCCCAGCAAGGCTTTTCGATGTCCAAAGCGATCCGTTAGTTTGCCGCCGCTAAGTCCTCCGACGACCACTCCGATCCCCCATACGGCCGCATAAAAGCCGGCCATCATGTAGGAAATTCCGAAATCCTCTTCAAGAAAAGGATTGACCAGCTGGTTTGTGCCGCCAATGATCATTGTGCACAACACCCCCAGCATGGCGACCGCCAGCACCTGTTTCTTTCCGAAAACCCGGAACGCTTTCCAGGTAAAAGAGCTGGTTGTGGGATGTGCCGGTTCCCGGATGAAGAAAACCAGGGGCAATGGGATTAAAGTCATCAGCGCCAGCGACCAGAAAACCAACGTCCAGTTGGCGTGATGCGAGATAAGCCCTACAGCCGCAGCAATAACGACTACGCCGACAGCACGTCCGGCCACCATGATCCCCTGGATTTTGCCCATCTCCTCCGGGGGGGTCGTATCAAGTGCCAGTCCGTCGGTACAGGTATCATATAAGGCCATGCCAAGCAAACTGAAAAAGGCCACACCGGCAAGCAGGTAAAATGATTCCGATGGAGTGATGAATGGAAAAACCGCCTGTCCGGCTGCCTGCATCAGCAAACCAATGACGATGTAAGGTTTGCGGTGTCCCCATCCAAAAAGGTTGACCCGGTCACTCAGAAACCCCCAGAAAACCTTCAGGATCAACGGGATCAATGCAATGGCTGCAAAAATTCCGACCTTACCCATGGGGATGTCAAACGAACGGAGATAGAGTGCATTCAGGGCAGTAAAATAGCCGAGAATGGATCCCTGCGCGAAATACAACAAGGCGAAAAAAAGGTACCTCAGAGATCCATTTCTGTTCACGGGGACAGGATAAAAACTAATCTTTCCGGCAATGCCTTATCAACGATTACTTTTGGGTATCCAGATACTTCTGCAGTTGTATCCGGCTGGGTGGCAGCAGTACGTCCTTTCGTTGAACCCTTGATCACATAGTAAATTTCCGATTCAGGGGTATTGAAAATAGTTTTTTGGATTTCAGGGATTGAGGTGTCCTCAAAGCTGATCCGGACTTTAAAGTTTGGTCCTCCGGGACGCTCTGCTGCAATGCGTGCTTCAGGTGTATCGTTTATCCGGGTATTGTTCACAAAGGCAATGAATTTTTCACCTTTTTCGGAAAATATGATCACAGACATTTGTGCATTTA
>VGGL01000043.1 GCA_016868575.1 Bacteroidota bacterium
CTGCAGGGAATAGGCATCAAAGTATATCTTATTCACATTGAACCCCGGAAACTTTGTTTGTACAATGCCTGCAATCACCTCAGCCTGGTTAAAATGGAGGTTGTTGTTCCCGTCATCGGCTGCGAAACAAATCACATTGCGCCAGTCGCTATAGACCGTGTCCTTGGCGCTATAGTAGTTGATTATTTTTTCGACCAGGGCCATTGCTTCCACCGCACTTGTAACCGGGAGTCTTCCGACGCCGATATCCAGTGAACCTTCAGCGCTCTCTCCCTCCCCATCATCCAGGAGTCCAAAGTAATCATCTGTAGCGTAAGTATATGTATGCTTTAAAGATTCTTCCGACTGATAGGTAGGAATAAAGTTGGTGTTATTGGGAATCCGGTTCTTGTTGTCATAAGAGCCATCTCCGAAGAGGAGCAAATATAGGGGTTCATTCCCGGCGGATGCCCGGTCGTACAACATTTTCATCAAGTCCCTGATGGCTGTAGGATCGGGCACGCCGGAGGCAAATTCATTAAATACCTGTTGGGTGGTCACAACAGAGACTTCCAACTGATCTTCATCCCGGTGCAGTTGAGCGAGTATTTCAGCCTGATCCAGGAAAAGCGGATGGACGACGATAACCATATCGGGGATTGACATCCCGTGAAGATCCTGGTTGGGAACCGATCCGATAATTCCTGGTTGCAGGAAGAATGTTCCGTCAAAGGCAATGTACTCATGAAGGGAGTCAGAGTTGATTCGAAACCTGACTGTGCTGTCGGCAATAAAATATTCCTGATTCCTAACATTGCCAATATCCGTGACATCCCATATGGTTACATCCTTACGCTGTCCTTTAATAATGAATTCGGCGACATTATCCTGCCCAACTGATTTCACATCCCTGAAAGCCAGTTGACCACCTCGGAATTTCAGAAAACGGACGGTATTGATTTCCAGGTACCTGAGCCATGCCTGGGCATTTTCAGCAGGGAGTGAATAATTTAAGTGAAAATCAAGTGTATCAGCATTGAAAGCTCTTTTCTTGCTATTTTTCTTGGATTGTCCAAAGATTGTTGTCGATGCAGGATCTGTGGCAGAAATAGAAATGGAATCAATCATTTCCCCGTTCAGGTATTCGCGGATGTGACTGTTCTGAAAAGCCCGGGCAGCAGCCCAGGTTCGCATCCGTCCCAGCGAGTTTGGATCCAGGTCAGGGAATATAAAACGGATATCATGCGTCAGGCTGTCCCTGTTGAAAGCATCTCCATACCATATTCTTCCGGATTTGATCAGGTTGTAATACCCCGGCTCATGTGAGGCACAGTCATTGAATTTATTGACGAAAAAAGTAGGCAAATCGGTGATCGATGCTTTATTTTTGACCCGCTTGCCCAAAGCCTGCTCCACATTCAGGAAGTAAAAATTCTGATCGGTATAAAAATGTTTTGAGAAGTCGAAGAAGGATTCCTCCACATCAAGAATCCAGCTTTGGGGTGATCTTCCATAAAACAAGATGTAATCTCCCGGATCGAAAGTATTGTCCTGCTCTCCGAAAACGTAGATGGGATTCTCGATCAGATCATCAGGACGAGGTTTGTTGTTCTTCTCCGGAAGCATGCCGGTGCCGTTTCCAAAGATCCGGATTGTGTGCGGATCAAGATTGGTCACATCAACGCCCAAGAGCACCAGGTCCTCATAGGTTATCTTGTGAATACCGCTTTCTTTGACAGCGATCTTGTACCATTCACCTGAAGCCAGAACGGAATTGGGCGTGTAGGAAAGTGCTTTTAACGGAGCGGGTATTTCTTCCGGATAACTGACCTTTAAACCCAAAGAGAGAACCTTGTGTATGACATGGGTAGACGGGTTCCGGTAGAAAGGGAAAATGGAAAGGCGTAAGTAAGGCTTTTTCGAGGTAATAATGATCTCTTTTTGGACATGAATTTCATCTGGTATCAAATCCTCCTGCACCAGGAAAATTTCATCCGTATCAAGTGGAGTCGAAGCAATGGAAACAACTTCAACAGTAACGTCATTGAATGGGCAGATATGCCTAAGCCGGATATCTTCCTGCCATTTTGGGAGGGGCACTTGATCATCTGTAAAGACACCATTTTTCAGATCGATGACCTGGACTGAGCTTCCATCGGGCAATGTAAGGATTTTTATTCCCTGCCACTCCAGCGTACGCTGGAGTGTTATTTCCGTTTGTTGTCCCAGCGCCAGAGCTGGGATCAGCAATAGCAGGAAAAAAAGGAAATGAGTCTCTTTCTTCATAAACCGGTCATTTGATAAATACCAGACGGGATGACTTGGCTGCTTGATTGCCTTTGGCATCGTCCAATTCAACCTGATAGACATATAAACCGCTTCCGATCGTATTTCCCTGCTCATCGGTGCCATTCCAGGTGATGGGTTCGATGTGTGATCCTCCTGCCGGAATGTGTGAATCGAGGGTTCGGATGAGACTCCCTGACATATTGAAGATACGAATTTTAACATCCATGGCTTCACCCGATTGGTTGTGCTCGAAACGGAACGTTGTGCTTGTAGAGAATGGATTGGGACAGGTAAGGAGTTTTTCCAGCGCAAGGGTGGATGAATTGGCGACGATAAATTCGGTATATGCAGTGGTTGAATTATTGAAAACATCCCAGACTTTCAACTGAACATGGTGTCGCCCTTCCGGCACCGAGAACAAGGGATACGAAATAATCCCGCTTTTATAGGTGCCCATATCCGAGACATAGGAATCGTTGATGACCTTTGACTCGGTGGTGTTGTGATCCAAAACCAGCACAATGTCGTGCCCAATTCCATTACCAACCGTATTAATGCCGCTTTCATCCATGATGGTAGCAAGGATCACCGGGTTTTCATGGGTCAGACCTCCGAAGCGGAATGATTCATCATTGATGTACAGGTTTACCAGGGGACCGACGGTATCGATGATGGAGGTATTGTCGTACCCGCCGATGATGATATCCAGATCATACCCACTGGCATCGCTGTTTTCATTGTTATGGGCATAATAGCTGATCTTACCCTGACCGTATTTGTATTCGATATCCTTGGGAACAATGAAAGTAAAGGAAAACAGTCCGTTGTTGACCTCGGCCTGACCTTTATAGATGATGTTTTTTCTAAGGGTAAAGGAGATACTTCCTTCTTCGTCATTGTCCAGGGTTGTGATCTCTGATACCTTGTCAAATACGGTTGGATAGATCGCCCCGTTAAAATCGCTTTGCAGTTGGTCATCTTTATCCCTGATCTCACCTGAGATATTAACTGCCGAAAGGGCTTTCAACGTATCGCCGGTGGTGGTGACTGATTTGGTTTGGACTTTTCCAATATAAGAAGTCACTGCTTTATGGACAGGATAAGCTAAAGTCATGGCTGGATCTCCCAGGAGGATGAATTTCCGGGCATTGGCATCGGAGGAGGTGCCGGTTTTCGAAGAGGCGATCAGGTCTCCCAGGGTATAATGGGTATCTCCATTCATCTCAAAGGCTTTCTGATAGAATTTCTCGGAGAGGCTATAATTAGCCCCGGAATAGGTGGGGCGCGTGGTAGTCAACAAGGCGATACCACCGCCTTTTTGATTCAAAAACACCAGTTCTCCTGCGGAGGTTCTTCCGGGATCATCATAACGGCTGAATTCGCATGTGGCTGTGATGAAGAGGGGCATTTTGTCGAAATTCCTCCAACTATTGATATCAGCTATCTCCAGGATCCTTTCATGTGCCCAGCCAACTTCACCGCCATGACCAATATAGTTGATGATAAAAGCCCCTTTATCGACCCGGTTGTTGATCGCCAGGTTCACATCAGGGTACCGCTGACCGCCGGGAGTAGAGATCTGCGGGTAAGCATCAATATATATCTTGTCCACATTGTATTGCCTATAGGTAGTATCCATGAATATGGCCAGCTTCTCCGACTGGTTTTCATGCATGTGGTTGTTCTCATCATCTGCGACGAAACAGATAATATTCCGCCAGTCATCCATCACCACCGGTTGATTGATGGAATAGTGAATGATCTTATCCACCATGGCTTCGGCCTCCAAAGCATTAACAACAGGAAACCGCCCAATGCCGATGTCCAGAATCCCGGCGCAATTTTGACCTTCATTGTCATCCAGGATGCCGAAATAGTCATCCGTTGCATAGGAGTCAATCGGATCGAGCGATTGCACGGATTCATAGGTCGGAACAAAGTTGGTGTTGTTGCTTACCCTGCTGTGGTAATCATAAGAAGCATCCCCGAACAGGGTCAGGTATTTGATGATGGTTCCCCCTGTGGATGAGCGATCATACAACATTTTCATAAAATCGCGGATGGCAGTCACATCCTGTCGACCCGAAGAAAATTCATGATAGATCATCTGCGGTATGGTAACCAAAACGGAATAGTCATTTTGTTGCCGGTGATGATCGGCCAGCCTTTCAGCTGACTGAAGGAAATCGGGATACGAAACGATAACCATGTCAATCCCGTTTATGCCATGTAAATCCTGGTTGTCTACACGCCCGATAAATTGTACAGAGGGAAAGGAGTTTCCGTCAAAAGCAATGAATTCCCTGAGGGTTTCGGTCGGTAGGGTGAAAGTGCGGTCCTGGCCGGAGCCCTGTAGGATGATGTTGCGGACATTCTCCGGATCACTTACATCCCAGACTTTCATGGAAGAGCTTGATTCCGTGAACATAAACTGGGATATGTTGTTGTTCCCAACCGATTGCACGGAGCGGAAACCCAATTGACCTCCGCGGAAGATGAGTTTTCTCATTACATTCATTTCCAGGTAGTTCATCCATCCCAGGTCGCTGGAGTTGAATTTGGTGAAAACAACCTTCACGTTAAGATTGGCAGCATTTGGTCCGAACGTTTCAAATTCTGTTTTTGTTTTTGCATATGGATCCAGGTAGTAAGAGGTGGTTGAAGGGACCTGGAAATTCATCAATTGATTGTTATTCACTGATATTGCAAAACCGGTTTTTCCGTAAGTGGAACGGGCTGCCACATCGGCCCGCAGGGTTGCGACAGCATTGGTTTCAATATCCGAGAAGTTGAATGCGTAAGTTTTTGTCGGACTGACATCGAAAACATCCTGGTCATACCATATCCTCCCGGACTTGATCAGGTTTACCTGATCGGGTTCATAAAAAGCAAAGTCGTTGAATTTATTGATATATTGCGTCACAGGTTGGGTAGATGAGGCTTCATCTGTAACCCTTTTTCCGGCTCCGAGGTCAGTGGTAATGAAATAAAACGACTGTTCGCTGTACAAATTCTTTGAATGGAGGAAGGTGTTGGTGTTGTCGTCATATTGCCAGGTATCTGGTGACCGGCCATAAAACAAGATGTAGTCATCCGGATGGAAGACGCCATCCTCTTGTCCTGCAACAAAGATGACATTTTCGATCAGGTCGTCGTACCGTGTGGCGCTGTTGGCTTCCGGGAGCATCCCGCCGCCATTGCCGTATATCCGGATATGCGCAGGATTTATGATGGATGGATCGATACCGATGGAAACCAGGTCGCTGTAGGTTATTTTATACAAAGCTGACTGTGTAACACCTATTTTATACCAGTTACCGGAGGCAAGGACCGAGTGGTCTGCATATGTTCTTGATGGAGATAATGGCTTGGACGAAAGAAGATCAGAGAATACAATCTGAATATCAAAAGAAGTAACTTTAAAAATCTTCCTTTCACTTTGAAACAAGGGGAGGAAGGATATCATCAGCCGGGGCTGCTTTCTGTAATATTCAACCGACCATTCAGCCTGTATTTTCTCCGGGATGACCGATGCATCCCTGATCCCCAGTGATTCCTTTTCATCCAATGGCTCAAAGGTACAGGTGATGATTGAAACCTGAGAGATTTCATGCTTCCATCCATCCATTTCAATACTTTCGGAAAACAAAGGCAGCATGTCATGTGCTGAAGAGGGGACTGATCCGGAGAAAGACAATGAATGGATCGGTTGGTTGCCTGGCAGCGGAGAAAAATTGATGCCATTCCAACGGATATGCCGGTGATAATCAATCGTGTTTTCAGCCAGGGTGACAAAGGGGATTGTCAACAGGAATACAAGGCAAATGATCAGGTTGCGGTGCATACAGAATAATTTGGATGACGAAATTACAAAATCTCTGGTCATCATGCCCTTGGATTGCCGGGCAGATGTAACATCAACGTGTTGAGATTGATCAATATTGCAGTACCTATAAAATTCTGATTCAAAAAATATTTGTAATATTGTAACCCTAATTCCGTTAGGAGGGTAAAACAAAACTGAGGTTGAGACAAGCAGCCATCACATTGGTCGTGCTCATGTTATTCATGGAACAGGCATTTTCGCAGGATCCGGGTTTTTCGCAATTTTATGCAAACCCGCTCTACCTTAATCCGGCATTAGCAGGATCAGGGGTATGTCCGAGGCTCATTCTCAATTACCGGAATCAATGGCCATCCCTTTCGAAGGGGTATGTAACTTACAACGGATCCTACGACCAATACATCGGTGCCATTGCGGGAGGGGTTGGCATTCTTTTCAATGCCGACCGGGCTGGTGGCGGGCATCTGAACGCCACCTCCATCAGCGCCATGTATGCCTATAAGTTCAATATCACTTCCAAGGTTGCTGCAAGCGCAGCCCTGGAGGTGGGCTATTATCAACGACATATTGCGTGGGAAAAGCTTACCTTTGAGGACATGATTGACCCGCAAAACGGTTTTGTGCTGCCTACCAGTGAAAAACAACCTGATAACCCAACGGTTGGAGTTCCGGATTTCGCTTTTGGATTCATCTTCAGTCATGAGAAGAATTTCTTTGGCGGGGTGGCTGTTCATCACCTGACTCAACCCAAGATCGGTTTCTATTCTGACACCAAGTCGAAACTTGACATGAAGATCACCGGCCATGCCGGATACACTTTTGACCTGCGGGGAAGTACGTATGGTGATTATGGCAAGGAATTCTCACTTTCACCAAACATACTCTATCAGCAGCAAGGCCAGTTCCATCAACTCAACGTCGGGATGTACCTGAATATTGAACCCATCGTGTTTGGCTGCTGGTACCGGATGAACTTCGAGAACTCCGATGCCGTGATCCCGATGGTTGGCGTTCATTACCTGAACCTGAAAGCCGGATACAGCTATGACGCAACGATCTCCAGGTTGAAAGGATCATCAGGCGGAGCGCATGAGATTTCATTCGCCTGGCAATTTCCATGCATTGAAAAAAGAAGGCATATCAAAGCAATAAAATGTCCAAAGTTTTAGTTAATCATAAAATCATTACGCAATGATACGTTACAACCGAATCGTTTCCCTTATGGCCCTGCTGGGGCTGGTGATCCTGATCTCATCATGCCGGAAAGAGGCATCAAGAACCACGGGATGGAATTACAATGACAACAAAAACGGTGGATTCCAGGTAAACTCATACCAGGAACAGCAGAGCGGACCTGGGCTGATCTTCGTGGAAGGCGGGACCTTCGTCATGGGTCAGACTGAGGATGACGTGATGTACAACTGGGATAACATCCCGCGCCGGGTGACCGTGGCCAGTTTCTATATGGATGAGACGGAAGTCAGAAACCTCGACTATGTGGAGTATCTCTACTGGCTGCAAAGGATCTTTGGAAAGGATTATCCGGGCGTCTATCGCCGGGCTTTACCCGATACCCTGGTTTGGCGGAACAAACTGGCTTATAATGAACCGCTGGTTGAATATTACCTCCGGCATCCAGCATATCGTGAATACCCGGTTGTTGGCGTTAGTTGGGTTCAAGCCAGCGATTATTGCGCCTGGCGTTCGGATCGTGTCAATGAAATGCTGCTGGTGCGCGAAGGAATCCTGCTTTTTGACCCCGACCAGACGCCTCTGGATAACTTCAATACCGATGCTTACCTGAATGGACAGTATGCAGGCCTGGTCAACAAACCGCTGGAAGACCTGAATCCATCAGGCACTGGCACCCGATCTGTGAGGATGGAAGACGGAATCTTGCTTCCCAAGTACCGCCTCCCCACCGAAGCAGAATGGGAATACGCCGCTTACGGGCTTATCGGGAATACGCTTTATGAAAGGGTCGTTGAAAGAAGGATCTACCCCTGGAACGGGAATTTTACCCGGAGCAGCGAATCAAGATATTACGGTACTTTCATGGATAACTTTGAAAGAGGTCGTGGCGACTATATGGGCGTTTCCGGTAACCTGAACGACGGGAGTGATATCCCGGCGCCTTGCGGCTCTTTCTTCCCCAATGATTACGGGCTCTATAATATGGCCGGTAACGTAGCCGAATGGGTTTTGGATGTATATCGTCCCCTCACCTTCGAGGATGTATCCGATTTCAGACCTTTCCGTGGTAATGTTTTCAAAACCTATGAGAAAAATGCACAGGGTTTCCTGGAACAGAAAGACTCACTCGGCAGAATCCGTATGCGTGACGTCACCGTCGAGGAAAGCGCAAACCGCAGAAACTACCGGAAGGCTGATAACATCAACTTCCTGGATGGAGATTTTCAGTCGAATATCGAACAGGATTGGAAAAACGAGCCGGAAAATGTCAACAGTACCAACCTCATGTATCAATATGGGGCTTCCAGTCTGATCAGCGACAATGTAAGGGTTTATAAAGGAGGCTCCTGGCGGGATAAAGCTTATTTCATGAATCCCAGTACGCGTCGTTATCTGGAGGAGAACCTGGCTACCGACTTCATTGGATTCCGTTGCGCCATGACACGGGTGGGCAGCAACATTGCCGGAAGGTAACGTTGTGCCTGAATTTCCCGAATATCTTATCGGTCATATCTTCTGCTATTTCCATCATTACCTTTGCCGGAAGAATCCGGGTATATGACTATTGAACATCTTCACCGGTTGTTTCTTGAACACCCGATAGCTGTTTCTGACACACGTCAGATGGTTGCGGGAAGCATCTTCTTTGCCCTCAAAGGAGCTCAGTTCAACGGCAATGCCTTTGCCAGTCAAGCCCTTAAAGCCGGAGCCGCCTGGGTTATCGTGGATGAACCACAGGCCAGGCTGAATGACCGATGTATCCTGGTAGAGGATGTACTGTCAACTTTGCAGGATCTTGCCAGATTTCACCGGAATCAATACCAGATACCGGTCATAGGGATCACCGGGACCAACGGAAAAACAACCACCAAGGAGTTGATCAATTCGGTACTCTCTTCCCATTTTCGCACCATCAGTACTTGCGGAAACCTGAATAACCACATTGGAGTCCCACTCACGCTCCTGAAAATATCCTCAGACACCGAAGTTGCCATTATCGAAATGGGCGCCAATCACCAGGGAGAGATCGCCTTCCTCTGTTCCCTCGCGCAGCCTGCTTGTGGGATCATCACCAACATCGGGAAAGCACACCTCGAAGGCTTCGGAAGTTATGAGGGGGTGATCCGTGCCAAAAGTGAATTGTATCAGTTCCTCGAAAACCATCATGGAACTGCCCTTGTGAATCATGACGATCCGCTTTTGATCGAAAAATCGTCGAATGTTGGAAGAACCACTTATGGCATGACATCGTCCGCCAATTGTCATGGGGAAATCGTTTCCTCCGACCCATTTTTATCGATGCGATGGAAAAGAGGAGATCAATCACTCGAGATTAAGACCCAAATAGTAGGTGACTATAATGCACCCAATGTCCTGGCCGCTATTTGTGCCGGGATGGTTTTTAACGTCCCTGAAGATAAGATCGTTCGGGCGATAGCAGGCTATCAGCCAACCAACAACCGCTCACAGGTTATTGACACCGGCAGGAACCTGGTCATCATGGATGCTTACAATGCCAACCCAACGAGTATGGAAGCCGCCCTCCGGAACTTCTCCCGTTTGCAACTTCCGGAAAAAATTGCCATCATTGGCGATATGCTGGAGCTCGGAAAAGAAACCATCCCGGAGCATAAGCAGATATTTGAGTTGACGGAAAGCATGGGTTTTGAACGAGTCTATTATATTGGACCGGTTTTTTGCCAGGTTGTTGAGAATACCGGAAATTTCTGTTTTGAAAACAGTGACAAGGCTATGAAGTGGTTCAAGATGAATCCGTTAACAGGCTCCACCGTGATGCTTAAAGGCTCCCGGAGCATGAGACTTGAGCTGTTGATGGAAGTTCTCTGAGGCACAACCCCATTTAAATGGAAAAGAAGAACACCTTTATCGTCATTGGGATCATGTCGGGATCTTCCCTCGACGGGGTTGACCTCGCTTGCTGCCGCCTTGAACGGAAAAATACCGGTTGGCATTTTGAGATCCTTACCGGAGAGACGGTTGACTATCCATCTACGTGGAGAAAACGACTTGAACAACTTCCCGGATCAGATGCTTTCGCGTTTGCTCAAACCCATGTGGATTATGGTCATCTGCTGGGGCAAATGGCTTTTGATTTTATCCATCGCTTGCAGGTAAAACCGGACTTCATTTCATCTCACGGGCATACTGTTTTTCACCGGCCTGATCTTGGCTTTACATCCCAGATTGGTGATGGCGCTGCTATCGCTGCTGAAGCAGGTTTACCGGTGATTTGCGATTTTCGCAGCATGGATATTGCCCTCGCTGGCCAGGGCGCTCCATTGGTCCCGATAGGAGATAAACTGCTTTTCTCCGATTTTGATTTCTGCCTCAACCTGGGCGGATTTGCCAACATCTCATATGACGATACCCATGGCAAAAGGATCGCATTCGATATTTGTCCTGCCAATACGGTATTGAATAGGCTGGCTCAGAAAATGGGGTATTCCTATGATCCTGATGGCCGTCTGGCCAAAGAGGGAACAATCATCGAACCGTTGCTTGATGAGTTGAATTGCTTACCTTATTATAATCAACCTCCTCCCAAATCACTTTGGAAAGACTTCACAAGTAAAAATATTGAACCCTTGCTTGATCGTTATCCCGGTTCAATTCCTGATCTTCTTCGGACCTATGTAGAACATATTGCCATCCGGGTAGCTGCTTCCATGCATGTAAAACCAGCTGGAAAAAAATCCCTGGTGACAGGAGGCGGGGCGCATCATATTTTCCTTATCGAGCGGATCAAGGCCCATACAAGCCACTCCATCATGCTCCCTGACAGGCTGATCATTGACTTCAAGGAAGCCTTGATTTTCGCGTTCCTTGGGCTACTGCGCATGTTAGGGGAAAATAACTGTCTGGCTTCAGTCACCGGTGCATCCAGGGATTCATCCGGAGGTGCAATATATACCGGCATGAGGCAATAATTCAAGGGAAAAGAAGTTTTATTGGAGTGATCGCTCCTTGAGCTATATTAACATAGAACTGTTAAAAATTCATCTATTCGGCCTGAATTCTACCGGTTAATTGTATCTACTTTCGCAATGCAATCTTAATCAAAACCGAAATCCATGTTATTGGCAGGAATCTTATTGCAAGTCAACCAGACGGTAACCACGGCAGCTGACACCATCCAGCAGGCGCTGGTCACACAAGCCCCTCAAACCATCGAAAAAGGCATCTCCCTTTGGGAACTCACCCTGAAAGGAGGTATCGTGATGATCCCAATCGGCCTCTTTTCTCTGATAGCGATCTATATCTTCGTTGAAAGATTCATTGTCATCTCCCGGGCCTCGAGGGAGGATAAAAACTTCATGAACCAGATCCGGGATTTCATCCATCAGGGAAGAATAGACTCTGCCCTCTCTGTTTGCAAAAACACCGACACACCCATTGCACGGATGGTCGAGAAGGGTATTTCCAGGATCGGCAAATCCCTCGCTGACATCAACGTGGCCATCGAGAACGTGGGTAGCCTCGAAGTTGCCAAACTCGAAAAAACCCTTGCCCTCCTGGCAACCATTGCCGGAGCCTCTCCCATGCTTGGATTTCTGGGTACCGTGACGGGGATGGTCAGGGCATTCTACAACATGTCAATGGCGGGAAACAATATCGACATTTCATTGCTCGCAGGTGGCATCTATGAAGCGATGATTACTACGATCGCCGGTTTGTTTGTCGGAATCATGGCCTATATTTGTTATAACCTCCTGGTCTCCAGGGTGCAGAAAGTAGTGTTCATGCTTCAGGCCAGGGCGGTCGATTTTATGGATATCCTCCATGAACCGGCCAAACAGTAATAACGCTTCATCGCAGAGTTATGGCCATCAAATCAAGACAAAGGATCAGCGCTGAATTCAGCACAGCCAGCATGTCGGACCTCGTCTTCCTGTTGCTGATCTTCTTCATGCTGACCTCCACGCTGATCAGCCCCAGCGCCATTAAATTGTTGCTCCCAGCCAGCAAGAGCCGGGCAGTGGAAGAACCACCCAAATTCACCATCTCCATCAACGACCAACATCAGTACTTTCTGGATGGCGTGCAGGTGGATGAACCTACCCTTGATGTTTCTCTCATGCAGCTATTACAAGGTAAGGTAGATGCTTCCATCAGGCTGGAAGCCGACAAGGTAATATCCATCCAGGAGGTTGTTACCGTGATCGATATCGTTAACCAGATCAACCAGCAAAACCAGACCCGCCATCGGGTCATCCTGGCTACCCAGCCCCAAAAGCAATAAGCGTTGACACAGAAGGAAAAAAATAACAGGATCAAAGGAATTGCAGGGACTATTCTGTTTCATGCAATCATCTTACTGGCTATCCTGTTCTACGGACTCACTGTTCCATCAGAACCACCACCAGAACAAGGCATTGAGGTTAATCTGGGATACAATGAGGTAGGGATGGGTAACATCCAATTACCTACTCCTTCTGCTCAGCCCTCTTCTCCTCCAGTTCCGCAAGACCGAGGAAAAGAGGAAGTCGTAACACAGGATATCGAAGAAGCTCCTGCCGTAAAAACGACCGGTGTAAAACCCAAAACCACCACAACCGACAAAAAACCTGTTGAGAAACCGAAAGAACCGGTGATCAACCCCGATGCCCTGTACAAAGGAAAAGTCCAGGGCACAGGCAATACCGGAAATGAAGGTATCACCAACCAGCCTGGCGACCAGGGAAATCCTAATAGCTCACCGGATGCGACAAATTACGAAGGATTGGGAGGATCGGGGAGTAACATCTCATACAGCCTGACAAACCGGAGCCCAAAATACCTGCCGAAACCTTCCAACCGTTTTACGGAAGACGGCACCGTTGTCGTGCAAATCTTTGTGGATAAATATGGAAAGGTAACCCGCGCCATCGCTATCGATAAAGGGTCCAACACCACCAACAGCGTACTCCGCCGCCTGGCGGTGGATGCCGCGCGGCAATCGGTCTTCAATGTAGATACCGACGCCCCCATCGAACAAAAGGGCACCATCACTTACCATTTCATCATCCGTAACTGATGAACTATCAGCAAACGCTGGACTATATGTATAGCCGGCTTCCGATGTATCACCGCCTGGGGGCTGCTGCCTATAAGGCCAATCTGGATAACATCCTCCGACTCTGTGACCACCTCGGAAATCCGCATAACGATTTTCGCTCGGTGCATATCGGAGGCACCAATGGGAAAGGTTCTTCCTCCCATCTGCTTGCTTCCATTTTCCAGGAAGCAGGACTAAAAACAGGTTTGTTTACTTCACCTCACCTGAAAGATTTCAGAGAGCGGATCAGGATCAACGGGAAAATGATCCCGAAACAAACCGTGACCTCATTCATTGATCGTTACCGAAGCCTCTTCAATGTCATCAAACCATCTTTTTTTGAGATGACAACTGCACTGGCTTTCGATTATTTCGCCTCCGAAAAGATCGATATTGCTGTCGTTGAGGTTGGCATGGGCGGAAGACTTGATTCAACGAATGTGATCACACCCCTGCTGTCGGTCATCACTAATATTGGCATGGACCATATGGCTTTCCTGGGGGATACCCGGGAGAAAATCGCCGGAGAAAAAGCCGGGATCATTAAAAATGGAGTCCCGGTTGTCATTGGTGAGACGCAAGCAGAAGTCAAACAGGTTTTTGTGGACTATGCAGATAAAAGCCGTTCTCCCATTTTTTTTGCTGATCAGCTGTTTGAGGTCAGGAATTTTCGCAGTGAAATGAAAACGATTCCGGTAAGCAGCATGGAAGTTTGTTTCAATGGCAATCGCTGGTGGAACGATCTGAAGTGCCCTTTGACCGGGACTTATCAGCAGAAGAATATACAAACCATCCTTTGTTGTGCGGAAGTTCTCAGAGGCATGGGATTGCCGCTAAACCGGGAAATCATCCGTACAGGTATCTTTCATGTCATTCAAAACACCGGACTCAAGGGGCGCTGGCAGGTTTTATCAAGAAAACCACTGATCATCTGCGATACCGGCCATAACCGGGAAGGAATACAACAAGTCAGTGATCAGTTAGCAGCAACCGGTTATCAGTTGTTGCACATGGTCGTTGGGTTTGTTGATGACAAGGATTTATCGGGCATTTTCCCACTGCTGCCCAAAGAAGCCACCTACTATTTCTGCAAGGCAGATATTCCCCGTGGCATGGATACGGACAAACTCAAGGAAGCTGCTGCTATTTGCCACCTGAAGGGTGAATCCTATCCTTCGGTTAGGGATGCTTTGCAAGCAGCAAAGAAAGCTGCCTCACCAAACGACCTGATCTTTGTGGGTGGGAGCACCTTTGTCGTAGCCGAGGTGGTGTGAGTGTTATATTAGCTTGATATTCAGGGCATTGGACATAGCCGAAAGTTCCCTGTAAAGGGATGTAAAGGCCGCATGATCGAGTTGCTGGGAGGCATCGCTCAGTGCAACTTCCGGATTTGGGTGTACTTCAATCAGCAGCCCGTCAACTCCCATGGCCAGACACGCTTTGGCCAGATCGGGAACACCATAGGCATGGCCCATAGCATGAGAAGGATCCAGCACAATGGGGAGGTTTGTGTATTTCTTCAGGTAGGCCACCCCGCATAGATCGAGGGTAAACCTTGATTTGGTCTCAAAAGTCCGGATACCGCGCTCACACAGGATGATGTTTTCATTACCGCCGCTGAGCATGAACTCCGACATTTGAACGAATTCCTGGACGGTGGCTCCGAATCCCCGCTTCAGCATCACCGGTTTACTTGTTTTGGAACACTTCTGGAGGATGCCATGGTCGAACATCGACTTGGATCCGATCTGGATGATGTCAGCATATTCAATCACTTCTTCAACCTGGGAAGCATCGCGCACTTCGGTGATGATCCGGAACCCGTATTTCTCGCGCATCCTGGCAAGCAATTTCAGCCCTTCCAGCCCCAAACCCTGAAAATTATACGGGGAAGTTCTGGGTTTGAAAGAACCTGCACGAAGGATCCGGATTCCAAGTTTCAGCAGCAATTGTGCAGTTTGCTCGATCTGTTCTTCCGATTCAACCGAGCATGGGCCAGCCATCATCAGGGTTAATCCAGCCTTTCCAAAGGCCAGCCCGTCACCCAGGTCGATCAATCGTTTCTTCGCCCGGTACTGTGTACTGGCCAATTGGATGTCGCTATCGCAGACAAAGGCCTCCGACACGAATTTCTTCCATTGATCGGGCACTGTTTTAAGCCCGGAAGGAGTCACCAGAATATGGTAATCCTCCCTGGGGTAGCTCACAGCCTTCAACGCATCTTGCAGGGCATCCAGGTTTTGCTGATCGATTCCCCGGATCGTATGTATAACCATCTATAACTCTCCTTTGATTAAATTATGGAACGAAATGGCGCCGACAAGTTGTTTCCGGTTGTTGACGACCGGCACAAAATTAATATTCTTCGGCTGACGGGAGATCTTTTCCAGCATCGACTGGATGGTATCCTGGTCATTGATCGCAAAGGGAGCGGAGTTGATAAACCGAAAACTCCGGATCCGGTTAAAATCATCTCCGTTTTCGATCAGCGCCCGCCGGATATCCCCGTCGGTGATCAGCCCTTTCAGCGTGAAACCATCATCAACGATCAGACAAAACCCCATTTTTGACTGGGTGATTTTATTCAGCACCTCCAGGATGTCGAGATCCTTCTCCGGGATGATGGCCAGCTCATTGGGTTTTTTCATAAATGAACTGACTGGGAAATGGAGTCGTCCTTTTCCTGATTTAAGTCTGATAATGGAATTCTCGATGGCTTCAGAGTTCAGCAGGTAGGATCCTGACACGGCGCAATAGACGCCCAGGTGCCGCAGGATGAACGACACTTCCTCGTCTACGCCACCATCCACGTGGATCAGTTTGTCAGGGTATTGATCCCGGAAAAGACGTATCTTCTGAAAATTCTTCTCATTGAATTTGCCCCGGCTTTGCCCTGGCGTTGATGTCATGAAAAGGATGAAAGCGCAATCATCCCGGTAGTCTTCGAAAACCTCAATGTTGGTGTGGGTGGTGATGGCCAGCCCGAAGGCAGATGATAATCCCTTGGGTATCATGGGCTTTCGGGTCAAGTTTTCATACTGCAGCGTGACGAGGTCAACCGCATGTTCCTGAACAGCCGGAAAGAATTTCTCCGGTTCTGCTGAAATGATGTGGAGATCGATCGGCGTCTTGCTGATCTTCCGGATGAGGGCAATGTCGTTGAAAACGGATAGGTCGTCGTTGCAATCGATATGGAAATAGTCGATGCTGATCCGCTCGAGCGTTTTCACGGTCTTTTCCAGGTCCTTTCGGTCAGAAGCATAGACGGATGCTGATATTTTCATGGCAGGGGTTTTTCTTTCAAAAATTCCTTCAGCCGGATAAAATCTTCTGCTGTATCGATGCTGAAGGAGTTGTAGTCGGTTTCGGTCATCCGGATGCGGTAGCCATTTTCGATGGCTCGCAATTGTTCCAGTTTCTCCATTTTTTCAAGGGGGGAGGGTTCCAGGGAGGCATATTTAAGCAGGAATTCTCTTTTAAATCCATAGATACCGATATGGCGGTAGTACACAACCTCCTCATGCAGGAGTTCAGATCCACGGATGATGTGATGTTGGTCCCGGCAGTAGGGGATAGGGAGCCTGGAAAAGTATATGGCGTAACCTTGCTTGTCGACAATCACTTTTGGGACATTTGGGTTGGCGAGTTCTATTGTGTCGTGCAGACGAACCATGAGGCTGTACATCAGGTCATCTGTTTGCAGCATGGTCTGTCCGATCTGGTCGATCACCTCCGGGCGGATCAGCGGTTCATCTCCCTGGACATTGAGCACCAACCGTGCATCCAGGCGGGAGGCTGCCTCTGCAATCCGTTCTGTGCCACAGGTATGAGCCGGGCTGGTCATTTCAACATGGGGAGTGAACTTCCGGCAAGCGTTAAACACTTCGTCTGAATCAGTAGCAATGATGACCTTTTCCACTGTCCTGGCTTTTGAAACCTGCTCATAGACATGTTGCAGGATGGTTTTCCCGTTCACTTCCAGCAAAACTTTCCTGGGGAGGCGGGTAGAATCCAATCGTGCAGGGATGATGGCAATGAGTTCCATGTTTCAGGCAGTATTTTTTGATTTTTCAGGGAATAGCAGTGAAAACAGAACAGCCATGGCGAAGGCAAACACGAAACTTCCGAGTCGTTCGGAAACCGCCGTGGGTTCCAGGAGGAAGTTCTTCCAGATCACTGTACCGGCTGTGCCGGAAATCAGCGAAGCAAAAGCTCCGGCTCGGCTGAACCGTTTCCAGAACAGCATCAACAGCAAGGCAGGTCCAAAGGAAGACCCGATCCCCGACCAGGCATAGGAGACGAGGCCATAGACGGTGTCTTGCATGTACAACGCCAGGATGATCGCCACCAGGCCAACGGACAGGGTCAGGATCCGGTTGATCCACAGCTTTTTACGTGATGCGGCTTTTCGACTGGCAACATTGGAATAGATGTCTTCTGTGATCGATGCTGAGGATACCGTCAATTCGGTTGCAGCGGTTGACATCATGGCGGAGATGACCCCCGACAGCAGGATGCCGGCCAGGATAGGGTTCACAAGGCTCATGACCATCACCGGCAGGATCCGCTCAGCGTCTTTGGCGAGTAGCGTGGCGTCCTGACTCAGGTACCCTGATTTGAAAAAGACAATACCGAAAAGGCCAATGAGGATGGCACCGATGTAAGCAAGGATGGTCCAGATGGCCGCTACCCATTTGGCGCGTCGCACTTCCTGATCACTTCGGATGGCCATCATCCTGGAGAGGAGCTGGGGCTGCCCCGTATATCCGAGCGCCCAG
>VGGL01000044.1 GCA_016868575.1 Bacteroidota bacterium
CTTTCAGTGACAGTAACATTATTACCCGGTCCGGCAACAGTGACTGGAAATACCAATGTTTGTCAAAATAGCATTCAATCTTATTCTGCATCTGCTTCAAATGCTACTTCTTATAACTGGACTGTACCTTCAGGTTGGGCTATAAACTCTGGGCAAGGTAGTTCAACAATTTCCGTTACTGTCGGAAGTACGAGCGGAAATGTCACTGCTACACCTTCTAACAGTTGTGGGAGCGGAACACCTGGAAGTCTTTCGGCGACCGTAATACTATTACCCGGTCCGGCTGTAATAACAGGAAATACGATAGTGTTTGAAGGTAGTACTGAAATATATAACGCAACATCGCTAAACGCTACTTCATTTTTTTGGACGACGCCTCCAGGATGGTCAATAAATTCAGGTCAAAATACATCTTCTATTACTGTTACTGTGGGAGACGATTCAGGAATCATATTGGTAGTTCCACAAAATATCTGCGGGAATGGGCAGCAAGGTCAACTTGAGATAGACGTCATAACAGGGCTTGAAATCAATGATAATAATCCCAAAATCCTTTGCTATCCAAACCCATTTGAGGATCGTCTGTATATAAAAAGTGAGATCGTATTTGCTCATATCCAAATATTTTCAGCAATTGGTAAAAAAGTCATCGATTGTAAATATAGCGATGTTCTTAATTTAAGTCAATTGGTTTCAGGATTTTATTATATCAGAATTCTGAACAATAGTGGTGACGTAGTTTTTCAAGATAAGATAATAAAGAAATAACAATATCTCCATGAGCAACACCGTCATAATCGTCATCTCAATCATCATCATTATTGGTCTTATCATTGCCTTTGCTACAAAGGCGTTGAAGGGAGCGCTGAAGGTTGTTGGAATCCTGGTTTTGATTGCAGCGCTTATCATCTTGGTTCTGGCTGCAAGCGGGATCATAAAACCGTAATAGATCCGTATATCGGTCCAAAGCACCAATCCTTTTACAAAATACAGGAGCGACCGGATGTTCCATTGATCCTGGTATACTCATTCTTGGCAGGTTTGCAAAGGCAAAGCTGCTTAGAATGAGTTATACCGAGAGGAACAGCAGCAATAAAATTGCAAACCTGTTCCGATTCGGTATAAGTGAACTGAACAGGATCAACAAAATCAATTCAATGCCTGATCTCATCTTTTTTATATAAAATTGCATGAGTCATGTCATGTAATTTCGTACTTTTGTAAAAAAAAGTAATGATTCTCCCAAGGACATTGGAAAAATCCATTTTGGATCGTCTTGAAAACCAATCCATTAACAGGAAAATTATCATTTTATATGGCGCCCGGCAAGTAGGAAAGACAACGCTTGTAAAGCAACTGATAAATGGCCTAAAGAAAAGAACAGCCTACTATAATTGCGATTATCTGGATGTTCAATCTCTTTTTTCCTGGGAAAATGCTGGTAATCTTACACACGTTGTAAGGAATCTTGATGTTCTTGTCCTTGATGAAGCACAGAGAATTCGCAATATCGGTCTTGTCCTAAAGATCCTATATGATCAGTTTCCACATCTGAGCATCATTGCAACAGGTTCATCGAGTTTTGAATTATCCAACCGTATCAATGAACCATTAACAGGCAGAAAAATCATTTATAAACTTTTTCCTCTTACATTCAATGAATTATCATCAGGCGCTTCTGGTTTGGAAAAAAAAAGAACGCTTCAAAGAATTCTCAGGTTCGGGCTTTTTCCTACCGTAATCCTGATGGATGATAAGGAGGCGGCTGAAAATCTTATGGAGATCACATCCAGTTACTTATTCAGAGATATCCTTGAATTTCAGCACCTGAAAAGACCGGAAATACTTCTCGATTTACTGAAATTACTTGCATATCAAATATCGGGTGAAGTTTCCTATACGGAACTTGCAGGAAAATTGGGCGTTGAACAAACCGTTGTACAGAGGTATATCCATCTACTGGAAGAAAGTTTCGTTGTTTTCAGGTTACCCGCGATCAAGAGAAACCTTCGAAACGAAATTGGCAAATCCAGGAAAATTTATTTTTGGGACTTAGGGATAAGAAATGCAATCATCCAGCGGTTACATCCTTTAAATACAAGGGATGATCATGGGGCCTTGTGGGAGAATTTCTGCATCTCGGAACGGATGAAGCATCTTGCCTATACAGAAAGGTCGGTTAATACATTTTTCTGGCGGACTTATTCTCAAAAAGAAATCGACTATATTGAAGAGTATGAGGGGAAGCTGAGCGCTTATGAGTTCAAGTGGAAAATCGGAAAAAAAATGGCTTTTCCTTCAGCATACCGCTCAGGTTATCCTGAATCGAAAATGGAGATTGTAACACCAGATAATTTTGAAGAAATACTGTTTCAATAGGCAAGCAAGGATAACCTTATTGATTCTCCATTTCGCCACCCAGCTATTTCGCTACTTCGCTATTTCACCATTTCACCACTTCACCATTTCACCATTTCACCATTTCACTACTTACCCCTCCCCTCCCGTCACATGTCACCGTCATCCCATCGCTTGCTGCAATGGTTTCCGGGAAAATGGTTCCGGCCTCTTCCAGCAGTGGTGTGGCGTCATCATACCGCGCCGAAAAATGTCCGATCAGGAGTTTCTTTACGTTTGCCTGTTTGGCAATATTGGCGGCATCCAATGAAGTGGCATGAAACTTCTGCGAGGCCATTTCAGCCCGGTCGGAAGCAAAGGTGGTTTCATAATAGAGCAGATCAACTTCTTTGATCACCGGAATAACCTCCTCCAGGTAGATGGTATCGGAACAGTAAGCATAGGTGTAATGCTTCGGCGGCTGACGGTTCGGTTGGGATGCCTTAAACAGGAACCCACAGGTTGGGATGGAGTGTTTCAGCGGAAATGAGAAGACCTCCAGGTTTCGTCCGGTATGAATAAGATGCATTTCATCGTCCTTCAGCGGATGGAAGATGAGGGGATAGATCAGTGACATCCGGGCTGCCTCCAGCTGGATGTTGATGATCTGCTCCAATTCCGGAAAGCCGTACACGTGCATCTCATCCGTGCGACCCAACAGATGCATCGAGGTCAGGAGTCCCACCAGCCCGAAATAATGGTCTCCGTGCAGATGACTGATAAAGATATGGTTGATCTTGGTGAACTTCAGGTGGTATTTCCTCATTTGCAGCTGGGTTCCTTCCGCGCAGTCGATCAAAAAAAAGCGCTCATTTACGTTGAGTAAATGAGCGCTTGGATTACGATCTAAAGTTGGAATAGCGGAATTGCTTCCGAGGATGGTCAGTGAAAAGGTCATTCCGACTTCGGTTCTTCACTCTCCTTTGCAGGTTCTTCACCCTTCACCTCTTCATTCTTCACTTCTTCATTCTTCACCTCTTCACCCTTCACTTCTTCACTCTTCACTTCTTCACTCTTCACCTCTTCATTCTTCATTTCTTCATTCTTCATTTCTTTCTTCTTCTCCCTGCTCTTCTTTTCCGACTTTTCCATCTCTGACTTCAGGTTTGCCAGGGCATCGAGGTCACCCAGGGTAGTCTTTTCCAGGTTATCCTTGAGTTTTTTAACAGCCTTTTTGGCAGCCTTGGCAGCGCTTTGTTCCTTGTCAGTTTCCTTGCCTTTTTCAGCTGCCTGCCGATCCTGGTGAATCTTTGTGTGCGAAAGAATGATCTTCTTGTTTTCTTTAGAGAATTCAATTACCTTGAAATCAACCGATTCTTCTTCTTTCAGATGTCGGCCGTCTTCTTTCACGGCATGGCGGTTGGGAGCAAACCCTTCAACACCATAAGGCAGGGTAACCACGACCCCTTTATCGGAAGAACTCACAACAGTACCGTTGTGCACCGATCCGATGGAAAAGATCGTTTCAAAAACATCCCAAGGATTCTCCTCCAGTTGTTTATGGCCAAGGCTCAACCGGCGGTTTTCAACATCCACATCCAGGACAACCACCTCAATTTTCTCGCCAACCTTGGTAAATTCAGCCGGGTGTTTGATCTTCTTCGACCAGGAGAGGTCGGAAATGTGGATCAATCCGTCAACACCTTCTTCCAACTCCACGAAAATACCGAAATTGGTGAAGTTGCGGACGATGGCTGAATGGCGCGATTGCTGCGGGTATTTTTCCATGATGTTGGCCCATGGATCGGGGATCAGTTGCTTGATACCCATTGACATCTTTCGTTCTTCGCGGTCAAGGGTGAGTATGATGGCTTCCACTTCGTCGCCAACCTTCAGAAAATCGTGGGCTGTACGAAGGTGCTGTGACCAGGACATCTCTGAAACGTGGATCAGTCCTTCGACACCGGCTGTGATCTCGACAAATGCGCCGTAATCGGCAATCACCACGACTTTACCTTTCACTTTATCTCCAACTTTCAGGTTGGCATCGAGTGAATCCCATGGATGAGGGGTAAGTTGCTTCAGACCCAGTGCAATCCGTTTCTTGTTTTCATCAAAGTCGAGGATAACTACCTTGATCTTCTGATCGAGTTGAACGATTTCTTCCGGGTGGTTGATCCTGCCCCAGGAGAGGTCGGTGATGTGGATGAGGCCATCTACGCCGCCGAGGTCAATAAATACACCGTAGGAAGTGATATTCTTAACAGTTCCTTCAAGGATCTGTCCCTTTTCCAGACGGGCAATGATCTCTGCCTTCTGGGCTTCCAGTTCGTCTTCAATCAGCGCCTTATGGGAAACAACCACATTCTTATATTCATGGTTGATCTTCACCACCTTGAATTCCATCACCTTATCTACATAAATATCGTAGTCGCGGATGGGCTTCACATCGATTTGCGAACCCGGGAGGAATGCTTCAATCCCGAACACATCGACAATGAGACCGCCTTTGGTCCTTGATTTCACGTATCCGTTGATGATCTCCTGTTTATCGAACGCTTCGTTGACGCGTTCCCAGGATTTGAGAATACGGGCTTTTTTGTGGGAAAGCAGCAGTTGCCCGTTCAGGTCTTCCTGGTTTTCAACGTACACCTCTACTTTGTCACCCACTTTCAGGTCGGGGTTGTAACGAAATTCAGAGACAGGGATCACACCATCAGACTTAAAGCCAATGTTGACGACCACTTCACGGTTGTTCTTTCCTGCTACCACACCTTCAACCACCTCATGGTCCCCAATGGAGCTCAGGGTTTTTCCGTAGATGTCTTCCAATTTCTTCCTTTCATCACCAGCGTAGTTGTCCTGGTTCTTTCCCAGTGCATTCCAGTCAAACGATTCATCAGGCTTTGCATAGATTTCTTCCGGGCGTGGCTTCCTGGCAACTTTTTCAGGGTGTGCTACCGGGGTTTCGGTTTCCAAACCGGTTTCGGTTACAGGGATTTGTTCTTCCTGTTTTTCTTCCGGAGTTTGGGTTAATTCTTCGTTCATAAAAAAACTTTGTGGCCCCTAAGGACCGGGTTAAACATTAGGTTAATTGACTGTTTCAGAGATAAATCCCGAAACGGGGTGCAAAGGTATCAATTAATATCTGAATAACAAACATCACCTGCTTTATATATTCTAACTTTGCATCTTAAATCTGACTTGATTTACAATTAATAATTATTAATTATAAATTATTAATTTACTGCAAGTTATGTCGTTAAAGTGTGGGATCATCGGAATTGTAAATGCAGGCAAATCGACACTGTTCAATGCAGTATCGAATGCTCATGCTGAAACGTCGAGGGCTTACAATGCGGCGAAATCGAATATCGCCATGGTGAATGTTCCGGATAACCGGTTGGAGGAGATCGATCGATTTGTCCATGCAGCCAAGGTTGTTCCCACCTCAATGGAAATGGTTGACATTCCCGGATTGACCAAGGGCTCAGGCCACAGCGAGAGCAGCGCCGGAAAATTTCTGGCCGACATTCGCCAGGCCGATGCACTGATCCACGTGCTGCGTTGTTTTGAAGACGAGACCCTCCCCCATATCGAGGGATCTATTGACCCGGTACGCGACAAGGAGATCGTCGATCTTGAATTGCAGGTGCGGGATCTTGAGTCGTTGGAGAAAAAGATCCACCGGATGGATAAAATTGCCAAAGGGGGAGACAAACCAGCGCAGAGAACCATCGAAGTCTTAAAGAAAGTCAAGCATCACCTGGAAGGATTTCAACCGGTAAGAACCCTGACACTCCATCAGGAGGAGAAGAAACATATTGAAGATCTCTTCCTGCTCAGTGAGAAGCCGGTTGTCTATGTCTGTAATGTAGATGACAAGTCTGCCCAAACGGGAAATCGCTTTTCTCATGCTTTTACCGAACAGGCAGAAAGCGAGGGAGCTGAGGTGATCACCATCGCCGCTTTGCTTGAGTCGGAGATAGCTACCCTGGAGGATGCTGCTGACCGGCTCGTTTTCCTGGAAGATGCCGGACTGGAAGAGCCTGGTGTGAACAAGCTGATACGTGCAGCCTACCACCTGTTGGACCTTCAAACATTCTTTACTGCCGGCCCCAAAGAAGTTCGGGCATGGACCATCCGCAAAGGGATGACAGCCCAGCAGGCAGCCGGCGTTATTCATAGCGACCTGGAACGGGGATTCATCCGGTCAGAAGTGATCAAATACCCTGATTTTCTAGCCTTCAAAGGATCTGAATCCGCTTGCCGCGACGCGGGAAAACTGGCTATTGAAGGGAAAAACTATATTGTGCAGGACGGGGATATGCTGCACATCCGGTTCAATGTTTGACGATCATGCCAAACGGGCGTAATTCTTCAGCTTCTGTAAAAAATCCGCTTTCTTCCTGACAGAAACATTGACCTCTGTTCCATCATCCAGAATCACACTGCCCCCCTTTCCCTTTACATATTTTTTCACATACAACAGGTTGATCAAATGCTTGCTGTGAATCCTTGAAAAGGGCATATCGATAAGCAAACGCTCATAATTATTCAGTGGTTTTGAAGCCATGAGTTTCTTACCTCCGACCAGGTAAAAGCTGGTATACACATCATCTGCTTCCATCCTGATGATATCAACCAACTTCACCACATTTAATCCATGAAAGGATGGGATGATGATCTTGTCAATCTTGTTCTGCAGACCCTCCTTGAGCACATCCACCCGGTCGGCATAGTTGCCTCCCTGTGATTGTCTGAAACGATCAATCGACACCTGAAGATCTTTCAAGCCAACCGGTTTAACCAGGTAATGTAGCGCTGACAATTCGAAGGCCTTGATGGCATAATTGTCATGGGCTGTGATAAAGATAACCCGGTAACCGTTAAACTCCGTCTTCCCAAAAACTTCAAAACCCTCGCCATCAGGGAGGGATATATCCAGCAGCACGAGATCGGGTTTGGACTTGTTGATGACCTTGATGCCATCTTTGACGGATGAGGCCGTAGCCATGACCTCAACCTCAGGAAAATTTTCTTCAAGCAATGATTTGAGCGCCAGCAGTACAGTCCGGTCATCATCAATAAGGACTGTGTGAATTACTTCAGACATGGATGGTATATTTAAGGCGGTACGAAAGTAATATTTTTCTGTAAAAGCTAAAATAGAAAAATTAATTTCAACGCAGCCACAAAGACAAAACCCCGATAATATGTACCTTTGCAGGCCTAATTACCATGTGGATGGCTGATGTTATTAAGTTGCTGGATCAAGCGTATTTTTCAAAAGATGACCTTGTTTCTCTCCTGGCTGCAGATGAATCGGATACGAAGCTGATATTTAAGAAAGCTGCTGAAGTCAGGGAGAAATATGTTGGTAAAAAGGTATTCTTTCGGGGGCTGATCGAATATTCCAACAAATGTGCAAAGAACTGCCTTTATTGCGGGATACGTTGTGGGAATACAAAAGTACAGCGGTATGAGATGACGGAGGAAGAGGTCCTCGAAGCGGCGACCTTCGCTTTCAAGAATAACTATGGTTCCATCGTCATCCAATCGGGAGAGCGACAGGACAAGCGCTTTACCGAAACCATCATACATCTGTTGGAGAAGATCAAAGCGTTGTCAGAGGGTAAGCTTGGGGTTACCCTTTCACTTGGAGAACAGACGGAAGAAACCTACAAAAAATGGTTTGATCACGGGGGACACCGGTACCTTTTACGCATCGAAGTTTCAAACCGTGAGCTATATGCAAAGCTCCACCCAAATGACCATTTACATTCCTATGACCAGCGCCTGGAGGCCCTGAAAACCTTGAAAAAGTTAGGATATCAGGCGGGGACAGGTGTGATGATCGGGCTACCCTATCAGACAATCCGGGACCTTGCCGACGACCTGATCTTCTTCCGGGAATTTGATATCGACATGATTGGCATGGGACCGTATATTGAGCATGCGGAGACCCCATTGTACGGTGTTTATGAAAGCGTGATCCCACTCAATGAACGATTCCGGCTCGCACTCAAGATGATCGCCATTCTCCGGATCATGATGAAAGACATCAACATTGCCGCCACCACTGCCATGCAGACCATCGACAAACAGGGACGGGAAAAAGCGATCATGGTAGGCGCCAACATCATCATGCCCAACCTAACGCCGGTCAAGTATCGCGAAAACTATCTCCTCTACGAAAATAAGCCCTGTATCGACGAAGAGGCTGAAGAGTGCATGAGCTGCCTGGAAGCCCGTATCCACCTGGCCGGAGCAACCATCGGCTATGGTGAATGGGGCGATTCCAAACACTTTAACCACAGGTTCCCCACCCAACCAACCGACTGATCGCTTCATGAAGCAACAGGAGCTCATCCAGCACATCCATATCACAGATGCCGGCGCTGAAGGGAATGCCATAGCCCGGTTTGAGGATCGCGTGATTTTCGTTCCCTATGGCATCCCGGGAGACCTCGTCGATATCCTGGTGACCAAAAAAAAGAGACGTTTCTGGATGGGACGGATCGCTACATTGATCGCCGGGTCCCCTGACCGGGTAGAACCCGTCTGTATACATTTTGGCACCTGTGGCGGATGCCGTTGGCAACACATGCATTATGGAGCCCAGCTCAGATACAAACAGAAACAGGTGCTGGATGCCCTTACCCATATCGGAAAACTTGAAATCCCGGAGATTTCTCCAATCATCCCGTCGCCGTTCGTTTTCCAATACCGCAACAAGCTCGAGTTTTCCACTTCGACCAGGAAATGGCATATCTCACCTCCGCAAGATCATGAAGAAGCGCCATCTCCCGGCGCCCTGGGTTTCCACATCCCCGGCTTTTACGACAAGGTGCTGGAAATAACGGAATGTCACCTGCAGGCTGAGCCCAATAACCTGATCCGGAATGAGATCAGGAATTTCGCCCTGCAAAACCACTTTTCCTATTTCGATTTCCATCGTGCCGTAGGATTCCTGAGAAATATTATTATCCGCACAACCCGTTCAGGAGAATTGATGGTCATCATCGTATTTGACGAGGATAAACCGACCGAAATAAACGGTTTACTGCAGCATGTGCTGGCAACTTGTCCAACGGTCACTTCCCTCTTTTATGTCATCAACCCCAAGCGGAACGACACCCTGTGGGATCTGGAGCATCATCTCTTTCACGGAAAACCGTTTATTACCGAAACCATGGTCGTCTCCGAAAAACCGCTGCAAAGCCTCTCATTCAGGATCGCGCCCAAATCATTTTTTCAGACCAATGCCTACCAGGCCGAGAGGATGTATCAGATCATCGCCTCGATGGCCTCGCTGAACGGACAGGCAGTAGTCTATGACCTTTACTCCGGAACCGGCACCATTGCCCTGTTCCTGGCGGGGAAAGCCGGTCGGGTCATCGGCCTTGAATCTGTCAAACAGGCGGTGGATGATGCCTGGGAAAATGCGCAGGCGAATGGTATCAGCAATGTTTCCTTCCATCCTGGCGAAGCGGAAAAGATCCTGGATGATGCCTTTATTGAGGCCCATGGGAGACCCTCGCTCATCATCACCGACCCACCACGCGCCGGAATGCATGAAAAAGTCGTAAAGAAAATTCTCGAAATACAGGCCGAACGGGTCATCTATGTGAGTTGTAACCCGGCCACACAGGCCAGGGATCTGGCCATGATGAGCAGCTCATATAACGTCGTTCAAATCCAACCTTTGGATATGTTTCCGCATACCCAACATGTGGAAAACATCGTACTGCTAGAGCGCAAGGCCGGGTCTGCCCCGGAAGAGGGTTAATTCCTTTACCTGTGAGATAATCCGCTCCTCCACCTCCCGGTGCTCCGTTAGGTTCGCTTCGATCACATAGTTGGCCATCTGGTACCAGGGTTCCCGCTCAGGCAGCAGGACCCGGATCAATCGACGGATACCTTTTTCATCAAGGTTTTTGATATAGGGCCGGTTGAACTTGGACGACACAAGTCGTTCAGTGAGAACCTCCGGATCGACCCGAAGGTAAACCGAGAGTCCGTGAGCAAGAATGAAATCCATGTTCGGCTGGGAACAAGGGGTTCCACCACCCGTTGCAATGATCGTACGTTCTTTACTTATGGTTTGAAAAAGCTGCGCTTGTTCCATTTGTCTGAAAAAAGGCTCTCCCCTGTTCTGGAAGATCTGATTGATGGTCATCCCGGTTGATGTTTCAATTTGTTCATCCAGGTCAAAATACGAGAACTGCAACATTGTTGCCAGGTTCTTGGCCACAGTGGTCTTTCCGGAACCCATGAAACCGACCAGGAATATGCGCATCAGCAGCAATTTTGATACAAAATTAACCATATCGTGATTAGCCGGTTGAGCCATTCAGCATTTCACCAAAAATAACTACCTTTGCCGGGCATTTTTTTTCGCATGAGAACCATTCTGTCATTTATTTTGGTCGCCGCACTCGCTATCTCCTCCTGCACATCCAACGGGGATCATGATCTTTCATCCGATCTGGTTTATAACCCGAATTCTGCCAGTGGAAATGGAGATCCGAAAAATCTCCCGGTCTTTGAATTCGAGCAGGATTCTCACAATTTCGGCAAAATCACCCAGGGTGAACGGGTAGCCTATTCGTTCAGGTTTGTGAACAAGGGAAAATCCGATCTGTTGATTTCCAATGTGAGCACGGCCTGCGGTTGCACTGTTGCAGAATACCCCAAGAATCCCATTCGCCCGGGAGAAGAAGGGTTTGTCAAGGTTCAGTTCAACAGTGAAGGAAGAAAAGGCATTCAGAATAAATCCGTTATCATCGTAGCCAACACGCAACCTAATACAAAAGTGTTGCGGATCAAGGCCCAAGTCATATTACCAGAGTCAGAATAATCATTAAAACAAACATGTATGGACTTTCTAACCATTTTTAACCTGTTATTATTTGCCCAACAAGAGGGAGGAAAAGGATCCGGTGGTGGATTCATGAGCCTGATCCCTTTGCTGCTGATCATTGTCGTGTTCTATTTCTTCTTTATCCGCCCCCAGATGAAGCGGACCAAAGAGCAGAAAAAATTCCGCGAACAACTCGAACGGGGGCAAAAGGTCATCACCATCGGTGGAATACATGGCAGAATCGTTGAAATCCAGGAGACAACCGTCACCATCGAAGTAGAAGGTGGCGTTCATCTCCGGGTTGAGAAATCTGCCGTTGCCATGGATACTTCAGCTCAACTTGGCGCTGATAAGAAGTAATTCAACCTTTTTTTCTGATTGCTTTGAGCCCGGACTTCCCGAAATTATTCACACATCCGGATGGTCGGCGAAAAGAGAAGTTGCGTAGCCGGCTCCCTGTTTTTCTTGCATGCCTGGGTGTATCTGCCTTTCTTTGGATACTCGTCCAGATTGCCGAGGATTACTACTATTCCGTTGAATATCCGCTCGTATATTCCGAAGTGCCTGCAAGATATCAGTTGGTTCAGGGAAATGATTCCCTGCTGTTGCTGAAAGTTAAAGCTGAAGGTTTCAACTGGTTTTCGGAACAATTTCTGAAACCCTCCAATCCATTTGAACTCCGGTTAAGACACTACAAACCGGTTCGTTCCGGTGATGCGTATCGGATCATCATCCCTTCGTCAAACCTTTCCGGAGAGATTGCCTCGCAATGCAAATTATCCGGCAAACTGATTTCCGTATTTCCGGATACCATTTACGTCAACCTGAAACGGAAGAACAATTGATACAGCCTATGCTCAAGGTTGGACTGACCGGTAACATCGGGAGTGGAAAAACCACAGTGGCTGATATTTTTCTGACCCTTGGCATCCCGGTATATCCGGCTGATGAAGAAGCCAAAAAAATGTACGATATCCCATCGGTCAGGCAAAAGTTGACCACCCGTTTTGGGAGAGGGGTCATGAAAGGATCTGTTTTGAATAAAAGAGCACTGGCAGCCATTGTCTTTCAGCATGCATCAGATCTTAAATTCCTTCAGGATCTCGTTCATCCATTGGTAATAGCCGACTATCAGGCGTGGCAAAAAAAACAGGAAAATATCGCATATAGTATCCTGGAATCAGCTATTCTGTTTGAAAGTGGCCTCATCAGCTCCTTTGACAAGATCATACTGGTTTCCTGCCCGTTACCCATCCGTATCGATAGGATCATGCTGCGGGATCATGCCTGCAGGGAAGAAGTTCTCTTACGCCAGACGGCACAATGGGACGAAGAATCAAAACTATCAAGGGCTGATTTCATCATCGAAAATAGCGGCCGGCTTCCGTTGATCCCTCAGGTCATGAAAATCCATCAGACACTCGAGGGGAAGGACTGACCCCAAGTCAACTATGGAAAAACTTCGTATTGTCGCCGTTTCCTACCTGAATACCGTTCCATTTGTATATGGAATAAGGAGATCGGGGCTTTTGGATGACTTTGATCTGATTCTTGCACCACCCTCCGCATGCGCTGAAGTGATGAAGCAAGGGCAGGCTGATATCGGCCTTGTTCCTGTCGCAGCACTTAATGAATTGGAAGATATCCGGATCATCACCGACTTCTGTATTGGTGCGAAAGGGGCTGTGGCAAGTGTGTTGCTGATTTCGCAAAAACCACTCCATGAGATCAGGACGATCGCCCTGGATGACGATTCCCGCACATCGGTGGAGTTGATCAGGGTGCTTGCCCGCAATTTCTGGAAGATCGACCCAAAGATCGTCCAAAACACGCCGGAAAATCAAGCGTATATCGATGCGACCCTGGCCATCGGCGATAAATGCTTTACCCTGGACAGGTCTAATAGGATGGTCATAGACCTGGCTGAGGAATGGTACCGGTTTACCGGTCTGCCTATTGTGTTCGCCTGTTGGGTTGCAAAAAAATCGATCCGTCCGTCTGTGGAGAAATTATTTGATCAGGCCATTCGCTATGGCATCGGTCACAAACTTCTTTCCATTGAAATGATACGGGAAACACTCCCGCAAGGATTGGATGCGGAAAATTACCTATCCCGGAATATCAGTTTTGAACTGGATGAAGAAAAGCGAAAAGGACTCGGGTTATTTCTGACTTATTTACGGGGCATCTGATAGCCTCTTTTTTTGGCCATATCTTCCAGTCGCTTCTGGAATCCTGATTTTTTCACCGGTTTCTTCCTGTTCTGCTCGATCTGTGCATGCAGCTTCTGTTCATCAATGGTAGCCCGGATGATGAAAATCTGAGCAAAGGTTAACAGGTTGGCAAGCAGATAATAATAGCTTAAACCGGATGAGAAGTCATTAAACCAGAACAGGAACATGACCGGCATGAGGTACATCATGGTTTTCATCCCTGGCAGCTGGGTGCTGGAAGAACCCATCATCTGGTCATTCAGCCGGGTGTAAATAATCGAAGAGATGGTCATCAGCAAGGCAAACAGGCTCACGTGTCCTCCATACCAGGGAATGGTAAAACCGTTGGGGAAAGTCCAGATGGCATCGTAGCTCGAAAGGTCGTCTGCCCATAAGAAAGGCTGCTGGCGCAACTCTATGGATGACGGGAAAAAGCGGAACATGGCGATCAGGATCGGCATCTGCAATAACAATGGTATACATCCGGCCATCGGGTTCACCCCGGCACGTTTGTAAAGATCCATGATCGCCTGCTGTTTCTTCATCGGTTCATCCTTTTTATGCTTCTCGTTGATCTCATCGATCTCGGGCTTTAATACCCGCATCCTGGCCGATGAAACATAGGTTTTATATGCAATCGGGAAGAGGACGATCTTAAGCAGGATCGTCAATATCAGGATGATGATCCCGTAATTCCACCCCAGGTCGCCAAAAAAGGTAAACACGGGGATTACCGCATAAATATTGATCCAGGAAAGGAGGAAGAAGCTGTATCCGAGCGGTATCTGACGCTCCATGTCCAGCTTGTATTTCTTCAGGGTATAATACTTATTAGGACCCATGTACAATTTCATGGGGATGATGTTGTCCCTGCCGGGTGTGTAAGGAACATCAATTTCCGCTGCCATCATCTTGTTGTAGTTCATCGCTTTATCTGGCGGATACAGGGATGTAACAGTAGGTTCACTAAAATTGGTTTCCGCGATGAGCACTGTACTGAAGAATTGGTCTTTGAAAGAGATCCACTTCACCCGCTCCCCCTTAAGTTTCTTGATCTCGTCTTTTGTTTCACTGATATAGTCGACCTTATCTTCAAAGTACTTGTAATAGACCGACGAATTCATCCGTTCGTACTTGACGCCTTTCTCTTTTCTTGACAGTTTGTTTTTCCAATCCAGGACAATGAAATTTCCGGGATCAACCGCCTGCCCCAATCCGATGAAAGAAACAGTGTAACCCGTCATGTAGTCATTTCCCCTCAGTGTATATTTGAATTCCAGATAGCTGTTTTGCTCGCCCAATGTATCGGCGCCGGGATACACCCGCATAGCGAAACTGACCGAGTCGTTCCCTGAAATAAAAATGGAGTCTTTATCTCTGAACCGTTGGTCCGGCCAGAAGGGCTTAAAATACAGATCACCGGTACGGATCACCCGGTTGTTGGAGAAGAAGGTAAAGCCAAAAGCGCTCGAATCACGGCTGATCAGTTCCAAGGGTAATGAATCCCAGGTTTGGTACTGCTTAAGCAAAGCGGAAACAATCCTCCCGCCTTTAGATGATACCTTGATCTTAAGAAACTCATTCTCCATAGAATAAAGCTTCTCCTCACCTTCAGCAGCGACTGCAAAGCGCCCCATCTGGTCGTGTAATTGCTGTGTTCTGTTCCCTGAAGTATCTTTGGCAGGGGCAGTTGCCTGTTGAATGCTGTCAGCTATTCTTCTTGAAACCTCCTGAGTTCTGATCGAGTCTTCCAGCTTCTTCTGGAGTTGGACCAGGGAGTCATGCCTGCTTTTCTGCTTTGCCAGCTCCTCTTTGGATGGTCTGGTCAGGTAACTGTACCCGATGAGGATCGCGAAGATCAAAACAATGCCGAGAATGGTATTTCGGTTCATTTGAGTGGTTTGTGATAAGGATTCTTCGGCCTGGGTTCGTACATAGGTCCCTTGGCCTTGAAAACGGTGCAAAGATAACGGAATTATCCGGAGCCATTCACTTTTTTACCTTTGCCGGCTTTTTCGCTGTCTGGTTGTTCCTGGTCGCAGCTTTAACAAAACTGACAAAAAGCGGATGTGGGTTCATAACCGTACTTTTAAACTCGGGATGAAACTGAACGCCCACAAACCAGGGGTGATCTTTCAATTCAATGATCTCAACCAGGTTATCTTTGGTGTTGTATCCAACGGGAATCATTCCGGCTTTTTTATAGTCTGCCAGGTACTTATTGTTGAACTCATACCGGTGCCGGTGACGTTCTGAGATGTCTTCCTTTTTATAAACATTGTAGATTGTGGTCCCTTTCGTTAACCGGCACGGATAGGCTCCCAGCCGCATAGTACCTCCCAGTCCGCTGATCTTTTTCTGCTCTTCCATCATATCGATGACCGGGTAAGGTGTTCGCGGATCAAACTCCGTGGAATGGGCTTTCTCAAAACCCAGGACATGCCTGCCAAACTCAATGACTGCACATTGCATCCCCAGGCAAATGCCCAGGAATGGGATTTTGTTCTCCCTTACATATTGGATAGCTGTGATCTTTCCTTCAATACCCCGTTCTCCAAATCCCGGGGCAACCAGAACCCCACTCAATCCGGACATCATTTTCCGGACATTGTCCGGATTGATATGTTCCGAGTGGATCATTTTCAGATTAACCTTACATTCGTTATGTGCTCCCGCATGGATGAAAGCTTCTGTGATCGACTTGTAGGCATCTTTCAGTTCTACATATTTCCCAACCAGCCCGATCGCCACTTCCCGCCTGGGATTCCTCAGCCGGAACAGGAAGTCCTCCCAACTGCTCATATCAGGCTCATGGCGGAACTTCATCCTGGTTTTCCGGAGAATCTCCACATCCAGCATCTCTTCTCGCATCAGCAAGGGAACTTCGTAAATCGAATTTGCATCAATGGACTCGATAACTGAGGAAGATTCTACGTTGCAAAACAGGGCGATCTTGTTTTTCAGATTTTGTGTGAGATGTTTTTCTGTACGGCAAACAATAATGTCGGGTTGAACCCCTTGTTCCAGCAACGTTTTCACCGAGTGCTGGGTGGGTTTGGTCTTCAACTCTCCTGCTGCCGAGAGATATGGCACCAGGGTCAGGTGGATGACCAGGCAGTCCTTTCCCATCTCCCACCGCATCTGACGGACAGCTTCAATATATGGAAGGGATTCAATGTCTCCCACCGTGCCTCCGATCTCCGTGATCAGGAAATCATATTCCCCTTTTTTCGCCAACAGCTTGATCCGGTATTTGATCTCATCGGTGATGTGCGGAATAACCTGGACGGTCTCTCCAAGGTAGTCACCCCTTCGTTCTTTCTCAATCACCGACTGATAGATCCGGCCGGTGGTGATATTGTTGGCCTGTGAGGTCGGGGTGTTCGAAAACCGCTCATAATGTCCCAGATCAAGATCCGTTTCAGCGCCGTCCTCTGTCACATAACACTCACCATGCTCATAAGGATTCAATGTGCCGGGGTCAATGTTGATATAGGGATCCAGTTTCTGGATTGTCACCGAATATCCACGGGCCTGCAGAAGCCGCGCTGTTGAAGCTGAAATGATCCCTTTCCCCAGGGAAGAAGAAACACCGCCTGTAACAAAAATAAAACGCGTTTTGCTCATAGTGAACCGATCATGATTTTATGATTATCCATATTCTTCATCTTCCTAAAATTTTGATCATTATTTTTCGAATACTCGGGTCAATAGATGATACCTACCATGGGATTTTAATTCAGGTTCATACAATCAGGTTTTTCCGTGAAAGAGGTCGGGAGGAGCCAACTTAACCAGTATGGCCAGAAGCTCGGTTGAGATCTCTTCGATGGGCTTATTGGTGACGTTGATCACCGGCCAATGATGGGCATCAAATATTTTTTTAGCATAGTTTAATTCCTGGCTCACGTAGTCCAGATCAGCGTATTCTCCGGCCATCCCGTCAAGGTACTCCTGCCTGGCCTTGCGAAGGGTAGACAAATTGCTCGGGAAAGTTGTAAGACCAATTACACGGCCATGCGGAAGCTCCGATAAGATCTCCGGTGGCTCAATACCCAGCACGATGGGTACATTCGCCACAAACCATCCTTTAAAGGCCAGGAAGATACTCAGTGGCGTCTTAAATGTCCTGGAAACACCCACAAGGATGATCTCCGCCTTCTCCAGCTCATCAGGTCGTTGGCCGTCATCATGCCAGAAGGCAAATTGCATGCAGTCGATCCGCATGAAGTATTCCCTGTTCAACCGGTAGAACAGGCCGGGTTGTTGGGTTGGTGAGTTGGAGAGAAAGAGGGTCAGGCGCGATAACAGCGGCCCCATCAGGTCGATGGTCTCCACATTGTGCAACCTTCCCGTTTGAATAATAAACTCTCGTAGTTTATGCTCAACCAGGGTATGGATAATAAACGCCCGGGCAGCTCTTGCTTCATCAACAACTTCAACAATTTGAGATTCCGACCTGATATTTGGACGGATATGGATGGCAACAGGAACATCAGGAAACTGCACCAGGGCAGCATTCAGTGTCTGCTCGGCGGTACGGCCGGTACCATCAGAAACAACAAAAATATTATACATGC
>VGGL01000045.1 GCA_016868575.1 Bacteroidota bacterium
GATACCCGCCTGATGCAGATCAGCGTGGCTGACCTGGAAGCCGGTGTTTACTTCGTCAAGGTTACTACCGAAAACGGTAATACCACCGCCAAGATCACGGTGACCGAATAATCATTCATTTGACACTTCAGAGAGGGCGCCATATGCTGACGCCCTCTTTTTTTCCATATGATCGGCATCAATAATATATCTGTACAATACGGCGGAGAAAGTCTCTTCAACAATATCTCCTTTATTATCAACGACCCGGACCGGATCGGGCTGGTAGGAAAGAATGGGGCCGGAAAATCCACCCTCCTCCGGATCATCGCCGGGTTACAGCAACCTCACCAGGGTAACATCAGCAAGCCACAAGGAACAACCACTGGCTATCTTCCCCAGGAGATGAGCACCGGAAGTGATAAAACTGTCTGGGATGAGACCTTCACAGCCTTTGTCGAGATCATCGACCTGGAAAACAACCTCCGGCAGATAGAAAAAGAGATGTCGGAGCGAACAGATTTTCAAACACCATCCTATCTTTCACTGGTTCACCGGCACCACGAATTGTATGACCGGTACCTCTTGCTGGGAGGTCAAACACTGCAGGCAGACACCGAAAAAGTACTCACCGGCCTTGGTTTTCTGCCCCAGGATTTTCAACAGCCCATGCATACTTTCAGCAGCGGGTGGCAAATGCGGGTTGAAATTGCAAAAATCCTGCTCCGCCGGCCCGATGTGATCCTGTTTGATGAGCCAACAAACCACCTTGACATTGAATCGATCCAATGGCTGGAGGAATACCTTGCAGCATACCGGGGTGCTGTGGTGCTCGTTTCCCATGACCGTGCCTTCCTCGACCGGGTAACCACCCGGACCATTGAGATCACCATGGGGAAGATCTATGATTACAAAACCAATTATTCAGCATATGTGATCCTCCGGGAAGAACGCCTGGAACAACAGATGGCCCGTTTGGCTAACCAACAACGGCAAGTTGACCAGATTGAGCGGTTTATCGAACGGTTCCGGTATAAGTCCACGAAAGCAAGACAGGTACAATCACGGATAGAGATGCTTGAGAAGATAGACATGGAAGAGCCTGATGAGATTGATGTATCCTCAATCTATTTCAGGTTTCGCCAGGCACCACCCTCCGGAAAGATTATCCTGGAAGTCAATCATGCCGGGAAAAATTATGGTGAAAAAACAGTCCTGCAGCATTTAAATTTCATTATTGCCCGTGGTGAACGGATCGCCTTTGTCGGGAAAAACGGAGAAGGAAAAACCACCCTTTCCAAGATGATCAACGGCCTGATCCCCTTTTCCGGTTCCATCCGGCATGGGCACCATGTCAACATCGGCTATTTTGCCCAAAACCAATCTGAACTGCTTGACCCGGATAAGACAGTATTCGAAACCATTGATGACGTTGCCACCGGTGATGACCGCCCGCAAGTGAAAAACATCCTGGGGAGCTTCCTCTTTGGCGGAGATGCGATCGATAAAAAGGTGAAAGTATTATCGGGCGGAGAAAAAGCAAGGCTGGCGCTCGCAAGACTCTTGCTTACCCCGGCAAACCTGCTTGTTCTCGATGAGCCTACCAACCACCTGGATATGCGGTCAAAAGATATCCTGAAAAATGCTTTGCTTCATTATTCCGGCACCCTGATCATTGTTTCCCATGACCGTGAATTCCTTGATGATCTGACCAACAAGGTGTTTGAATTCCGGGACAAAGGGATCCGTGAATACCATGGCGGGATATACGATTACCTCCACATGCGGAAGATATTGAGCCTGCGGGAGCTTGAAAAAAACAATCCTATCCGGTCTTTAAAAGAAAAAGAGGATGTATCGGAAAAAAAACTGGAGTATGAGAAACGAAAAAGCGCTGAAAAAGAGCAACGTAAAATCATCAACCGCATCAGTCGTTGTGAGCAGGAAATAAATGCATTGGAAGCGAAAATCAAAGAAATGGAGCGTCAACTGACAAATCCCGAAGTTTCTTCAAATATTCTTCAGGATCGTTCTTTTTATGAAGCATACGAGAGCAATAAAAACCACCTGTCCCAATTGCTTGATGAATGGGGCAACTTGCACGAGCAGTTTGAAAAAATGAGGATGGCCTAATGATCCCGCCGCATGATTGCGTTGGCAATCTCCCTGAGTGGCTTCTTCCGGTCTTCTGTTACCGACACGGCATTAAGAAACATGGATGATTGTTCACTTAATTCAAGGATCCCCTGCTCTGTAATTTTCCGGATATCATATTTATCATAGAATTTGCGGACTTTATCAATCTTTTCAGCAGGGTTGAGAGGGTGTGAATGGAAAAGATCAATCAGCTCATTTCTATCAGAAACATCAGCCCTTTCCAGGGTTTTCAGGTATAAAAAGGTTTTTTTGTTAGCAACGACATCCCCTCCGGTTGCTTTTCCAAATCCTTTATTTTCGGCATACATATCCAGCAGGTCATCCTGAAGTTGAAAAGCCAGGCCAAGTTTTTCTCCAAAATCATACATCCATGATTGATCTTCTGCTGGAGCATGGCCAAGCATAGATCCAATTTTTAGACATCCCCCCAGTAAAACAGCAGTTTTCAGCCTTATCATCTCCAGGTACTCGGGGATGGAGACATCTTCCCGTTTTTCAAAATCCATGTCCAGTTGCTGTCCTTCACAAACCTGTCGGGCGATCAGGTGAAAAAATGGGATGAGCTGAGGTAACAGGTTTTCCGGGCTTTTTGCGATGAGCTCACAGGAGAGTATAAATAAGGTATCGCCCGAGAGAATGGCATGATTGGTTCCAAATTTCTTGTAAACGGTATCGCGTCCCCTACGCAGCGGGGCATCATCCATGATATCATCATGAATGAGGGTGAAATTATGAAAGAACTCCAGGCCGGCTGCGGCATTGAGGGCATCCTGTGCCCCTCCTCCGAAAAGTTCGCAGGCCATCAAAGTCAGCACCGGTCTGATTCTTTTACCTCCGCCTGCTATTGCATAGGTTATCGGATCATAGAGACTGGCCGGCTGATCAGGTATCCGGATCTCTGACAAATGCTTATCGATCAGCGCCTTCAATGGCTCAATTCCCATCATGTTCAACGGATCAGTTTTATCAGATAATCCCCGTAGCCGCTCTTCAACAGCGGAGTGGCCAGCCGCTCGAGTTGTTCCTTGCCAATAAACCCTTTTCGGTAGGCCACCTCTTCGATACAGCCGATCATCAGACCTTGTCTCTTCTGGATTACCTCAACAAACTGAGCTGCCTGAAGCAAAGACTCAAATGTTCCGGTGTCGAGCCAGGCGGTACCCCGACCGAGGATACTCACCTTGAGTTTGCCCATTTCCAGGTATTTGCGGTTCACATCGGTGATCTCATACTCTCCTCTTGCACTGGGCTTGATGGAGGAAGCGATGTCGACCACGCTGTTGTTGTAAAAGTACAAGCCCGGAACAGCATAGTTCGACCGCGGATGTTGTGGCTTTTCTTCAATGGAGATGGCATGCAGGTTTTCATCAAACTCCACCACGCCGTATCGGTGCGGATCGTTCACATGATAGGCAAAGATCACTCCTCCATCGGGATCGTTATTCTCGATGAGCAATTGTTGCAAACCGGCGCCATAAAAGATGTTATCACCCAGGATCAGCGCTGCTTTCTCGTTTCCGATAAACGGTTTTCCAATAACAAACGCCTGGGCAAGTCCATTAGGGACCTCCTGCGGCGCGTACGAAAAATCACACCCCAGTTGAGTACCATCTCCGAGCAATTTCTGGAACCCTGGAAGATCATAGGGGGTAGAAATGATCAGCACCTCCCTGATGCCGGCCATCATCAACACCGAAAGGGGGTAATAGATCATCGGTTTGTCAAAGATGGGCATCAGTTGTTTACTGACGGCCAATGTCAACGGGTGCAGCCGCGTACCGGCGCCCCCGGCCAGGATGATTCCTTTCATGATTCCGGTTTTTTTTCGTGAGAGAAAGGTTCGCTTTTCGCAATCTCCAGCGCTTCCTTGTCAACCTCCACATCATCTTCTTCCTTGAGTTCAAGGATGGGTTCGACAAATCCTCTGGCGGTGCTCCATTTATCCAATGTTAATATCAAAGATGGGATTAAGAACAGGTTACAGATAAGCGCGATGAAAAGGGTAAACGATATCAGGTACCCGATGGCCTGAGTTCCGCCAAAAGTAGAAAAGACGAAGATCCCGAAGCCAAAGAACAGGACACTGGAAGAGTAGATCATGCTGAATCCGGTTTCTTTCAGCGCTGCGATCACCGCAACACCTATTTTCTTGTGATGCACTTTAAGCGTCAACCTGTAGCGTGAGAGAAACTGGATGGTATTGTCCACGGAGATCCCCAGGGCAATGGAAAAGATCAGGATGGTAGAGGGTTTGATCGGGATCCCCAGGTAACCCATCATTGCCGCCGTTAGCAATTGCGGGATCAGGTTGGGGATCAGGGAGATAAGGATCATGCGGAAAGAGGAAAAGAGCAGCGCCATGATGGCTGAAATGACCACGATGGCTATAATCAGGCTGACGAACAGGTCATTGACCAGGAAATTCGTCCCTTTTAGGAAGACCACACTGGTGCCGGTAAAGGTGACGTTGAATTTTTCTTTGGGAAAGATTGAATCTGCCACCGGCTGCAGGGTGGATTTGATACGTTGTATCTCAGGCGTTGTGACATTGGCCATTTGCACGCTGATCCTGGTCACCTGCATGGTAGAATCAATGAACGCATTGAGGATGGTTTTCTTTCCCTTGGTTGATGGCAGATAGGAAAGGATGAAGTTTTTCTCCTGGTCGTTGGGGATCCCGTACATGTAAGGGTCGCCATTATAGAAGGACTGGCGTGCATATTTGATGACTTCCGCAACCGAAAGGGGTTTTGAGAATTCAGGATATTTTGCAAGCTCCTGTTGGAAATCATCAATCTTTTGGATGGTTGACAACTTCAGCACGCCCCGTTTCTTCTTTGTGTCAATGGCAATCTCAAAAGGCATGACACCCCGGAAGTGGCGCTCAAAAAACATCAAGTCCTTATAGAGGGGATCACGCTTGGATATATCATCCAGGATGCGCCCGCTGGTATTGAGTTGAACGACCCCGAAAACAGCAAGAACAATCGCAATACCGGTTGCAACATAAACCTTGTTCCGGTGTCCTTTCACAATGATGATGATCCTGTCGAGGAGCTGCTTGACAAAACCTTTTTCAAGATGACGGAGGTGTTTGGGTGAGGGAGGAGACAGGAAGCTGAACAGGATGGGGATCAGGACAAGCGAAAGGAAAAAGGCGAGCATCACATTGAGTGCTGCAACGATCCCAAATTCAACCAACAGCTTATTTCCTGTGGGAATAAAGGATGCAAAGCCAACGGCTGTTGACAGATTGGTCAATAAATTGGCATTGCCTATGCGGTGGATGGTTCTTGCCAGGCTCCTTACCTTATTACCATGACTGAGGTACTCATTATGGTATTTGTTGAGCAGAAAAATGCAATTCTCAACGCCAATGACGATCAGTAGTGGAGGGATGATGCCCGTTAGAATAGTGATCTTGAATTGGAATAAGGCGATTGTTCCCAATGCCCAAATCACACTGATGGCTACCGCCAGTAAGGGTATCAGGACAGCCCTGAAGGATTTGAAGAAGAGGAACAGGAAAGTGGCAGCAACAAAGATTGACAGCGCCAGGAACAGGTAAAGTTCACTTTGCACGGTCTTGGAGGTGACGGTACGGATGTAGGGTAGCCCTGACAGATGAAGCTTCAGCCGGTTGTTTTCCGCAAAGGCATTAACCTCACCATCAATTTGATCGATCAGTGCTACGCGGCTCTTGGTGTTAAGTTTGTTTTTGTCGAGCGTAATGGCCATCAGGTACACGCCGGAGTCGGAATTATGAAGCAATCCCTGATAAATAGGCATCGACAGGATGATCTCGCGCAGGCTGTCGAGCGCGGCGTCCGTTTCAGGCCGCTTCTTCACCACCGGTGAAAAATCAAATTTTCCGGTAGATTCATTTTTGATCAGCCGATAGATCCTGGAAGTGGAGACGACCTCTTCAACGCCGTCAATGTTCCTGATCTTTTCCGACAGGTCGAACCAGGCATTGAAGCGGCTTAAGGACCAGAACTCCGGATCTTGCACCCCAACGAACATCACACTTCCATCTTCCCCAAATTTCGCCCTGAAAGCTTCATACTGCAGGCTTGTAGAATCCTTTGCAGGGAGCATTTTAACCATCTCATAAGAAAGCTTGACATTCAAGGCCAGGAATGCCATCACCAATGTGATCACACCAATGATAACCAGGTTGAGCACGCGGTTACGCAGGATGATCCGGATCACATACTTCCACACGGAGGAGTCGGTTTTGAAAAAGGGTTTCGAAATTACGCTTTTCAGCGAAGATAGAAAAATCTTTTCGGAAAAATGCACTACTTTTGACCGGAACCTTTAAGGCAAATGAAAGTACTGATCCTCGACCGGACCCATGAAATCCTTCAGGCTGAATTTGAACAGGCAGGGATTATCTGTGATGCCTTCAAAGGCCAGTCGCACGATGATTTGATGGCTGTTCTTCCGGATTATGACGGCTTGATCGCCCGTGGAAAGATGAGGATCACCCGCGAGATCCTTGCCGCCGGAAAACGACTGAAATTCATCGGTCGGCCTGGCTCAGGCATGGAGATCATTGATGTAACAGCTGCCCGGGAGATGGACATTGCCTGCATCAACTCACCCGAGGGAAACCGGGAATCTGTCGGGGAACATGCGCTGGGTATGTTGCTTTGCCTGCTGAACCGCATCCACCTTGCTGACCGCCAGATACGACAGGGAATCTGGAACCGGCATGGTAACTGGGGTAAAGAACTGATGGGAAAGACCATCGGCATCATCGGCTATGGCAATACAGGCGGCGCTTTTGCCAGAAAACTGAAAGGATTTGACGTCTGGACGCTGGCCTATGACAAATACAAATCCGGCTTTTCTGATAACTATGTCGAAGCCTGTGACCTGGAGCGGATTTTCGGGGACGCAGATATTCTCAGCTTGCATGTCCCGCTCACCGAAGAAACCCGTGGGATGGTCGACAACGAATTTTTAGCCAGATTCAACAAGGATATCTTATTGATCAATACCTCACGGGGTGCTGTTATCCACACACCGGATGTGGTTATGGCGATCCGTTCAGGGAAGATCACAGGTGCAGCCCTGGATGTGCTGGTCTATGAAGAAGAACCAGGAGGCTTCGAACACGCTTTCAAACAAAAAGGTCAGGAAGATCTTGATTTTCTTCTCCATTCCGACCGGGTGATCCTTACCCCCCATGTTGCCGGCTGGACAGAAGAGTCAGACTATAAAATCGCGAAAGTATTGGTTGATAAGATTCTGGCATTTCTTAAAAATTCTGCAGATGGAAAGCTGTAAGGTTTTCGTCTCCTTTATATTTTAGCTCCCATCATTGATCATCAACACAACAATTATATGAAACAAGAACACAAGCTTTTCAAAGGAAAAACGCTGGCCATTCTCTCCGGTGGGGGTGATACTCCAGCCATCAATTCAAGCATTGAATCGGTAAGGAACCGGGCTTCCATGCTGGGATTTAAAGTTTATGGCATCCTCAAGGGCTGGAAGGGTCTTCTCGGAGATGGCGATGTGGTGGATCTCACCCATCAACCCTATGATGGATTGTATGGAGGTACCGCGCTCAGGTCAAGCCGCACCAATCCCTTCCCTTCCAAGAAAAACCCTGAAAGCCGCGTTCCGCAGGTACTTAAAAACCTTGAACGCTACAAGATCGACGTGCTGGTGAGCATTGGCGGGGATGACACCAATGGCGCCGCCAAACGATTGTACGAAACAGAAGGCATCCCGGTGATCGGATTCCCGAAAACCATTGACAATGACCTCCGGACCAAGACTATCCACCACTATCATGGAAAAGAAATTGAAGCCGTGCTGTGCCCGGGATTTCCCTCCGCGGCCATGAGTGTCGCGGAATTCACCGGAAAGCTGAAAACAACGGCAGAATCTCATTCCCGCATCATCGTCCTTGAAGTGATGGGTCGTGATGCCGGGTGGCTCACCGGATCGGCGATCTTCGGCAGCGCCGACCTGGCGCTGATCCCGGAGGTCGAAATGACCCGGGAACGGAAAGACTTCTTCTTTGAAGTAGTCCGGGAAACATACCTCAGCGCTCCAAAGAAAACGCTCATCATTCCGGTATCTGAAGGGGTGAGATGGTTTGATGATAAAACCGGAAAACTGGATGTGGTTTACGCCAGTTCGGAAGTGGATGAATATGGCCATCCCCGCTTTGGCGGGATCTCCGGCATCATCGCTTCCGAGATCACCAACCGCCTCAAGATTGAAGCCCGCGCCCAGATCACCGGTTACTATGCCCGCTCCGGCGACTGCCGCGAATACGATCGCAGGCTGACCATGACCCTGGCCGATAAGGTTGTTGACCTGCTCCTTCGGGAAGATTATGGAAAGATGCCCGTGATGAAGAAGATTGTCACCTACCCCGAACTGGAAGAATTCAACACCACCGCCATCGACATGGGCAATGTGGGTAACCGCCCCCTTCCGGAAGAATACTTCGATTCCAACAAGTTCCGGTTTACCGACGCCTATATTGACTTCCTTTCACATATCATCCCATTGCCACAGTTCAGGGAATTTACCTATGATTTTCCGGTGGTTATCCCGGAAGGTTAAAGGAAGCATCCTGCTTCTGTTGTTGCCAGGGATGGCCTCCGCTCAGTTTTTTCTGACCGGTCAGGATCCTGCAATAATCCATTGGAGAGAAGTGAAGACAGATGCCGGCCCGATCATCTATCCTGAATCTTTGGGTGCTGCCATTCCCCGACTCGGTCAAACACTGGATATCCTTTCAGCTTATGGCAATATTTCTCTGAAAGCCACCGTTCCCAAGCTTCCCGTAATCATCCATGGAAACTCTTCTGTTTCCAACGGGGTAACCACCTGGGCGCCGCGCAGAATAGAAATGTACCCCTTTACCGGTCAGCATATTTACCCTCAGGACTGGCTGGAGCAACTTGCGATCCATGAGTACCGCCATGCGGTTCAAACCGCCAAGATGAACCAGGGTTTCACCAGGGTTCTTGGTTACATCTTCGGAGAACAGGCTCCTGGAGCCATTTTGGGAACGTTCGTGCCGGCCTGGTTTCTGGAAGGAGATGCCATTGCCACCGAAACAGCACTCGGAAATGCCGGCAGAGGACGGCAACCTTCCTTTGAGATGATCCTTCGGGCCCAGTTGACTGAAAAAGGGATCTACTCCTATGAAAAAGCGACCCTTGGCTCGTATCGTACCTTTATCCCTGATGCCTATCATCTCGGATATTACCTGGTTGCCATGGGAAGAACAACATACGGCCTTGCTTTATGGGATCATACGCTCGACCGGGTGGCACGGTATCCCTTCACCATAACCCCTTTTGCCCATGGGATCAAACAAGAAACCGGACGCTCCAAAGTCGACTTCTACCGTAGCACGCTTGATACCCTGAGAAAAAACTGGAGGTCAAAAAGTTACCATCAGGGTTGGAATCCTGAAAAAACAGAGATCGAAGCAGCGCCCGGCAAGTATTATGCAAACTATAGCCGGCCACACATGATGAATGATGGCCTGATCCTGGCGGAAAAAACAGGCATCGGGCTATTGCCTCAGCTGGTTATTCTTGATAACAGAAAAGACCGGAAATGCTGCCACATCGCCAACATGATCCGGGGAACCCTCACCTCCAACGGCACCCGAATCGCCTGGCTCGAACGGGCCACCGATCCCCGCTGGCAACACCGGAATTATGCGGTCATCAAGACCATGTACCCATCCTCCGGAACGATCAGAAGCCTGTCCAGGAAAACCCGGTTTGCCTCCATCGCTCTTTCCCATTCCGGAGACCGGATCGCCGCCACTGAAAATACGGAAGGATACACCTCTGTGCTCCATATCCTGTCATCCTCAACAGGTGGAACCCTGCAATCATTCCATGCGCCGGAAGGGTCTTTCTTTCTAACCTCTTCGTGGATGGCAGAAGATACGGCGTTGGTCTGTCTCATGCTCACCGGGGAAGGAAAACAGATCATCTCCATCACCCCACAATCAGGAGAGATACGCCATTTATTCGGCCCCACCTTCCGGGATATCAGCGATCCTTTGATCCACGGCCGATACCTTCTGTTCATCGCTGATTTCACCGGGGTCGATAACCTCTTTGCAACAGATCTTTATAATCAGGATCAATGGCAGATCACCAATGAGAAATATGGGATGAAAGATCCCTGTTTTGACCGGCAACATCAGGAGATGATCTATTCCACTTACACTGCTGATGGATTCAGGATTTGTAAATTGCCATTGGATAGTTCCCGCCGGCGGTCATTCCATCCATCTCACATGGTTGATTTCGAGCCGGCGGAGATGCTCGCCTCCCAGGAAAACGTAAATATTCAGGATACCTTACGGCTATTTGACACCAGGGTTGTTACAGATCCGGCTTCCCGGAAATACCGCCGTGGTTTGCACCTTTTCCGTGTCCACAGTTGGGGTCCGCTGGTGGTTAACTCCGCCGGAGAGACGATCCGGCCGGGCTTTTCAGTGAATACACAAAACCATTTGGGAACAGCCGTTGGCACAGCCGGATATGAATACCTGCCGAACCAGCACACCGGGCGGTTTTTCGGTGAGTTCAGCTACCTCGGCTGGTACCCGGTGATCTCCGCCAGGGCTGAAGCCGGGATTGTCAAGGGTTCCTTCCTGAATGTCAACGGAAATCGCATCAAATACCGGTGGCAGGAAAAAGAACTCAGGATCCGGATCAGCCTCCCGCTCTCCTTTACCTATCAATCTTTCCGCGCCGGGGTACAGCCTTCAATAGCTACAGGGCTGGTCAACGCAACCCGGGTAGAGCCGGATCATGCCGGCAAACCCGAAGGCAATTATCACTCGATGGACTACTGCTTCCTGATCTATAATTACCGCCGATCCACATCCCTCGATGCGGGAATCCGCTGGGGACAAAGCATGGAGCTGAATTTCAGAAATACCCCTTTCGGCCGGAACAACATGGGAGAGATCCTGGCTGCCGAAGCCAACCTCTTTTTTCCGGGCATCCTGAAATATCATGCCATCAGGGTTTACGGGGGATACCAGGAACATCTCCCCGGATCCAACGTTTTTTACCGGTTTGGTGATTTTCTGAACTTCCCCGGAGGATATGAGAACGATTCCTGGCAATACCTTTTCAGTGCTTCTTTCAACTACACCATGAACGTAGCTTATCCTGATCTGCGGCTGGGTTCTATCCTGTATATGAAAAAGATCACAATGAACCTCTTTCTCGATTATGCGCATGGTCGCCAGGCAGGCCTATCGGCATCGTATCGGTCATTAGGTTTGGAAGCAACCACAGAGATCCATTTACTCCGTTTTCCTGTACCTCTCATGATTGGCGTCAGGACAGCATACAAACCGGCATCCGATTCCTTTGTGGCAGAATTCCTCTGGAATCTGAACTTTGATTTGTTCCGTTGATGCTTCCTGTTATGCTGAATTAGTCCTACTTTTGCTGCTGTATGAAGTTCAGTGGAATTTTCACGGATTTTCTCAAATGGCGGTCCAAGCATCTGGATGACCGGTATTTTTCTTTCATCCTGGCCGTTGTGATCGGCATTTTGTGCGGACTGGCTGCCATCCTCCTCAAGAACCTGGTTGCCTATACCTCTTTGTATGTCGTTGAAGGGATCCGGATGGGGGGGCTGAGAACCTTGCTGATCATCCTTCCGATGGCAGGGATCCTGCTGACGGTCTTGTTTGTTGACTGGATCATCAAAGACAATATCAGCCATGGCATCAGTAAGATCCTTTACACCATTGCCCGGAAAGACAGCGTCCTGAAACGTCACAACACCTATTCATCGATGATCGGCAGCACCCTGACCATTGGGTTTGGCGGATCGTTGGGGCTGGAAGCGCCCATTGTACTGACCGGCGCCTCTATCGGCTCTAACCTCGGACAGGTTTTCCGGATGAGCTATAAGATGCTGACCCTGCTCATTGGATGCGGGGCCGCCGGCGCCCTGGCAGGTATTTACAAAGCGCCTATCGCCGGGGTGATCTTTGTGATCGAAGTCCTGCTGCTTGACCTGACCATCTCCACCCTGGTACCCCTGCTCCTGGCTTCCGTCACCGCCGCCGTGATATCTTCCTTCCTGATGGGACATGAAGCCATTTTTACGTTTCACATCACCCAGGATTTCTATATCCGGGAAATTCCTGCATACCTGCTGCTGGGCATCGTTACCGGGTTGATTGCTGTCTACTTCATCCGTGGAAGCATCTATATTGAAAAACTCCTCAGCCCGATTGGAAAATACAAAAAGATCACCCTGGGCGGAGGGATGCTGTGCCTGCTTGTATTCCTGTTTCCATCCCTCTTCGGAGAAGGCTTTGAAGCACTGAAAAATATCCTGGATGGACAAGGACACCTGGTGGTCACCTCTTCCCTGATCCCGACCGGCTGGGATGCTCCCTGGATACTGCTGTTACTGGTGCTGACGCTCGTGGCCTTCAAAGTCGTCGCCATGGCTGTTACCACAGGAAGCGGTGGCATTGGGGGAACCTTCGCCCCTACATTGTTCATGGGTGGGATCTGCGGATATGCTTTCTTCCTGACCTATCAGATGCTCCATTTCTCCTTCACCCCGGGAAGCCATTTTGCCTTGAGTGGCATGGCCGGCATGATGGCCGCAGTGATGTCTGCCCCGCTGACAGCCATTTTCCTCATTGCAGAGATCAGCGGTGGCTACGCCTTGCTCATCCCCCTGATCATCACTTCAACCGCCTCCTTTATTACCATCAGGCTCTTTGAAAAACACTCCATCTACTCCCGGCATCTGGCCCAGCGGAAAGAACTGATCACACACGATAAAGATCAATCCGTACTTAATTTGATGAAGGTTGCTGACTTTTTGGAAACCAACTTCCAGCCGGTCCAGATGGATGACAGCCTCGGCAAGCTGGTGAAGGTGGTTTCCCGCTCCCAGCGAAACCTCTTCCCTGTTTTGGACAAGGAGGAAAATTTCATTGGCATAGTGACCCTGGATGACATCCGGCACATCATGTTCGACAGAGATCAGTACGCGATCGTCTTTGTTTATAGCCTGTTGTCGAAACCAACGGTAGTTGTTTCACCGGAAACACCCATGGATGAAGTGGTGCAGCTTTTCCAAAAACACGACGTCTATAACATGCCTGTGGTGAGCAGCGGCAAGTACATCGGTTTTATCTCCAGAGCGAATGTTTTTGCCGGATACCGCGATAAACTCAGAGAATTCTCTCAGGATTAAGGAACCCTTACTGCCGGATGAATTTCAGAACCCTGGAGCCCATCTCCGGGACATCAATCCGGATAAAATACAGCCCTTTGCGAAGATGGCCGGTGGGAATATTTAGTTGACCCGGATTCGATAGTTCTTTGATGTTTTCAAAAATGATCCGGCCATCGACAGATAAAAGTTGGATATGAACCCGTTTTGCAACCACCCCGTCCAGTTTCATACAAACCTCTTCCTCCACAGGGTGGATGATCCATGCCCGGAAGCCAGAACTCCCGGTCTCTTCCCGGATCCCGACGTTCTCTTCGTATCGAATATCAATGATCAACGGGAGATGGTCAGAATTGTTATATATCGCATCCAGCACATCCGGTGGGACAGATGAATTATAGGGAGAGCTGTTGATCGACCGGTTAAAATGCAGCCCATCCTGACCCAGGGCTTTATAGGTACCGGGAATATACCGGTAATGCTTGTTGCCCTGCATGATATCTGCCGAAGCCAGGATGAAGTCGAACCGGTCATCCATCCCTCCTCCGGAAGCACAACCATTCCCGCTGGAATGGGTTGACTGGGTATGAATACCGGCAAATGAGCCGTCGCCGCTCCAACTACCGGGTTTATTCACCGGATCATAAAAGCGGATAGCGATATTGGTCCAGTGGATCAGATTCTGGTATGCCTGCTCCTCGTTCGTATAAAGATTGAAATCTCCCATAAACAAGTAATTACCGGGTGAATAGAAGTAATTCAACCGGCTCATCAGGGTATAGGTCTCAATGGCACGCTGGGTGGCATTATCCGGATCGCTGCCTGCTTTCAGATGGCCGACAATGACATAAAAAAAGGCCGTGTCGTGTGTGATGCTTAGATTTGGCGACTTATAGTAGAGCTTGTAGATGTTGATATCGCGAACACTCGTCTGAACCACATCATAAGAATGGTAGCCCACCCGCTCTGAATTGTAAAACATCACATTGGCCAGCTTGTCGGAGGAAAAGCAGGTCACTGGCGGCCGGGCATAATGGGTTACCCCGCTCACATTCAAAGCAGCAGTGATCAATCCGTCAACTACGGAAGCATTACATGCGATCTCATTGACCGTAAAAACATCCGGCTGAACATATGCAGCAATGGTGCGGATATACTGGTTTTTGCTTAAGGTATTATTATTGGAAGCATTGCAAAAGTTGGTATTCCCATAATCCAGCAAGTTGTAATGCATGATCCGCAACGCCTGCGAACTTAAGAGGCAGGGGAGAAAAAGGAAAAGGAGTAAAAATCTGTTCTTCATAAATCTGGCAGTCTTTCCGGCATGAGTTATCCGGAAAGACGCCAAATTTACGAAAATCCGCAATTTCAGTCCTCAGCTGTCTGTCAGCACTTGATTGTTTTGAACTGATGACAAGCCTCAATACTGATCACGCCCCTGGTCTGGTTGCCGCCTTCTCCCCCGCCATAAACCTTGCTCATCTGTTCGGTGGTCAGCCTGACGATTGCTTCCTTTTTCAGTTCAAGCCTGATGGGTCGTTTTTTTGTTTTCATACGGATTGTTTAACGTACGCTTACTCTGTTGTGGCTTTTCAGCTTCCGCCAGAAAACCCGAAAAAGGTTCTCATACAGTTTAATCCGAAAAACAGCAAAAGGTTAGCATCCTCAACAAAAAAAATTTTCATCCTTCATTCCTCATCTTTCATTTTCACCACAATAGGCACAGTAGAACACAGTAGGATTACAAATAACGAACAAGGGCAAACTCCTCGTCATTCGTAATTTGTCATTCGTAATTCGTAATTTCATCCGGGTATTCGGGAATAAGAGAATGATGGCGTACCGGCCGCGTGAAGCGTTTGATCATCCAACCTCCAACATCCAGCCTCCAACATCCATTTTCCTTTCTGCGGGATTCCGCGGGAAACAATGGCTTTTTTCTTTCCCGCAGATGCTCGCAGATTCCGGGCGCGGATTATCGCGGAGGAGAAGCGTGACGGTCGTGACATGCAACAACAATACTTTTCTTTTTTCTCTTTTCTCTTTTCCCTGCCAACTTTAGTGTTTTCACTTTACACCGAATGAAAAAACAGCCGGCGCCTCTGTGTACAGTGAAAAAGGCATAACGGGTAGAGAACAGTGAATAAATAATAGAGAAAAATGTGGTTCGGAGTTACTGGATCTTGAAAATCGCAAATTGTCCCTTGGAAATCAAATTGAAAATTTCCAATTGTACTTTGTACATCCTTTTGGTCCGATCTCACCCTTCGTTGATCAATATTCAATTATAAGTCTCTTCTGAAAGGTCTTTTTATGCCACTAAAACACTAAATCACAAACTTCAGAACTCCTTACCTCTCGTAGTTTAGATTAGCGGTAGTTTCAAAGATCATTTTCAAATCTGTCCCAGGGAAAATGGTTTCTGTCTGATTAAGTAATTTGGTTAGCTCGGAAGCCGCATAATTGTACCTTGCAGCAGACAATGAGTGAAGGGTTACAGTCAGTGTTTTATTTTCATAATCAGGTGAGAGGTCAGCAGGGGACTGAATAATTTGTTTTACGACCATTCTCTTTTCATTTTCCGCCTTTGCAAGATATGGAGCCATCCATTGAGCCACAGATGATTCAGCCCGGTAAGAAATCATTTTAATCACATTCATCAGCACTTTGCTTTCCGTTTTGAGTTTGTTGTATCTTTCTTGCTGAGGCATTTGACAGACTTTAAGTCGTGGTTTTATTTCGGATCGTAGATCAAGGAGTTCCGCCTCGTGTTTTTTGAGAAAGTCTATTTTCTCTTTGTACTCCATTTGCCTATTGGTTATCACGGGTAAATCATCAATATCCCGATCCATAGTCATTTGCATCAGTGGAAAGAAGCGTGCTTCAAGTCGTTGAATCTTTTCTCTTATTTTTTTTATTTGGTGGGTCAACTTTCTGTATGGTGGGTTCACTATTTCTTTTTCCGGATCAACGGGTTCTATTCCAAAGGATACCATTTTATCAAAATCATAGTCTTCGATAAGGTAACGAAAGAAGTTTTCCTGGCTCCATCGTCCAAACATGCGACCTGCAATAAAGGGAAGTTCTAAGGTTGGATGTGTGGTAACAATGGATGTTTGATGCCCTGTTTCACTTTGTCTCCTGATCTCACGGAACCAGTATCCGCCAAGATGGGTTCCATGTTCGCACAATTGCATGTTAACAGTTTGCTGTAACACAGAAACAGCAAAGCTTTTAAAACATTCATCAGCCCACTTGTCCTTGACATTTTTGCGATAGGTAATAACGGATATTTTATACTTTTCCCATAACCGATGGAAGAACGCAGGCTGGTATGCTTCACGGTCAAAGATAAACGTGCAGATGGGCACATTATCGCCAGTAGGTTGCCGTGATAATAGTCTTGTTTGTTGAAGTTGTGGAATAATCTGATGTTCGATAACGGTTTGCAGTTTTTCGGTTAATTCTCCCATTACCATCATTACGGGCAACCCTTGTGCATCATTTACCCAATATTCTGTTGTGGCGCTCAGGCAAAGCTTTTGTCTGGAAACATATTTTACCGGAAGATTGGCTTTGCTCCCGTAATAAATCCGTACATGCCCATCGATATATAAAAACTCAGCATCCCGGGACGAATCACCACGATACCAGGAATCGACCAGGATGGTGTTGAGATGAGTTGCCTGATTCTGGCGTGTGAGCAGATCAATCTTTCTGCGTAAACATCGTACTTCCGGAATCCTGTCCAAGCCGATGACCCGTCCGATCTCACCAGGTTTGCATTGCTTGAGTTGTTCCGGATTTTTTATCCGCAAAAGAGCCATGAATGCCAGGGTCAGAACGATGGACTCCAGACTGTAGTAAAATTTTGACGGCCAGCTATAAACTTCCTTTGTCTTTAATAACCCCTGTGCCAATAAAGCCGGTAAAATAAATAATACTCCCCCGCCATCAAGCGCCTGGCCTTCTTCAAATTGAATCTTTGGTGTTCCTTGACCAAGCGAAGAGTTTACACGATCTTCAAAACGTGTTGTGGCTATGCCAAGAAAAGAATCCTGATCTTGTTGATTGCGCTGGTTTGGGGTGGTGGCCTGGCAATCTGATGATAATCCTATAACCTTTTTTTTAAATAGCCTTGCTTAATACCATAACGAATGGCAGACTCTCTGACTCCTTCTTCTTTACCTATACTGTATACGCTTTGTCCCTTGTCCAGTTTGGCCTGGATACGTTCCCTCCTCTCTCCAACAATCTTATATGCCTTGCCATGACGTGCATCCGGACCAAAGAATCCTGCCTCGCCCTTTGTCATAAATTTCTTTAACGCCCGCGTTACGCTGTCTTCACTTACCCCAAAGGCACGCTCAATATCAACATTACGACACAAACCCTGATGAATGAAATTAC
>VGGL01000046.1 GCA_016868575.1 Bacteroidota bacterium
ACCACAAAAACTCAAAGAAACACAAAATGCTGTTAATCAAACAAATAAAATTTGTGCAATTTTGTGATTTAGTGCCTTAGTGGCATAAAAAAGACTTTTCAGAGTGGACTCAATTATGAATTATAGCGGCAAACGCCACCAGCGAGTTACACGAAAAATCCATCAGTTTAGGATACTTTCTGGGTAAATTGGGGTTGTCTTCGATCATCACCGTCTTCATACCGACTCTTTTTCCAAAGATCATATCCGTCAGCGAATCCCCTACCATAAACGATTTCTTGAATATCAGCCCCGGATGGTTCTTTCTGGCTCTCAGGGCCATGCCAACATTGGGCTTGCGCATGAAATGGTCTTCACTTTCCAAATATGGGCTATAATAGATGTGATCAACCCGCCCGCCTGCTTCCGTTATCTCCTGCACCATTTTCTCATGGATGATACCCAGGTCATCATGGGTCATGATCCCTTTGCCGATCCCCTGCTGGTTGCTCACGATGAAGATATACCTGAAATGCTTGCTTAACAGAGCGATGGCCTCTTTCACCCCGGGAAGAAATTCAAAATCGTCCCATCTTTTCACATAATCCCCTTCCAGCCTGCGGTTGATGACCCCATCCCGGTCGAGGAACAAGGTCCAGGTCGGATCAATATGCCAGTTTTTTAAACTCATGCTGTGCTCTTTCGTAATCCTGTGGTATGCCGATATCGATGAAATAGGCATCAGCAGAGAAACCAAATACCTGATGCTGAATACATGCCTGTGGGAAGAACTGTTTCTCGATAGAGAACTTGCCAGTCATCTCAAAAGACTGAAAAAAAGGCTTATTTATCAAATAGATACCCCCATTGATCAGTCCCGGCTGGATCTCGCCAGACTTCTCCATGAAATGCCTGATCCTGCTTTGCTCATCCACTTCTACCGTCCCGTAACGGTTGGCATTTTCAACCTTTCTGAGTGCCAGGGTTATGTCAGCAGAGTTTTCATTATGATAATCAGACATCTTATCAAATGGCACCAGAAAAAGACTGTCGCCATTCAAAACAAAGACCTGCTCGCGGGTTGATCGTTGCATGGCCAGCATGATGCCGCCACCCGTTCCTAATGGTTCATTTTCAACAGCAAAGCTGAGCTTGATTCCATTGTAATTGCTTCCAAAATATTGAATGATGACTTCGCTGAGATAGCCGAGCGAAAAGATGACATGCCTGATCCCCTGTGTCTTTAAATAGTCCAGTTGATATTCGAGAAAGGGACGGCCAGCCACCGGCGCCATGCTTTTCGGGACATCATTCACAACCGGTTGAAGCCGAAAGCCAAAGCCACCTGCCAGGATGATGGCTTCATCCGTCATGGGAGAAGAGTTTGCTTTCTATGATCTCGCAGATGATGTGCCCGATCATGATGTGGCACTCCTGGATCCGCGGCGTATCAGCAGAAGGGACGATGATGCAATGATCACAAAGATCTTTCATCTTGCCTCCTGTTCCGCCAGTCAGGCCGATGGTGATCAATCCATATTTGCGCGCTGTTACAAGTGCTTGAAGGATGTTAGGAGAATTTCCGGAGGTAGAGAGGGCAACCAGAACATCTCCCTGCCGTCCTTTGGCGACAACGAGCCGGCTGAACACTTCCTCGAAGGAGTAATCATTGGCAACAGCAGTGAGATAAGAAGTATTCACATGCAGCGCTTCCGTAAACAAGGGTTTCCGGTCGAAATAGAACTTGCCTGAGAGCTCGGCAGCCAGGTGCTGGGCATCAGCTGCACTGCCTCCGTTACCACAAAAGAGGACCTTTTTATCAGATATGAAAGCTTCAACACAAACATCAGCAGCCTTTTGGATCAACTCCAACAGCGACTGATCCTCCAGGATACGCTTCTTCACCTCAATAGATTCGGATATGATCTCAGGAATATTCATGGTTTGTATTTTTCATGTTTCACGATCTCTTCCATCCCTTTTCTTTTCAGATGCCGATCACTCAGGACAGATTCATCAGGATAGCCCAAAGGAAGCATCACAATGGGTTCAAGGTTTTCCGGCAGTTCCAGGATGGATATCAGTTTTTCCTTATCAAAATTGCAGATCCAGCAGGTACCAAGACCCAGCTCTGCTGCGGCCAGGGTCATGTGATCTGCAGCAATGGCGATATCGATATCGGTATGATCCTTTCCATCGGCCCGTTTCCAGGCTGTCTGGTGATCTCCGCACAGGATGATGATCACGGGGGCCGTCAGTAACCATTCACGGCTATATGCCTGCGATATCATCTTCCTGTTTTCTTCTTCCCTAACTACGATGAAAACCCATGGCTGGAAATTCACTGCCGAAGGCGCAATCCTCCCACAATCAAGAATATAATTCAATTTTTCACCTTCAACCGGCTTCGAAAGAAATTTTCTAACGGAGCAACGCTTTTTAGCAAGATCAAGAAACCCCACTCAATTAATTATTAATTATTAATTCTTAATTATTAATTATAATGACCATGTTCTCAGCCCATTAGCAGTAAAATCGTACCGTTTTGTTTGTCCACCGAATTTCGTGAGTGATTGGATCACCTGATTGCGGGTGTTGCCCGGACAATAGAAGAACATAAAGCCTCCGCCGCCTGCACCGGAAACTTTTCCGCCGGAAGCGCCGCTTTTGATGGCTGTCTCGTAAATCTCGTCAATATGCGGATTGGTGATCCCTTTTGCCATATTTTTCTTGTATTGCCAACCAAAATCAAGGATCTTTCCGATCTCATCCAGATCCCCTTTCAGCAGGCATTCCTTCATCATTATAGACTGCTCTTTCAGCCTATGCATGGCCTCCAGTGTGGTCTGGTTTTTCTCCTGCACGTTTTTTGACTGGGATGCGATGATCTCCGAAGAAATCCTGCTGGTCTCAGTATGGTAGAGGAGGAGGTTGTGCGCCAGCTCATCCAGGAAATCTTCCTTTACACGAAGCGGGTTGACGATCACCTTGTCTTCACCATAAAACTCCATGAAGTTGACCCCGCCAAACGTAGCAGCATATTGATCCTGCTTACCGCCTGCCATCTTCAGGTCAATCCTTTCGATTCCGTAAGCCAGATGAGCCAGGTCATACTCTCCCAACGGAATGTGCAGCCATTCGGCAAAAGCGCCCAGTACCGCCACAACCAGTGTTGATGACGATCCCAAACCACTGCCCGGCGGTGCATCTACATATGTGTGAAGTTCAAAGGAAAGAGGCTTTTTGGTATAATCCTTAACTATCCTATTGTAGATCCCCTTTAACAGATCCAGGTTTCCATCCGGGTCGAGAACATCCTTGGAAGGAATGTCGAGCATTTGCTTTCTGTCCGCAGCATGGATGATGATCTTCCCGTCATTCCGTGGGATGATCGTGGCATAGGCATACATGCTGATAGTCGCATTGAGGATCGCCCCGCCATAGAGGTCAGAATAGGGAGAGACATCTGTTCCTCCACCTGCCAAACCTAATCGTAACGGCGCTTTGCTGCGGACAATCATAGAATACCCATTTCTTTATCTGAAGGACAAAAGTAAGGAAAGTTCACCAACCGAAAATCACCTCAGGTTATGAATAGCACTCAACATTCTTTCCCAGGAATATTTTCCCTTCTCCTCCTGAATATATTTCCGGAAATCTAAATGATCCTTCTCCTGGTAAAAACGAAGAATGCCTTTCGCAATTTGATCGATGTCAGGTTCGACCACATACCCCACTTTCCCATCCGGAACGATCTCCGCAAGCCCGCCGACATTGGTCGTGATCATCGGGATTTCAAAATGATAGGCGATCTGGGTTACCCCACTCTGGGTGGCGGTTTTATAGGGTTGAACAACCAGGTCGGCAGCACAGAAATAGGAAGCGACTTGGGAATCCGGGATAAAGTCATTCGATAAAATAACCGACTGCTCGAGTCCGTTTTCCTTGATTAAATCAAGATAAGGTTTGGCATTGGTGTAAAACTCGCCGGCAACCAGCAGCCGGATCCCCGCTTTTCTGATCTCCGGATGCGCCATGGCTTTCAACAACAAATCCAGCCCCTTGTAATCCCGGATAAAACCAAAGAAGAGGATGATCTTTTCATCAACACCCAATGACAGCGCCTTCCTGGCAGTCTCCTTTGAAATAGGCTCTCCGAAATTGTCATACAGGGGATGCGGATTGAACACACATGGTTTTTCATTGTCAAACTGCCGGAGATCCTTCATCACCGAATCTGACATGGCGACAAATCCATCTACGCCGTTCACAAAATACTTAACCAGCATCCTGTCCCCGGGCTTATGCTCATGGGGAATGATGTTGTCGAGGATGGAGATCACCCTCGTATGGCCATTTTTACGAATCATCCTGGCGACCTTCCCGAGACAGGGCGCCATGAAAGGGATCCAAAACTTGATGATGACCAGGTCAGGCTTTAATTCGCTGATCTCCTTCCCTACCTTGATCCAGTTGAAAGGACTAATGCTGTTGATCTTCACGCGAATATCCAATCCTGAAGGCGCAGGTTCTGTAGAATACTGTGTTTTGCCAGGAAAAAGCAAGGAAGGATATTGCAGGCTGAAGGTATAGATGGTCACCTGGTATCCCTGCTCCAGAAAAGCCTTCGCCAGCCGCTCATTATAGGCAGCCAATCCACCCCGGAGAGGATATGCCGAACCGATGATCACGACAGATAACAAATCAAAAATCAGAAATTAGAAATCAGAAATCAGAAACTATGAAATACGTCACTACTATCTATTTCATCAACCCATCAGCACATCAGCACATTATCACATCAACACATCAAACCTCCTTCTCCACCTGATATTGGTTCCGGTCGGGGGAATTTCGGGAGACCAGCTCAGCCAAAAAGCCTGTAAGGAATAACTGCGCCCCGATGATCATGGCAACCAGTGCAAGGAAAAACAAAGGCTGGTCAGTGATGCCGCGGATCTTGGTGTTCTGGATCACGTGGAAGATTTTCAGACCGATCAGCCAAAGCGAGATGAGGCCGCCGCCCAGGAAAAACAGACTGCCGATGGTTCCAAAAAAATGCATCGGCCTTTTCCCGAATTTCGTTACAAAAGCGATTGAAAGCAGGTCGAGGTAGCCAGTGATGAACCGTTCCCAGCCAAACTTGGTATAGCCATAGGGTCTTTTCTGGTGGGCAACGACCTTTTCTCCAATTCTCCCAAAGCCTGCACGTTTGGCAATGACAGGGATATACCGGTGCATTTCGCCATACACTTCGATGTTTTTCACCACGTCGGCACGGTATGCTTTAAGTCCACAGTTGAAGTCATGCAGCATGATGCCGGAGATCCTGCGGGTAGTCCAGTTATAGAATTTCGATGGCCACCGTTTGATGATGGGGTCATGCCGTTTTCTTTTCCATCCGGAGACGAGGTCATAGCCTTCTTCCCGGATCATCCGAACCAGGTCAGGTATCTCATCCGGACTATCCTGCAGGTCAGCGTCCATGGTGATGATAATGTCTCCTTTCGCAGCCTGAAAGCCGGTATTCAGCGCGGCCGACTTGCCATAATTCCGGCGAAACTTGATACCCCTGATATGACTATTGGTTGCAGCAAGGGACTCTATGACTTGCCAGGATTTGTCCCGACTACCATCATCCACAAAGATGATTTCGCAGGATATTTGATTGGTCTCAGCAACACGCGTAATCCAGTCACTGAGCTCTTTCAGCGACTCCTCCTCATTGAGCAGAGGGATGACAACGGACAGATCCATCCAGCGAGATTAAATGTTCGTATTGACAACTTTCTCTTCTTTGCGCAAAAAGAGCGCTACCAGCAAGGCCAGGATGAGGTTCATAAAAAAACCAGTAATTAAGGTCATCACAGCGATCACTGGAGGCGTTGTGAACTTCTTGGCCCATCCCATGGCCACATCGAGTTGCTCGGGGGAGATTTCCGGGTTGCTTTTTAGGATATTTTCCTCGGCTGAAGCATTGATCAAATCTATTAAGCCCGGATCAAAAAACTGGTAAAGCAAAAATTGGTAGATTGATAGGATAAAAAATGCAAAGAGACCGATCAACATTCCTATGGTAAAGGCTTTTCCATAAGAGATGAAACCATTCAATACATTCTTTTTATAGCTGGTAATAGCCAGCACCATGCCCAGAATCAGGAGTACATAATTAACAGGACTTGCCCATGTTGACATCGTTGCCTCAAGGATATAGAGAATGAGGACATAGACAATCAGCACACCTCCAAAAAGGATCCCGTATCCCATGGAATGAACGAACAGTGACTTTGCCGGCTTTTCAGATTGAATGTCAATATTTTCCATAATTGATAAAGGTTAAAGCTTTCACAAAAGTAAACAAAACCTTGACAACGGGAAAAAATTCGTATCTTTGCACCGGGTAAGTCTTATACGACCAGCTCCTGCTGAATCCCCCCAGGTCCGGAAGGAAGCAAGGGTACGTGGTTGAGCGGTGCGATATAAGTAGCTTACCCTTCTTTTTTAACCCTTCTCAGTCTGTTGGGATCTTTGGCATCTTGATGGTAAACACCCGCATCAGATTGAAGCCGAAATAGATGTCGCCCATAAACCAGTCGCCTGTGGTATTGGTCAGGAAAGCATGTTCCTGAAGCCCTGATGAATTGGTGAAAAACAATTGGAACACGTGACCACCGGTTTCAATGTCAAGGCCTGCTGAAAAAGAGCTGTGTACAGCAGCAGGCGGGTTTACCACCTGGTCTGGTAACAGGTAATAATATTCCAGGTTAAAGGATAGTCTTTTAGTGATCTTGCATCTGCCCCCCGCTCCGATGAGGAAGACATCGTTTTTATCGGCCTTTGTTGGTACCAGGTTCCGGTGAACCATGGTAGGCATCAGTTGCAGGGAGATGTAATCATTGAATTTTCTGGCAAGCAGGAGTTGAAAGGTGTACGATAACCTGCTCGTAAAGTAGTTCTTCCTGTCGGGATCAGCCCATTTGGAGGAATTGAGCGCCACACTGGAGAAAAAGGCCAGGGTGACCGGCATCACAACAGCACCTTTGCTCTGCCGGAGGATCTTGAACTTCAGATAACCGTCAAACGTTTCTTCATACGTACTCCTTCCAATGCCGAGACACAGCCGGTCAATCGGGGTATATTCAAATCCAAAACGGATGAAAGCCTGGTCGAGGCCGTAGAAGTTCTCAAACCCTGAATTAATGTGTCCGAAATGATGGGAAACCCAAAAATTCATATCCCCGGGCGAGGGCATCTCAATGGATTGGCCCAGGATGAGATGGGAGGATTTGAATGCAGCATAAGCGAACTCACGCTGTGGTTGATCATCGCCGAGCAGGCTCATCAGGTCATCCTGACTGCGCCCGCCCGTAACGATCATCAATGTTAGAATAAGAACTGCAAATCGTTTCAATATATGTTATTTAACCAGTTTCTCCAGGGTCACATCCACCGTCACCTCTACCCGGTCCGAAATATTCTTGACCACCGCCTGGGGGATGTTGATGTTATAGTCTTTCAGTTTGATGAAAAACTTCGCCTTCCCAATGATCTTGCCCTCTTTCATCTGCAATGTTCCCTTCTCCTCAATGTCTTTGGTTACTCCATGAATGGTCATCTTTCCTATTAACGTGACAGGGTTGATGACATCTTTCTGGAAATCGGCTTCATTGAGATCCGTCACTGTCCCGGAAAATGTAGCATCCGGGTATTTTCCACTCTCCATGTAGTTTTCGTTGAAATGCTCCTGCATCAACGCCTTTTCAAACTGGAACGCTTTGATCAGCACCTTAAAGGCCAACTGACCACTTTCCATATCCCACGCTGCATTGACCTGCCGGTTTTGGGCTTCGATCTTCTCCAGCGGAGCATCCGAGAAAAACCGGATATATCCGTTCTTGGTGATATATTTCTGAGCATTTGCTCCTGCCATGACCATCACGAGCAGCAGCGCTATTGTTAAATGTTTCATTTGTATTGATATGATTAGTGATTATTGAATGATAGAGCACTTCTCAAGGATCACATCCGAGCCGGTATAACCCACACAGTAACCCTTGATGGTAGCGCTACTTCCTTGTTCGAGCTGCCGGACAGCTTCAAAATACTTTTCCAGCATGGTGAAACGAATGCCTTCATCACCGAACATTCCCTGGTTCAGGACAGAAACAACGGTGACAAGGGTATCATTTGATTCGATCCCTGTCACGGTAACGCCAACTTCCAGCACCTTGCCGTTGTATTTCTCTCCTGCAGCCGTCTGGTCTGTAACATATTCATTAAAAAGTGCCAAGGCCTGAAGGGAATATTCCGGCTTCGCCTTTTCGATGTCTTTGTGAGGTTTATTATACACGAAAAAATACCCCAGCACCGCGGCGATGATCCCAAGAACCACCAGCCCCAGTAATATTTTTACCCACGTTTTCATCTTAAAATTTAGTGATTTGGTGATTTGGTGATTTAGTGATTGCTAATTGCTCATTGCTAATTGCTCATTGCTAATTGTCCTGGCTTCCTTTCCTGATCCAAATATCAATCTTTTTCAGGTTGCACGCTGAGAGCTTGGCGCCGCCCTGTGGCATGGCGCTATATCCCGACAAATGGTTAACTGATCCCTGAAGTCTGCCGTCAGTTGCGACAACTTTCAAACCATTATAGTTTTCCGTGACAACTTGTCCGGATGGGCTGGCCTGGCTATGGCAGGTATTGCAACGATCAGCCATGATCGGGGCGATGGTATTGCTATAGGTAACATTTGCCGTATCGCAAGGTACGGAAGGGTACATTTCTTCTTCATTATCATAATAACAGCCTTGCATCATGAACAGTGACAAGATGGCTATAGCCGACAAGAATAGAAGTCGTTTATTTGTTATCCGGTGTTCCATCGAGTATCCATTGTTTGATCATCGCAATATTGCAGGCAGAGAGCTTGTTGCCACCTTTGGGCATCGCAAAGTAACCTTGTTCATGCCGGATGCTTCCAAGCAGTCTGCCACCATTGGCCACAGTGGCGATTGTGGCGTGGTTTGTCAGGCTGATCCCATAGGAAGGATTGTTTCCACTGTGGCACCCATAGCAATAGGTTTGGATCACAGGCCAGATGTCAGTAGCGAAAGAAACATTTAGGGAGTCGCAGGGGCCTCCTTCACAGGCATTGTTGTATGCGCCCTGGCTTATCCAGCCAGATATCTGTTGTATTTGATTTGAAGATAGCGCTGCAGCAGGAGGTGGGGGCATCCGCTTATCGGGATCATTATCTGTAATGACTTCATAAAGCTTGGAATTGCCAGGATTGAAAGGCTGTACCTCTGCGGTTTGGATGATATAAGAATAGTCTGTCAACCGCACCCGGCCTGCCTGGGTTCCGGCATCATGACACCCTGACATGGCACAACTTGATTGGAGTAATGGCTGAATGGTACTACCGAAATATACGGTATCCGGGTCGCAGGGATCTGACGGTGGAGGTGGCGGTGGCGTAATGGTGTCATTACCGTTAGCAGGAGGTTCTATTGGATCATGCTTGCACATCATGAACCCCAGCAACATGGAAGAAAAAAACAAGATGACCAGGAAAGTTGGTTTCATGTTAATATGTTAGAATTCGATAGGCATGTTTTGAATCATCAATCAGGAGATTCAAGATGAGAAATGCATTTCCTGTTTCTGTTTCAATGTTCAGGCTCTTTAGATAAGTACCTGACGGCACTGTCTCACGCGGGATAGTCAGAACCGTTTTTCCATCCGGCGTAAACACATCACCGGAAATGACAGCTGGTTTTTTCAGCTCAACAGCAATATTTACAGGTCCGCTTGAAGGGTTAGGAAATATTCTGATGACAGGCTTTCCTGAAGGATCTGCTACAGATGAGAGGTGCTCCTGCACAGCGAGGGTGGTCACATAGGTATTTTCCTTAGTGATAACTCCTGCGCCATAGAAGGTAACGTCTCCGCTACCTGCTGAAGGCGCAGTCCATTGGAAACTCCATGTTGCCGTGTTGGCAGTGATCTTGCTGGTATGCGTGACGTATTTACCACTCAGCAGAATCTGGTTATTTCCTCCTGCGATGAGTGTTCCCATTTGAGTACCCAAAAGATCCTGCGGTGAAACTTCAAATCCTTTATCGCCGGCACCGCTGGAAGAGAAGGTGATATTGTAGGTGGTTCCCGGCACATACCCATCGACCGGGATATCGGATGTGATCCATCCGGTAACAGGCGTTACGGTACCTCCATGACAAAAAGTACAGTTTTTTCCATCTCCCGGGGAATTGGAGTATCCCGGAGGCGCTCCGGAGGGATACATCTTGTTTGTTCCGCTGAAACCGGCAATCAGTATGATCACCAAAATGGCTGAAATGCCATACCAAACTTTTACAAATGTCTTCATGGCTGGTTCATTTTTTTACAAATATATACATTTTTATTACTATTTGTAAAAAATTCTTGAGCTTGCTCCAAGAAGGTTATAATTTTGGACTAAAGTCCGGAAAGCATTGACTACCAATTACCCCGGCCTTAAGGCCGGGGTAAGTCAAAGAATTGGCAAACAGGGCTTTAGCCCAAAACAAAGCCAATATCATGATATTTCGGATCAGCCTCATTTATCAAATTTGTTTTTTCTATCTTCGCTGTGAAATCCCGGTGATGTATGCTTTTGAAGATCTACTCTGATAATCCTTCGTTACGGCAAATCCAGGCAGTTGTCAAGCACCTGGACGATGGTGGGGTGATCATCTTCCCAACCGATACGGTATACGCCATCGGGTGTGATATCTATAAACCAAGAAGTGTGGAGCGGGTGGCACAGATGAAAGGGATCAAAGTTGAAAAAGCCAATTTCTCCTTCATATTCAGTGATTTAAGCCATCTGGCTGATTTCACCAAGCCGATAGAAAACCAGATTTTCAAATTGATGAAAAAAAACCTGCCCGGGCCGTTTACCTTTATTCTCAATGCCAACAACAACATCCCGAAGATGTTCCATAGCAGCAAGCGAACCATCGGCATCCGTATCCCCGACAACAATATTCCCCTGGAGATCGTCAAGCAACTGGGGCATCCTATTCTATCCACCTCGGTTCACGATGATGACGAGATTGTGGAATACACCACCGACCCTGAATTGATCCATGAGAAGTATATGAAGCAGGTTGACCTGGTGATTGATGGCGGATTCGGTGATAACGAACCATCCACGATCGTGGATTGCACAACCGGCGAACCTGTAGTCGTTCGTGAAGGAAAAGGGATCCTGTTGCTCTAATTTTTTTTCCACAATCGTTTTATCTCTCAAAAATTGTCTGTACTTTTGCACCCCTGTTTTCAGGAGATTCGCTAGCTCAGCAGGTAGAGCATCGCCCTTTTAAGGCGGGGGTCCTGGGTTCGAATCCCAGGCGGATCACAAACAAATGCAAAGTGTAAAGTGCAAAGTGTAATAATTTGCATTTTACACTTTGCATTTTGCACTTTTCGTTTTACACACTGCCCATCATATGTTTCTTCGAACTCTTTAGCCGATACATGAAAGGTAGGTTCGATGAACAAGAGTGAAATGATGTTACGCGTTTCTTCCGGAAATTTTCTTTTCCGCCACGAAAACACGGAATTCACTAAGATTCACAAATAATACTAATTCGGACATAAGCCAATGGTGTTCATTTGTGTTTATGAGTTTTTGTGGCAACAGGTGCAAAGATGTTCAATGATTGTAACCCTGCAAGATAATTTTCGTCAAATGACCTCTTCAGGTCGATGAATCTGTATAATTTCGCCTTTCAATCCAGCAATATGAAGCATTATTCTTTTCTTCTGATTGTTTTCACCATCCTGCCACTTTTAGCAGTCTGTCAAGGAAACCCTGTTGATTTTAAAAATGACAAGGTTATCGATCGACTCCGGACAGATGTGGCGATTCTCGCTTCCGATTCGCTGCAAGGACGCGAATCAGGCACAGCGGGAGAAAGGATGGCAAGCGAGTATATCATCAACGAGTTCAGGAAGACGCGGTGTAAACCTGCCGGCAGTGGGGATACCTCCTTCCTGCAACCTTTCCCACGTCGTACTGTCAACATTTCGCGATATAACAAGGTTTCCATTGGTGAACGTCTGCTGACTTACAAAAGTGACTATGGATTGCTTGCCTGTTCAGCCAGCGGAGAGGTAAAAGGAGTGATTAATGCAATTGGCTGGGACAACGAACGAACCCTTCATCCTCGTCCACATGATTGTATCGCATTGATCGACCTGGATAGCCCTGAGAACTATTCGGGTGCATCAGGGAAGCGCCAAAGCACCGATCCGTTTGAACGGTTGAAACAGGCCGTTTCACATGGAGCATGTGCCATCATCTGCTGGAATTGTCCTTCAAAATACCGGAAACAGCTATTTGATTTTACCCGGTTTGATACCCTTACTGTTCCGGTTATCAATGTATCCCGTGATGTGGCGATGGAGCTGATCAACGATCCCGGAAAGGAGATCGCAATGGAAATCGGGATCACCCGACACACAACACCCTATTGCAATGTCGTTGGGTTGCTTGATCATAGCGCGAAGAAGACCATCGTTTTTGGAGCTCATTACGACCACCTGGGTATGACAGGGGACATGGCTGTGTGCAATGGCGCTGACGACAATGCAAGCGGAACGGCTGCAGTGTTGGAGTTGGCCCGCTATTTCTCTGCTCATCCGGACCCGAAGGCCAACTATCTTTTCATCTGTTTTTCCGGCGAAGAAAAAGGTCTGCTGGGATCGGAGTACTTTTGTGATCATCCGGCAGTCCCAGTAAAGGATGTGCTCTTCATGATGAATTTCGACATGGTTGGCCGATTGGGCTGCATGGGCAACGCGGTAGAGATGCTTGGCGGAGGTAGCTCCAGGGAATGGAAGCATATCAAACGGAAAGTTGATAAAAACCCCATGTTCCGTATCGAAATGAAACAGGCCGCTCCCCCATTTTCAGATCACTACCCTTTTCTGCAGAAAGAAATTCCGGTGGTCTACTTTTCCACCGGCACACACCGGCAATATCACACCCGGAACGACGACACCCATCTGATCAACTTCGATGGATTAGCCGGCATTGTCGACTATGCAGAACGGTTCACCCGGCAGGCATCACAACACGAACATATCCCATTCTCACGTATATCCATTTTGACCCAAACGTTGGGAACGATTGGGTTACTGATACAGATGTTACCGTGAAGCGATGTACGATGTACGATTGACAATTGACAATTCTATTGACGATTTACAAATTTGAAAACTTTTCTTCTCTTTGATGAAGTAAAATAATTCAAGATGAAAACACTTTTCACCCTAATCGCCATCCTGGTCGCACAGTGATATCATACGTAAACGCTGTGATGTTATACCTTTCTCATGAAAATTCTATCTTATGAAAAAACTTGCATCATGGTTCTTCATTGCCTTTTGTCTGTTCCTGTTAGCCCAAATCGACTGCAAACCGGGAATGGAAAATAAAACCGGTCAGCTCACGGATACACTTACATTATCGGTCAAACAAGAACCCTTCGGCCAGGTTGACGGTCAGGATATTCAGTTGTTTACGTTGAAGAACCCGTCAGGCATGACGGTCTATGTAACGAATTATGGTGGCATTGTCACTCAACTGTGGGTTCCAGACCGCAATGGCAATCCGGGAGACGTTGTGCTTGGATATGATTCTTTGTCATCATATATTTAAAACAGTCCATATTTTGGCGCTATCGTCGGACGCTATGCCAACCGCATTGCCAAAGGCAGGTTTTCATTGGATGGTAAAACCTATATCCTGGCGAAGGCTAACCAGGTTTCCGTCCTGTTTGAGACACAAACCGATAAGCCCACGCCCGTCAACCTCAGCAGCCACAGCTATTTTAACCTGGCTTGAGCCGATACCGGTATTCTCGGGCATGAGTTGCTGATTCCTGCCGACCGGAATACCGTTGTGGATGATAACCTCATCCCCACAGGAGAACTCCGGGAAGTCAGGGGCAACGCCATGGATTTCACGGCTGCTCATCTGATTGGAGAAAGGATTGGCCAGGTGCCGGGCGGATACGACCACAACTATGTGCTGAATAAAGAGAGCCAGGTGTGCAATTTTACTCCGGAAATTTCCTGGATGGAACCATCTCCGGAGAAAAGCAGTTCCATTCCGGGGAAATTGAAGCCCAGCTTCGCAAACTGATCCATGATGCCAAAAGGATAGTTGAACCACTTCCCCGCACCTTGAAACCTGATCTCTGTAAACTTACTGGAAATCTCCGTAACGGGAGTATTTGTAATTTTGACCGCAAAAAAACGACGATATGCGCAGAAGAACAGCCGTTTTCTACTTTACCATCTTATTGATGATCAGCAACATGGCATTAAGCCAGGATTTGGAGATCATCCCGCTGAATGATAACTGGAAATTCAGGGAGTACAACATGGATGCTTTCAAGGAAGCGACAGTCCCGGGCAACGTATTTCTTGATCTGATGAAGCTCGGGCTTATCCCTGACCCTTTCTTTGGTGACAATGAAAAACTGGTTCAGGACGTAGGGATGAAAGAATGGGAGTACATCAAAACATTCAAAGTCGACTCATCCATCCTGAAGCATAAGCGGATTGACATGTCCTTCAAGGGACTCGACACTTATGCACGGGTTTACATCAATGATTCACTGGCCGTCAGGGGCGCAAACCAGTTCCTGGAGTGGTTTGTCGATTGCAGGGCACGGTTGAAGTATGGGGACAATACCATTCGTATCCATTTTCTTTCTCCGGATAAGGAGAGTGAACGGAGATACAACAAGCTTCGCTATAAACTGCCGGAAGGCCCCCGCGTGATGACCCGCAAAGCGGCCTATCATTTTGGATGGGATTGGTCTCCCCGACTGCTGACAACAGGTATTCACAAACCTGTGGAATTGCGCCTCTGGGACACCCTGTATATCCTGGGTATTCAATACAAACTCACCCACCTCAATGACAGTATTGCTAAGTTCAGGGCTGAAATTGTCATCAACTCGATGGCTCCTGCACAGGCAGAATTTGCTATTGAAGCGGAAGGCAAGGAGGTGATCCGGCGTGGAGCTGAGCTTCGCCAGGGAGCCAGCATTGTGATTGTGGATTTCCAAATCAAAAACCCGAAATTGTGGTGGAGCAATGGTCTGGGAGAGGCCTACCTTTACAACTTCATCAGCCGGGTGTTCATCAACACAGAACAGAAAGCCATTCATACGTGTCGTTACGGGATTAAAAAGTTGGAGATCGTCACCAACAAAGACTCCATTGGAGAATCTTTCTACTTCAAGCTGAATGGTATCCCGGTATTCATGAAAGGAGCCAATTACGTTCCTCCTGATAACTTCATGACACGGGTGGGAGAAGAGACTTACCGGCGGATCATCACCGATGCGAAGAAGGCCAACATGAATATGCTGCGCGTCTGGGGTGGCGGAAACTATGAAAACGATCTTTTTTATGACCTGTGCGATGAAAACGGCATTTTGGTGTGGCAAGACTTCATGTTTGCCAATGGGATATACCCTGCCGATAAGGAGTCGTTGAACATTATCCGTTCTGAGATCATTCAGCAAATCGTCCGTCTCAGGAATCACCCTTGTATGGCCCTCTGGTGCGGCAACAACGAATTCGATCAAGGGTGGTTTAACTGGGGGTGGCAAAAACAATATGGAATAAACAAGGAGGATTCATTAGAGATGTGGAAGGGCCATCAAAAGATTTTTTCCGAAACCCTGCCACAGTCTGTCATCCGGTATGATTCAGCCAGGATTTACATTCCAACCTCGCCCCGCCATGGCTGGGGTCGTCCCGAAAGCCTCACCTCCGGCGATTCACACTACTGGGGCATCTGGTGGGGACAAGAGCCCATCTCGAATTACCGTAAAAAGATCGGGCGGTTCATGTCGGAATATGGGATGCAAGCTTTCCCAAACATCAAAACCATTGAGGCATTCTCCGGGCCTGCAGATTCCACCTTCTCCTCCCCTGCGCTGCAGCAACACCAGAAACATCCGAAGGGATTTGAATACATTAAGGAATACATGGGAAGGGATTATCTTCTTCCGGTAAAATTCGGGGACTATGTGTATGTCAGCCAGCTCATGCAGGCCGAGGCGATGAAGACAGCCATCGAAGCCCACCGGAGAGCCATGCCCAACTGCATGGGCAGCCTTTACTGGCAGTTCAACGACTGCTGGCCGGCTATCTCCTGGTCATCCGTTGATTATTACGGACGATGGAAGGCATCCCACTATTTCATCAAAAAAGCCTTCAACAATATCATCCTATCACCGGATACCATCAACGGGAA
>VGGL01000047.1 GCA_016868575.1 Bacteroidota bacterium
TGGCCAGGAACTCCAGGATGCGCTGTTCGCGAGTCTCTCCGCCATGTCCTTCGGGATGGACATCCAGGTAATGCGGGTTGATCTGGAAAGGAACCAGGTCGAGACAACGGAAACTCTTCGGCTGGATGATCGGCATGTCGTTGGTCGTTCTCAAAGTCGGACAGGTGATATTTGCTCCGGCGCTCCAGCCGGCATAGGGCATCCCCCCAATGACCTTTTCACGGATCACCTCCATCAATCCAAGTTTATGAAGCATGTAAACCAGGTGGAAGGTGTTTCCTCCTCCCACGGCTATGGCTTTGGCATCCCTGACCGCATTCACCGGATCCTGTTCCCGGTGAATGGAACGGATCGATAGCCCCAGTTCATTGAAGACTGCTGAAACCTTCTCTTCATAAATGTTAAAGGAGGTCTCCATCCCCATATCTGAAAGATTCACTCCTGCGTATGGAAAAAAGAGGATCTCACGAACCTTGTGTTTCTCATAAAAAGCCTTGATATGACTACGGGGCCATCCCAGGTAGACTTCGCCGGGATTGGTTGAGTTGCTGATCAACAGTAATTTCATATGCCTGATTTTGATTGTAAAGGTAGGAAAAGTTTCCGGATACCCTATTTGCCAAACAGGTTGAGTTTCCAGGGCGGCTTTCTGACAACCAGGTAACCGCTCCGGAACGGTTCCATCCACACTGCATCCCGGCTTAGTGCTGCTGATTTGGCGATCGGGTCGGAAGACGGGTCGTCAAGAAGATCCAGGTTTCCAAATGCCTTACCTAGTTTTTTCAGAAAAACAGGGTCGATATCTTCTGCCGGAAATGCTTCGCGAAATGAGAAAACCTTATGAAGAGATTCAACGGGTTTTCCCTCTTCGAGCAGCCAGGCCGGATAATACTGTCGGAATGGCTGATTATCCAACGGATAAAGAAAATCATCGATGGTGACCGGATCGAGCCGGCAGACCTTGAGATGGTGATCCTCATAAAACTGCTGAAGCACAGGTAGCATGGAGAATACCGAAGGATATTCCCCAAGATCAATCATGAGTCTCAGGTTCCGGATCATACCAAGATAGGCGGCCGGATCATGATATTTCGCGATGGAGTCTTCCAACCCTGTAACGGTGGCATGACATTCGGGGAACAACCCGACAATGTCCCTGATCCGCCGGTAGGTGCTGTAGAGCTCCTCATATTTGCGCTCTTTCAGCCATTCGCCGGTCTTGACCTGATCGATCCGGCTGATCTCCCTGACCATCTGACATTTTTCCCGGTCATATTTCTGGAGAAAATCAAACAAGGCTTTGTTGACTTCGCCGTCTTCCTTAAGTTTCATGTCATCCTGGCTCTTCCTGAACTCCATATAGTGGTTCCAGGCATGCTCCAGATCCCTGGCCATGTTCCGGTTGGCTGTGAGGATATCTACAATGAGTACCTTCTTTCTTGAAATGCAGATCAGTGAATCCATCACTACCGAATCCATTGATCCGGGCAGGTTTTTCAGTATCGACCGGGCTTCTGCAAAACAATCCAGGGCATGATAAGGATGATTGTTGTCGAGGAACCTGATCCCGTCTTGCAGACATTTTCCGGCGATCAGGTGATGAACTGCATCGGCATCTTCTTGATCGATCGAAGAAACGGGATTCATACCAAATTCGCCGATCTTATCATTCAACAACTGAAAAAGCCGAAGGATGGACAGTGTATCCCGGTTGGAAAGGGATGCTTTGAGACTATCTTTCAGCGCTAAAATCGTCTTTTGCCGAATGTCGCGGATCTTTTGTTGTACCATCTCCCGGCAACCCGGAATGTCGTTGTTTTCGCACCAGTTGATCAGATTGCTGTAACAAGCAACAGAAGCATCATATTGCGACCTATCCGATAGTGCCTGACAGGAAGCCGACCGGTGATCAACAATCCTGACAAACGACTTCTCAAGCATCTCTTCCAGCCTCCTGGGGTGCTTGTTCTTTTCGAGGAATTTCCTGGCTTTTTCAAGGTATTCCATGCCAAAGCGGTTCTTTCCCATGTCGAGGGCAGTTCCTGCGATACCCAGGTAGGCCATGAAAACACCTTCCACTGTGCCTTCGGCTACTTCTTCATGGTCGCCGCAGGTAGTGAAGGGATTGTCCTGGCAAAAGACCGACAGATCATGAAGCAATTCCATGGCCAGGGCATACTGCTCTTCCTGCAATGCCTGAGATATCCTCTTCCTTAGAAGATCCTCCACCTGGACAAAAAGCTGGTCCTTGATGCCAGGATGGTAATCATTTCCGGTTACCCTGAACCATTCGGCCAGCAAGGTGTCGAGTTCATGGAGGGTCTCAATATGAATAAAACCATCAGGTACGCTGGCATAGACAGGGGCGAAAGCATCGCCTGCCTGAAAGGACAGGGTTTTATACAACACCAGCCGGTCAATCAGGTATGGGATCCATTCGTTACCTTCCTGATAACAGGCAAGCCTTTCCTTCTCCTTCAGCTTATCTTTCAGGGTATAGAAAAGTGAGTAATGCAGCCTCTTCAGCTCCTGAAACCTTTCGGTAAAATTTAACGGATCATGGCTTTCCAACGCAAGCTGTCGGGTTAAATCCTGTTTCTCAAAATGGTTGATGATGAACCGCGTTTCCAATAAGGCGATGAATTGGTTGAGATAACTGCAGCAGTCCTCCGGATCAAATCCCTTCAACGTCTTGCCTGCCTGGTCAGACAGTCCTGGTAAGGCGTGGTAATCGTCGATATAACGCTCGTGTCGGTAAAGCCGGTCGAGATCTTCCGGAAGGTAGGTAAAGGAAATAGAGTCTAATTCTACATCTAAATGATCCGGACAAAACCCTTCAAGGAATGTAACGAGGGTGACCGTATCGGCAATGGACCGTTCAGCAAGGTCTAAGGGTTGATGAAACCCGTCAGATTCCGCTGATGTGGCGCCAAATATCCTGATCCAAGAAGGCCGCATCGGTGAAGTCATATCAAAACTCCTGTATATAAAGAGATGATCCATACGACCGGGGTACAGCTCAATTTTTACCTGGCACCGTCCATCCATTCTTAGGATGACACCATCATACCGGTAATGAACCGTAACCGTGGCATTTTTTAACCCACACTGCGTAACTTTTGCTATTTCCCTTGATATTTCGCTGTTTACCTTTTTATCCTCCGGTGGATTTCTAAGGTATCGGATGATGTACTGTCCTTCTCCTGCAAAGCGGGAAAGGGTATCTTGTCCTTTACCAAGGAAAGCCGTGAAGGAAAGCAAAGCGATCAACAGCCAGGAAAAAGGTTGAAATTTCATCATATCAGGATCAAAGCGCGGCAAAAATACCAATTATGCTGCCGGGGATCATTTATTTATTAATTTTGACTGTCGAAAAAAGCAATCCGATGAAAAAGCAACTCATTCCTTTCATTGTCCTGGAGGTCTTTACGGCTGCTTTCATGGTGAGCGCCTTTCAAACACCCACACAGCAGACACAAAGCACCTCCGGCATTCCCGACAGCGTGTATGTGATCCTGAAAAAAGCCTGCATGGCTTGTCACTCCGATCAGGGTACTGGTTTAGCCAAAGGCAAGCTGAATCTTTCACCGTGGGATGGTTATTCAGCTGACAGGAAAGTCTCGAAAGCACGGGCAATCTGTAAGGAGATGAAGGCAGGAACCATGCCACCCAGGAGATTTGTTGCCAAGAACCCGGAAGCCCAGCTTACTGACGACCAGATCAGGATCGTCTGCGACTGGACAGCAAGTTTATCGATCGAAAAAAACAACTGACGATCCTCTCTAATCCTGTTCCTGCATGAAGCTCAGGCTGTTCTCTCTGCTGCTATTATCAGTTTTATTTCTTCCAGGTCAATCACAAACATACACCGGCGTTGGCGGGATCGTCCATGATTACACCAAGACTACTTTTATCCTTTCAGTAAGCGGCCTTGCTCCTCCCATCCTGGATAGTACTTTCGGGCTGGAGAAAGTATGCCTGACCATCAACCACAGCCGCGTCGGAGACCTGACCATTGTCCTGGTTTCCCCGGCAGGAACCGAGATGATACTCAGCATGAATAATGGCGGAGAAGGTGATAACTATACCAACACCTGTTTCAATGACCTCGCAGCTCTCTCGATAACCGAAGGTACTCCCCCATTTACCGGGACTTTCCGCCCCCAGCAGAACCTGGGAATGGCCAACAGCGGACAAGTTGGGAATGGGGTGTGGAAACTGATCGTCGCCGATAGCGAGCAAGGCGTTAGCGGTACCTTGACAACATGGAGCCTGACCTTCAGCAATAACCCTTCCCCCCCATTCTTCACTTCTTCAAACCTGCCCATTGTCATCATCGATACCCATGGACAGGAGATACCGGATGAACCAAAAATCCTTGCTGATTTTTCAATTATCGATAATCCGCCCGGTCAACCCAATCACCTTACTGATCCACCGGCTTACGATGGGTATATGATGATTGAGATCAGGGGGTCAAGTTCACAGTTATTCCCTAAGAAAAGCTATGGTTTTAAAACCACTGATCAAACCGGTTTGGTTGAAGTCGACACCTCCCTGCTGGGGATGCCGCCGGAGCATGACTGGGTGCTGATCGCCAATTTTTCTGACAAATCGCTCCTCCGGAATGCACTCACCTACAAACTCTCCATCGACATGGGGCAATATGCCACCCGCACACGCTTTTGCGAGTTGTTCATCAACGACGACTACCAAGGTGTCTATTTCCTTGGAGAGAAGATAAAACGTGACAATGACCGGGTAGACATATCCAAATTACTTCCAACCTCCACCAGCGGAGATCCGGTGACCGGCGGATATATCTTTAAGATAGACAAGGAAACCGGAAGTGGTGGCGGCCAGGGATGGATATCTCCGTATCCGCCACAAGTCCATTCACAGGGTCAGTTTATCAAGTTCCTTTACGAATATCCCGATGCGGAAGATATCGTCGGCCCACAAAATGAATATATCCAGATGTATGTCGACTCCTTCGAGACGGCCCTGCATGGTCCCTATTTCCAGGATCCAAACCTGGGTTTTCGAAAATATGCCTATCCCGATACCTTTATCGATTTCTTCATCATCAATGAGATCAGTAAAAACGTAGATGGTTACAGGCTCAGCACGTTCATCCACAAGGACAAATACAGCAAGGGCGGAAAGATCCGGATGGGTCCGGTGTGGGATTTTGACATCACCTGGTGGAATGCCGACTACTGTGGAGGCAATGACTACAGCGGCTGGGCTTACGAATTTCCATGTGAATGGGATTATTGGCAGGTACCATTCTGGTGGTTCCGCCTGATGGAAGACACGCTCTATGTGCAGGATCTCCGGTGCCGCTGGGAAGAACTGCGGGAGACCATCCTCAGCAACACCAGTATCTTCGAACAGATCGATTCCATGGTCAACTACATCTATGAGGGCCAGGAGCGGAATTTCACCAAATGGCTGATCATGGGTACCTATGTCTGGCCGAATCCATCCCCATTGGCACAGACCTATGAAGAAGAGATCGAACACCTGAAGCAATACATTAATCATCGTTTTGACTGGCTGGACGAAAATATCCCGGGTGAATGTCCATTTACTTCGCTCCCGCCAGGACAGCGACCTGTATCGGAAGTTGAGATCTTTCCAAATCCTTCTTCGGGCATCCTCACCATCCGGATCCCGAACCTGCCTGCCAGGGCAAGGATCAAAGCCACCTTCTTTAATACCCTCGGGGTCAAGGTGGGAGAAACGCCTTTACTGAATTCCAAAGAGACCCGGATCATCGCCACCCATCTCCCGCAGGGACTCTATTTCTGCGATATCCAGATCGACCCAAACATCCGGGTTACGAAAAAAATCATCATAAAAAACTGACCGAAACAGATGACCTTTTCGCTTTTTTCCGATTAAACGGAAAAGAAGCGTCATGCGAAAAAGTAAAAAGGTGTCGGCACGGCTGCAGGATGAGTTGACCCGGCGCGGATTTATTCTGGATGAGGAGCGGATTTCTTCCGCAGATCAGGAGACCTATCATGCCCTGATCGTCAGGATCAATCAACTCAGGGAAAAAGAAAAGATCATCCACCGGAAGATGATCGTCATCGACTGCCTGGTGAATATGATCATTTCGGATTGAACGGGTAAATGGACGCTGACAATAAGCCCCGAAGGGGCGGGACTTGCCAGTTGGGGAACAGGTCACCGATAATAAGCCCTGAAGGGGCGAGATATATCATCCTATGGGACAGTCACTTGTAAAAAACTATATTCATATCGTTTTCAGCACCAAATACCGGGCTCCGGTCATTTATCCACCCTACGATTCAGAACTTTATGGCTATTTAGGTGGAATATGCAATAATCTGGGATCGCATGTGATAAAAATCGGCGGTTATACCAACCACGTGCATATTCTATGTATGCTGTCAAAAAAGGTTGCTCTCTCTAAACTTTTAGAAGAGCTAAAGTCACATTCCTCGAAGTGGATGAAAACAAGGAATCCATCATTAATCAACTTTTATTGGCAAGACGGTTATGGCGCTTTTTCAGTAAATCCAGCTGAGGTTGAGAGGGTCATTGCCTACATTGATAATCAGCATGAGCATCACAGCAAAAGATCTTTTCAGAAGGAATACAGAGCTTGTCTTAAGAAGTATAAAGTCGATTATGATGAGCGATATGTGTGGGATTAGGTATTACGCCCTTTCAGGGATTGTCGGGGTCTCGCTTACATTCAGCTCCGGGATTATCCACAGGGCGTTACCTCGGGGTCGCGGAGCCACAGGGCTTCGCCCTGGGTTCATGGAGCCATAGGGCTTCGCCCTGGGTTCACGGAGCCACAGGGCTTCGTCCTGGGTTCACGAATTACGCCCTTTCAGGGCTTGTCGGGGTCTCGCTTCCATTCAGCTCCGGGCTTATCCACAGGGCGTCACCTTGGGGTCGCGGAGCCACAGGACTTCGCCCTGGGTTCACGAATTACGCCCTTTCAGGGCTAGTGGGGTTATAGATAGTGGGAAGAGTAACCTACTGAGAAATGGATGCTGTTCCAATTTGCATGACATTGTGGATAAGCCCCGAAGGGGCGGGACTTGCCAGTTGGGGAACAGGTCACCGATAATAAGCCCTGAAGGGGCGGAATTTATGTCGACGGGCAGCCTTGGATTAGATTTCATTTTGTTTAAATGAATTTTTATATTATTTTTGTAGCATTGAAAAACCACCTTCGCTAGTTTTATCGAGGAATATGAAACTTTATCCCCCATATAATCTCCTTACCATATTCATCCATATATTTATTTTATATCCTCATGAAGCCCTCCGCAATCATTTCAGCAAGGCTTGCCTTGATCCTGCTCTGGCTGTTGTCCGGCCTCCCTGGAAGCTGGGCGCAGTTTAGCAACCAAAGCCACTATTACAAAAATCCAACGTTCAATCAGGATAATGTAACGAGCATTTACCTCTACCCCCCCCGTAATTTCCAAGGAGCAGGAATTCAGGAATACGCCTACCTGACCTGGGAAAAGCCAATCATGTTTTTCGCTTCCTCTGATGCCATTTGGGACATCATATTTTACTTCAATGCCCATTCCGCGAATGAATTCGGCATTGAGACCAATGGTGAATTTATTTTTACATCGAAATGGAATGGACCTGGTCAGTTCTCAAAATACCAGCAGATATCCGGATCCTGGCAGTGGGTGGAAGATTTCACTGTGGCGGGCGCCGGCGCGATTCGCGATATGGCTTATAATGATCCGTACTTTTACGGTGGCGCCGCCACAACCACCATCTATAAACTAGATCTGGTGAATAAGATCTTGGTCGGTACGATCCCAACTTCTATCAATGTCCGACATATTTCCTACAAACCCGACCTGCCCGGATTCTATTGTGGCGACTGGGGCACCATGGCATTGATTAGCATGAATGGAGGTGTGGTCACGAACATCACCGGATTAGGATTATCATCCATGACTGGCTCGGCTTATGACAATGTAAGCCCCGGCGGGCCTTACCTGTGGATATTCGATCAAGGAGGCAACGGCGTCGACATCAAACAGATGAAATGTGTTACCAACACGCTCTCAAATGTTTCCCACAGTGCGACAGATATTCCTGGATTCAACGCTGGAATATCCGGAGGTCTTTGTGCCGACAACGGAAATCTTGTCCTTGGTAAGTTCATCCTCATGGGAAGCATCTTGCAAAGTCCCAGTCTGATCTTCGCTTATGATATTTGTAATACCACCGGAGGCGGACAAACACCTCCCGGCCTTTTGGGCTACAACCTCTATTACCACCAGGATTCCATTCCCTTTGATTACCTCAATGATCCTGACTCCCTGGATTATTATGACGGGCCGCTGCAATGGAATGTCCCATATGAATACGACATCACGGCCATGTATGATTTAACTCCCTATGGACAGCCCGGGCAAACTGGCGAATCCTCTCGCGTTGGTCCTGTTATCGTAGAAATCATCTTTCCATTCTGCTTTCCATTTTTCGAACCCTGGACATCTGCTAACTTCACCTATAATACGTGGACCTTCTCTCCCGATCAAGGTAATTGGCGAATTACTACCGTAGACGGGAATCCCGCCCCCACTGCGGAGTTTACAGGTAGCCCTGAACTGACAAATTATTTCTATGCATTGGAATCTATGCCGATTCCTGGAAATTTGTGGGTTTGTGGTCACTTCTATCTTGACTTTGATTATAAGCTTTACGACAGCAACATCAATCCCACTCAAACTGAAAAGCTTAAAGTGGAGGTTTTCCTGAACAATCAATGGCAACTCGAAAAAACGATAACCAATGATGGCACTACAGACTGGATTTCAGAACACTTAGACATCTCTTATGTGGCTGGCGAGAATTTCATAATCCGATTTGTTGCAGAAGGTGAAAACTCATCCAATATTGATTCCTGGATGGTTGACAACATCAAGATTTATTTTGAATGTAATCCTCCACTGAACCTGGACTATTCCATCACCCAACCGGAGATTTTCTTCATCTGGGAGCCACCCGTTTGTAGTGGCAGCAACTGGGAAATCTTAGGATACAATGTATACCGTTCAGTCAACTTCGGGCAATATGAGATGATAAACCATACACCCATTCCTACCTGTAGCTTTGCTGATACATTGCCGGCGAATTACTGGTCGTTGCTATACTACACGACTGCCTGGTTCAGTGATGTTCTCACGGGTTCGTTTTTATGTGAATCCATCCCTTCCAACATCATCGATCTGTCGACAACTACTCCGGAGCATGAAGGGAATAGCAACGTGGATATCTTCCCAAATCCCGCCGGAGACTTGCTGACGGTTAGAAGTTCCGAAAAGATCAACATAATCGGCATCTTCAACAACATCGGAATGCTTGAAATGCAGACCGGCGGACAGGGATTATTGAAGGCTGTGCTTGATATCTCCACCCTTTCGCAAGGAATCTACTTCATCCGGGTTCAATCGGGTGAGCGCGAGGTTGTGCGGAAGTTCGTGGTGATGCGGCAGTAACTAAATGGAAAAGGGCTGATACGCAAAATAGGTGAAGTAGCACTTATGGAAATAACCTTCTAATCTCCTCCGGCCTTGAAGGACGTGCAATGATCCTTCCATCCCGTCCAATCAGAAAACAGGCAGGTGTTTTGTGAACCTTATATAACCTGACAACCGGTGAATCCCATCCCTTCAGATCACAGTAATGGAGGAAGTTTTTCCCTTCATTCTCAATCGCTTCTCCCCAATCCCGCTTCCCAGTATCCAGAGAGAATGCAAGCACCTGGATGAAATCCTTCCCTCGTTTCTCCACGTTAAGCAGAAGGCTGCTGTCCAGGGCAGGAATTACCTCCCTGCAAAACGGACAATGGGATGACCAAAACAGGATCAAGGTATATTCGCATTTGAGAACCTGATCAGAGAGATTAATATCCATGCCATTTTCAGAATGAATTTCAAAATCAGGAGCTTTTGAGCCGGGTTGGATTTGCCGGTAATCAAATGCTTTCTTTTCGATATCATCATTGATGTAATCCGCACCGCAACCATCTGAGAGAAGGTAATTCTCAACAAGATACTGGAAAATGATCTCAGGTCCTGTATCATTGAATAAGGAAAGAAGGTAATTCAGGGAAAGCTCGTACATCGGCTGATTAGCGGAAGCAAGATGTAAAATGTAGTCAATGGATGCCTTGAATCCAACTTCATCATACTCGGTAAATCTCACCAGATAATCCATGATACGGATGGGTATAGCGGGACTGCGCATCAGGGATGTATCATTGAAATCAATATCATCGAAATAGCCCTCTTTGCATGTCTTCCTGCCAAGGAGTGAAAGTCCGGCTATTTTTGAAAAGTAGGTATCGGGGTATTTTCCAACAAGATCTGAAACAAATTGCCGGTCGATGCTATCAAGTTTTTCCAGATCCCGGCTGAGTTCCTCAAATTCATCGGGATTGTTTTTGCGGGCATAAGATCTGAGGATGAAGATTTTCTTCTTCTCTTGCAGAATATCCTTGCTATTCGATTTATTAAGCCATAAAAGCCTGTTTTCAAGAGAATTTATCACATGAATACTTTCGCGGAGTTTTGTATTTTTAAAGTAGAGTTCAATAACCGGTTCTGAAGGATTGATGATCAATTCAACCGAGTTCGTGTCACTTAGGGAAAGCCGGTAAAAACCGACCGGATATTTTTTCTCAGGAAAAACAAAGGATCCAAGCCGGTCTATCAAACAACTATCAATGATAATCAGGTCATTCCCAAAAACACTTTCTAATATCATGTGACATGATTTGACAGCAGAATCAGCAATAACCCCCTGGATTCTTTGAGGCAGAGAAAAGAGAGGAATAAGAAGTAATAGAAAGGTAAGGAACAACCGACAACAAATCATAGCGGAAAATCAAGAATTTCCTGTAATGGCTTATTTTGAAAAGCAACAGCGAGTATAGGTAGCGTTGGTTGAAACATCTACGTCTTTGTTATCCCTTGCTGCACATGTTGTTCCTCCTGTAACCCGCGCATAATTTGCGGTTGACACCCCGTCATCAACCCATTGCAGATAGTTGAGCATGTAGGATAACCCTACCCCATTAACACAGGCATTGTACCACTCAGCCCATGAGCACAACCTGGCGCCGTTATCACCACAGATATCAATTGCACCAAACCAACTTCTCGATGTCCAGTCGAACATGTTTGTTTGAATGCAGTATTGACTGTTGATTGATGTATACCCTGACGGGCATCCATCGCGTGTAACATCTGCCTGAGGCGCCCATTCAGTGCCTGTCCATTTCAGTGCATAGGAAGTTGTTGGCGCCGTTGCAGAAACACTTCTACCCTGGATTTTAACGACCGTAAGGGCAGAACTTCCCGTTGCATCACCGGTATGTGTCACATTGGGAGATGTATTGGTGATAATAAATGATGGATAACTGCCTGAAATACCGATTCCGGAACCATTTGTCAGTGATACGATCTGATCCGGGGCGGTATTTGCCACCATGAAATCAGGATAGGTGCCGGAAACATCTATTCCAGGGCCACTGGTCATATTGACGACCTGGTCGGGTAGGGTGTTTGTGACGGTAAATATCGGATATGTTCCACTGACAGAGATACCAGTGCCATCAAGGAGAACCACAACTTCGTCAGGAGATGTGTTGGTAATGGTGAAGGACGGATAGCCGCCATCTATCAAGATACCGGCTCCCGGAGATAGATCTACAGGAACATCAGGCGCTGTATTGTCGATCGTAAATTCGGGATAGGTCCCGCTCACATGGATAGCGGCTCCAGGGTTAAGAACGACATCCCGGTCAGGATTTGCATTGATGATGGTATCTCCCCGAACTTCTATTCCTGAACCTGCGACATGACTGGGAGCCGCCCGTTTAGCAAAGAGAGAATAAGGAACCGATATCAACTGAGAGATTCCCATCCGCTCAAAATTGGTGCCTCCGGCCGTATCTATCTCAGTCTGGATAAAATGTGAATGGTTGCCCCAGGCAACGGATTCTATGTCACCCGTAATGGGAACTCCGCGCCCAATCAGCATTTCTGCAAGGCCATAAGCGTTTGAAATTACATTCTGAATTTCAGCATATACAGTTTCTCCATCAACGCTGTCGCGGATAAGGGTGATCCTGAATGCCAGGGACCGGTTTGTCATCAGGTTACCATCCGGATCCCTTACAACCGTTTGGCAGGTGAATGCATCCGGAACCTGGGCAAACAGACCAGGAATGTTCATCAGGAAAGCAATAAGAAGGATCTTTGTTTTCATAGTCCAGGGATTTAAAATTAAAAAATCGCGACAAATATACGACAATGAAACCCTTTTGTCAAGAGTTAGAACAGGGGGAGCAAAAAAAAGAAACTTAGTACTTTTACACCCTTACGAAATATAAAGCTATGGTGTTAATCTTCCTCTTTGTTGTTTGCCTTAGTGGCGTTCTGCTGGTTTACGCTGCCCTATTCTGGTACTATTTTCATTTCCATCCATTTCATATCAACATCACCTTCTCCGAATACATCATTCCATTTGTGATCACCCTGCTGGTGACGCTGATTTGCATCCGACCTGCCTATATCAGCCATTTTGGAGATTTTATCAAAAACAGAAAATTGATGGATCTATTAGTTTTCTTGGCCGGATGCGGCATTCTTATCCCTCTGTTTTTTTCAATCCAGTACATGAAAGTTTTTTCACCCAGGATTGTTGAGGTTGGGACTCCGTCCTGCATCAGGAAAGAAAGACCTTCCCGGTACTACAGGATCATGAATTACTTCATCGATCATGGACATATGGTACATGCCAGAACCAGCAACACCGCCGGAAAATACAGTGAATACATGCGGCTTAATCTTTTCTATGCGGCTCCTCTGAAAGATTACAGGGAGGATAAAACATTTGGATCTTCCTATAACGTCTGGACAGGAATGCATTTCGGACGTACAAACTCCCGCAGGGCAATAAATCCAAAGATTGTCGGATTTGATGAATTCGAAAGATTATCTCTTCCAACATTCAAATCTTTCAATCAGGCAAAGGAGGACATGTTCTATATTCCGGATCCATCCGGTTTCAGGGATGGATTTGAGAAAGCGCTGAAAGAAAACGGGATGCTTGATCATGGCACCATCCCGCCACTTATTCTCCTGCCTGTTGCCGATATGATTGCAAATCAGCAGAGAACCCGGCTGATATGGGTACTTGGAACAGTGGCAGGAAGCATCATTCTTGGGTGGTTGACGATCTTCTTGCTAAACTACCTGAGAGGCAGATAACTTGGAATCACCGCTTCTATCGCAGCATACCTGGTACACCAGAAGCTGCATGCAAGCAGGAAATCACCAATCAATCATAGGTCGAGGGATGAATAGGACGAGACACCCAAGTGCAAAGTCTAAAACGAAAAGTGCAAAGTGCAAATTATTAGACTTTGCACCTTGCACTTTGCATTTGTTTATACTTCAAGGGCGTAATTTATCTTTCATCTTGCTTTTAATAGAAGTGAATAACCTTACCAATTCTTCAACCTCCTTAAAAAGAGCTGAAGTCCCCGCAGTATTTAATAGGTTTATTCTCCTCAGATAATCCATCCAAAACTGGGTTTCATCGATCTCTTCCACGACAATGCACATCTTCGAATAGAATTCAGCATCAGACCGGCTTCTGGTGACTGCCCTGTAATTTGAAGCAACCGATGATGAGCTTCTGACGAGCTGATTTACAATTGGCCTGGTAACAGGTGAAACTTTCAAGTTTACCAGAAGTTGGTGAATCTCAACGGCCATTCTGATCGTCCGTTCACGAATTTGCTCATTGAACTGGCCTTTTTCTTGTTTTTCCATGATTGGGTTTTTATGCTTAATCAGGAAAAAGGGGGAAAGGTAATATGTTGGATGAGAAAAAAGTGTAAAATCTGACGTGTAAAGCCCCAAGTGCAAAGCCTAAAACGAAAAGTGCAAAGTGCAAATTATTAGACTTTGCACCTTGCACTTTGCATTTGTTTTTGTGCCCGGAACAGGACTCGAACCTGCACATCCTTGCGAATACTAGTCCCTGAAACTAGCGCGTCTACCAATTCCGCCATCCGGGCGGGGTCTGTAATCAGTTAACAGCAAGCAGCAAACAGTGATCAGTTAACTGTTTACTGCTTGCTGCTCATTGTTAACTATTCCGTGCCCAGGACAAGATTCGAACTTGCACACCCGTGAAGGCGCCAGCCCCTCAAGCTGGTGTGTCTACCAATTCCACCACCTGGGCCTTAGTAAAACAGGCGGCAAAGGTATAAAAAATCTCATTCATGAAACCTATGGACCATATTGTTTTTTTTCTTCCTTTTTTTTACTCCACTCCTCTGTGGCTCTCAGCTTTTCTCTGTGCCCCTCTGTGTAATCCTTTCACAGAGTACCGCGGAGGAATTTGGAGCACCACAGAGTGGGCATGAATCACATCAAGGTGTTGGAACTTTGTAAACCCGCTTACTCCGGCAAACTCTTGGCACAGGACAACGAACGGGATATCTCCTCCCTCATGCCCTGCCGGATATCTGTTTATGAGAAATCCGACGGAAAGACCTACGTCTCCCGCATCAACTCCGGACTGCTTTCCAACTTCCTCGGCGGACTCTTTGCCGAAGTGATGGGACAGGCTTCAGAAGATATGGAAGAGATCATTCAACCGGTGCTCTGAGCCTTTCTTCTTCGATACCAGATATTCACAAAGACAGAACAAATCAGGCTTACTAAAAACACCCCCAGGGTTGCCATGTCGACCGACTGTTGATCAAACGGGATTGAAGTAAGACGCTCGAGGAGATAACTGATATAAGAATCAGGAATATTCCTTTCCCCCAGCTTGTCCAGAACCTGAAAATGCCACTCCGTCAAGGGGCAGAAGCCCCACCCATAGAAAATCCCCAAAATGAACCAGGAACCACCGGTTAATAATAAAGTGATCAGGTTTGCCAATCGGGTCCTTCTCCACATCCAGCCAAACACGTTGAAAATGATCAGGGCGGTGTGGAAAACCAAGAAGGCGATATCAATGATGGATAGCATCAGTGATCAGTTATCAGCAATCAGCAAACAGTTATGACAAGGAACAATGAGTAATGAGCAATGAACAGGGAGTTATCAAATCCTTTTGGGGTTAAAATTATGAAATTTCTACCTTTGCAGTTGACCAATCATGATCAATTTTATTGATATCGTTAAACCTCTTCTATTCATCCAATCATCCAATCACCCAATCACCCAATCTCCAAATTTATGAACATCCTCTCCCTCACCCCCGCCACTGTATGGAAGTTTTTCCATGAAATATGTCAGATCCCGCATCCTTCGAAGCAGGAGGCCAGGCTGGCGGAATATATTATTGGGTTTGCCAAAAGCCGCAATCTGCAATGGAAGCAGGATGATACCGGCAATGTGCTCATCAGCAAAGCCGCTACTCCGGGTAAAGAAAAAACTCCCATCGTCATCCTGCAGAGCCATCTCGACATGGTTTGTGAAAAGAATGAAGATACGGTCTTCGATTTCCTGAAAGATCCCATCCAGCCATACATTGACGGAGCCTGGGTGAAAGCCCGTGGCACGACGCTGGGCGCCGATGATGGCATCGGCATCGCTATCCAACTGGCTCTTCTGGATGCTACTGACATTCCTCATGGTCCGATCGAATGTCTGTTCACGGTAGATGAAGAGACCGGTCTGACCGGCGCCTTTGGCCTGAAGCCGGGATTCCTTGAGGGGAGGATCCTTATCAACCTTGACTCGGAAGATGAAGGCCGGATATTC
>VGGL01000048.1 GCA_016868575.1 Bacteroidota bacterium
CGACAGTTTAGTCCCGATCAATCGGGATTGGTTTCAGCCACTCACCCATCTCTCCATTATTTCAATTCTCTGCCCAGTACGACAGTTTAGTCCCGATCAATCGGGATTGGTTTCAGCCACTCACCCATCTCTCCATTATTTCAATTCTCTGCCCAGTACGACAGTTTAGTCCCGATCAATCGGGATTGGTTTCAGCCACTCACCCACCTCTCCAAAACAATGATCAATGAGTAATGAACAATGAACAATGATCAGTGTGCTAACAATAGCTGTTATGCGGGTGCAAAAGTAGGAAAATGTTTTGTTTCACAAAACTGCCTGTTGATTTTTGTGGTTTCTTATATGAGTGAACAAATTTATTGAAGCGGATGCGTGTTGAATAATCGAAAAAATCTGATCTTTGCCAGAAATAAAGTAGCAAAATAGCGATTAGCAAAAAAGCGACTAGCGAATAGCGACTAGCGAATAGCGACTAGCGAATAGGGAAAGTTTAGAATAATTGATGCATCTTCACATCCTCAAATCTTCGAATCTTCATTGCCACGCTGCTTTGCGGCTCGCAATGACAATAATCACCAAGTCACCAAATCACTAAATCACCAAATTAATAAATATGAAACCACAAACCTTTGCCGAAAAGATTTTCCACGCTGAACAGGGTGCAATTGTATTTGCCAAGCCCGATATTGTGCTCTCTCATGACAATTCATCGAGCATTCATGGCACTTTCAAAAAGATGGGAGGAGAAAATATCCTCTATCCCGACAATATTTTGATCACCCTGGATCACAATGCCCCGCCAACCAACTCTAAGCTGGCGAATGACTATAAGCTCATCCGCGAGGTGGTCGAAAAGAATGGGATCGCCAAATTCCATGATGTTGGTGATGGCATCTGCCACCAGATCATGTTGTTGTACGCCAAACCGGGCATGATCATCGTTGGCAGCGACAGCCACACCGGCACCGCCGGAGCCTTCAATGCTTTTGCAGCCGGGATTGACAGAACAGAAACAGCCGGATTATGGAAGCAGGGAGAGACCTGGTTCCGGGTTCCTGAAACCATCCGGATAAACCTGAGAGGCAAACTACAAAAAGGAGTATACGCCAAGGATTTGGCTCTCTGGATCATCGGAATGAACGGCTCCAGCGGCGCCGACTACATGTCCATCGAATACCATGGCGAAGGGGTGAAAACACTGTCGGTTTCGGATCGGATGGTCCTTTGCAATCTCGCCTCCGAAATGGGCGCCAAGAACGCTGTCTTCCCCGCCGATGAAGTCCTCTGGGAATATCTTGGTAAGAAAACAGAAGGTGTCTGGGCAGATGAAGGCGCTACATACTGCCAAACCGTTGACATTAACCTGGGTGATATCTTCCCGGTTGTCGCCGCGCCACACCATGTTGACAATGTTAAATCTGTCTCTGCAGTGCAGGGAACCAAACTAACCATGGCTCTTATCGGCACCTGTACCAACGGACGTATTGAGGATCTCAGGGAAGCCGCTGCAGTCCTGAAAGGAAAGAAAGTCCCGAAATTTTTCCAGTTGCTGGTCATCCCGGCTTCCAAAGCGGTTTATATGCAGGCCATGAAAGAAGGACTTATCGACATCTTTATCGATGCCGGCGCCAGCGTGCTGGCTGCTTCCTGCGGGCCCTGCCTGGGAACAGGACAGGGTATCCCGGCCGACGGCGATGTCATCATCTCTACGGCCAACCGGAACTTCAAAGGCCGCATGGGGAACAAGGAATCCAGCATCTACCTTGCATCACCCGCAACCGTGGCTGCTTCAGCTTTGGCCGGTGAGATCACCGACCCGCGCGGGAAAGCCGGCCAGGATGTATTTCCATACAAAATCCCGCAAAGCGGAACCGTCGACATCAAGGCCGGAGATGACCGTTACAAGGATGGCATCTGGCACTATGCAGATGTCGACAACCTCAATACCGATCAGATGTTTGCCGGTAACCTCACCTATAACATCAACAGTTCCGAAGCCGATAAAATTATGCCTCACCTGTTCAAAGGATTTGATGACAGCTTCTCCGGACGTGTTAATGCCGGTGATATCATCGTCGCCGGGGCCAATTTCGGTTGCGGCTCGTCCCGGGAACATCCTTCTGTTGGACTTGCTTTTGCAGGTATCAAAGCCGTGATCTGCAAATCGGTGAACCGGATATTCTACCGCTCCTCTGTGAACCAGGGGCTACCGATACTGGTTGTGCCGGAGGCTGTCGAGGCTTACCAGCCTGGCGATGCGGTAGATGTTGACTTCTCCGCCGGGATCGTGAAAATTGGTTCGAAACCATTTCACTTTGCGCCCCTCCCGGATAAATTGGTGGGTATCTTCGATGCGAAAGGATTGGTTAACTACGTAAAAAAGAATGGATAACAATCAGCCTTGAAAAGGAAAGACTACTATATCATCCCACTGGTCGTCCTCTTCCTGATCCTCTATGTCATCCTGAGTAGTGTGTTTCCGAAGAATGCCAATGTCATCCCGTTCTTTCTCCTGCTCCTGGCTCTTGATCACTACCTCTGGGCTTCTTTCAAAGATCGTGTTTTTGCCCTGAAGCCGTGGTTTGCCTACACAGTGGCATTTGGATTCTGGACACCCACCGCCCTGATTGTGGGAGTTACCCTGTTATCGCTATATTATCCTTTTACCGACTGGTATGTGGTTAAACGGATGTATTTTGTCGGGGCCTACTTCATCATCTACATCTCCAAGCTTTTCCCGATCCTGTTTCTGGCCATCAATGACATCGTCAGATTTTTCCGTTGGATGATAGATAAGATCAGGAATCATCAGCTCCCACGCAGATCTTTCCGGGAGATCCCGCGCGACCGTCTGTTCCTCCGCATCGGATGGAGCCTCGGATGGGCGCTGTTCTTCCTCCTCATCGCCGGAATGCTCTTCTGGGTCTACTCCTACCGGGTAAGGGAAGTGAATATCCGGCTTGCAGACCTGCCGGAATCATTCAATGGATACAGGATCTTGCAGATTTCTGATCTTCACCTGGGGAGTTACGGAAAAGTCGACCAGTTGGAAGAAGCCATCACCTGTGCCAACGGACTGAACCCGGATGTGGTTTTCTTCACCGGCGACCTGGTCAATTACACAACTGACGAAGCCTATCCTTATGAACAAACCCTCAAAAAGCTGAAAGCCCGTGACGGTATCTTCTGCATCATGGGGAACCACGACTACGGCGACTACATCTCCTGGGACAAGCCACAGGATAAGGAAAAAAATCTGCTGGCCATCTATGATCTCTACAGCAGGGTTGGGTGGACATTGCTGAATAACGAACATGTTGTGATCCGGCGTGATAGTGCAAGTCTTGGCATCGCCGGTGTTGAAAACTGGGGTTTCGTCAAGCGGTTTCAGCGGAAAGGGGATGTCGCCAAAGCCATCCGGGGTATCGAAAATCTTCCAGTCATCCTTATGCTGTCACACGACCCCACCCACTGGGAAAAGATTATCAGCAAGGATTACCAGGATGTGATCGACATCACCTTTTCCGGACATACCCACGGATTCCAGGTCGGCATCAACCGGGGATCCTTTCGCTGGAGCCCGGTTCAATTCATCTATGAACACTGGGCTGACCTTTACTCACAAACCACATCTTCAGGCAAAACACAATATCTATATGTCAACCGCGGACTCGGCTTCATCGGCTACCCCGGCCGCGTAGGCGTACTTCCTGAAATCACCCTCATCGAATTACATAAGGAGTAAAAGCACGTTCAGTTAACAGCAATCAGTAATCAGTTGATTTCAGTTATCAGTGAGCAGCAAACAGCAAACAGTGATCAGAAAGTAGCAATCAGTTTTTGTTTGACAGGCGAGTTGTTTTAAGAATTGAGAAGAGTATTCTGGAAATTTCATCATTCTTTGCATGAAGAAATGAGAAAGTGCCTTCTTGCAAATACCCTGTTTTATTGAGCAACTTCAACCAATACTTTGTTTCAAGACTTTCTTTATATGCGATAGACATCTTTGATGAAAAGTCTTTCTGTGATATCCCGCCAAGCGCTTCAGATATATTCGCACCAATGGAGGTACCGCTTTTCAATAACTGTTTTGAGATGACAAATTCCTTTTCGCTCCTGGCAAGGATTTTTGATATCTTCACAATTTCAATGGCAAACTCAAAAGCCTTTCCGAAAATAATGCTGTTTTCCTTCATATCTGACCTTTTCTCTCTTAATCCAGAAAAACCCAAAAGGTCATCTATTTCCCCAAAAAAAACTGTTAACTGTTTGCTGTTTGCTGTTCACTGTTTGCTGTTCACTGATTGCTCTCCCTCTTCCAAACATAATACACCGGCACCCCCAGCAGCACAATCAGCAGCCCCGGCCAGGTATAATCGGGTTTGTATATCAGCAATGCGGCCATGATCAGGATCGAACAGATGGTGTAAATGGCAGGGATCACCGGATACCCAAAAGCTTTGTACGGTCTTTCGACCTGGGGTCTTTTGACCCGTAAAATGAATATCCCAAGGATCGTCAGCACATAAAAGATCAATACGGCCATGATCACATAATCGAGGAGGTTGCTGTAAGTGCCGGAAAGACACAACAGGCTGGCCCATATCCCCTGGAACCACAAGGCAAAACCGGGGACGTCCTGCTTATTCAGCTTTCCAACATGTTTAAAGAATAAGCGGTCTTGCGCCATGGCATAATAAACCCGCGCTCCGGAGAGGATGATGCCATTGTTGCATCCAAAGGTAGAGACCACCACGAGTACTGCCATGATCAGTGCGGCATAGGCGCCAAAGACGCTGTCGAGGCTCGCTGTGGCAACCCGGTCACTCACCGCAAACTGCATCCCTTTCTCAAAAGCATCCACACCGGCAGGATCGCCCCGTACCGGCAATGTAACCATGTAAACCATGTTGGCCAGCAGATAGATCACCGTGACTGACAGGGTTCCAAGAAACAAGCTGCGGGGAACATTCCGGGTTGGATTTTTAACCTCCGCGGACGCAAATGTGATGTTGTTCCAGGCATCCGAAGAAAATAATGAACCTACCATGGATGTCCCCAGTGCTGCAACCAGGGCGATACCGATAAGAGATACCACACTCTCCCCCGTAACCGATTGACCCTCCCAGAGAACATCCATGTTCATCCTGATCGCATCGGCATTGCTGGCAAAAAATAAACCGAAGATGATAAAGACCGCCAGGGCCAACACTTTCGATGAGGTAAAGAGATTCTGAACCACCTTGCCCGTCTTGATTCCCATCGAGTTGATGAACGTCAGGATAAGGATGCTGCCGATTGCGATTAGATGCACGGTGCTCAGCTTCACAAACCCCAGATCAGCCCAGATTTTCCCTTCCGAAACCCAAGGTATCATTACTCCCATGTACTTCCCGAAAGCCATGGCCACCGCAGCAATGGTACCGGTCTGGATCACCAGGAAAAGGGTCCACCCGTAAAGAAAACCGAACAACGGCGAATAGGCTTCCCTGAGGTAAACGTACTGTCCGCCCGCTTTGGGCATCATGGCAGCCAACTCACCGTAGCTGAGGGCAGCAAAAATGGTAAGGATGCCGGTGACCAGCCATATCACCATGATCCAGCCCGGTGAGCCGAGCGTCCGCGCCATGTCTGCGCTCACAATAAAAATACCGGAACCGATCATCGATCCAACGACGATGGATGTGGCGTCAAAAAGCCCCAGGCTCTTCCGCAACGAGCGAGGCTGATCTGCTGGTGTTTTGTTCATCATTACCTACCTCTCCACATCATCATTGTCAACATAGGAGTCAGGCTCAGGCTTGGGCTTGACAACCAGTGCCTTGATGAAAAAATAAACCATAAACGCAGTGATGATCGTCTCTGCAATGACCATGAAAATGATGGCGGATGTATTCATATCTTGACTTGTTATTTATTATTTCCAATCATGATGGAGGCTTTTTTCCTCTTCCGGCTTGCAATATAAACGAGAACCGTGACGAATACGAACAACGACACCAGTAAAAGCCTTCCAATATCCTTATAAAAGACACCATTTATCATATTTCCCCTAATGATCACATCTCCCGTTTTAACCTCTTCTCCCGGCTGAACCATCAACTCGTCGCGTTTGCCAATGATATAGGTCGCTGTTTGACCCGGCTGTCCTTCAGAATGATTGGATATGCTCACCCGGTTTTTCCCATCCTGGATAAACACCGAATCCACTGTTCCGGATATCTCCGCATAGAACTCATCACTGAACCAGGAGGAATTGGGTCCGATATTCTTATGGGTGATCTGCCCGATGATGCTCTCGTTGTGCAACTCCCACCCGGTCAGGCTGATCTTCGTCCAGTCATCATTTTCCGGGCGGATCAGCGACCCGAAGAACACCAGCAACAGCAGTACCGGCGTCACCCACTTGATCACATACCTGAACACCACCGGTATCTTGATGTCGGCGCCGGTGGTTATCTCCTTCCACCCTTTGTCGAGCCCAAAAACCCAGGAGAACAAGATCGCTTCAAACATCGCAAAAGTGACCAGGGCGATCGTTCCCGCCCAGTAATCGTACTCATCAAGCACTCCGTACTGGAAGAAGAAGACGGTAGGAAGTCCGAGCAGACAGGTGAAAACACCAAACATGTAAGCCGCCTTTTTTCGACTGAATTTGAATTCATCCTGTAAAAACGACAGGCACGGCGTACCCATGGCCAGGGAACTCGTGATCCCTGCAAAAAACAGCAATCCGAAGAACGCAACACCCGCCATGGCAGCCAGCAAGGGACCCCACTGCTGGAAGAGGTAGGGCATGGTGCGGAAACCAAGACCCAGACCACCCAGGTTGGTGAGTTCAATGACCCTGTCAATACCCAGATATCCTATGGAAATCGGAATAATGATGGCGCTGCCGAGCACCACCTCCACAAATTCGTTCATCCACCCTGCCGACATCGAATTGAGGGCAATATCATCTTTCTTTTTCACATAGGAAGCAAAACACTGCACCGAACCCTGACCCAGTGAAAGGGTGAAAAAGATCTGCCCGGCGGCAGCAAGCCACACCTTGGGATTGGCCAGCGAATCGTATTGCGGCGTCCACAGAAAGTTCAAACCAACTACTCCGTCATTAATCGCCCCCTGGTGACCGGCCTTCAACGTCACGGCCTTTACCACCAAAAATATGGCAAAGATAATCAGCAGCGGCATGGCGATCTTGGCCGTGCGCTCCACGCCACCCCGCAAGCCCTTGCTCAATATCCAGGTATTCAGAAAAAGACACAGGAGAAAGAAGATCACCGCTTCAAACGGGATCCCGGTTGTGGTGGTGCTGATATTCAAATAATCACTGAAGAAATCCGCCACCTGGTGCTGATCCATCCCCTGGAAAGAACCCATGGCTGAATGCATCGTCCAGGAAAGGGTCCAGCTCTCGATATAACAGTAGTAAGAAGCGATGGCGATGTTCGAAAAGATCCCGAAAACACCGATATACCGCCAGAATTTCATCCGGCTCATCTTCTCAAAAGTGAATGGCGTAGTATGATGACCCAGATTGCCACCATACCGGCCGGTCGACCATTCAATGAACAACAAAGGAATACCCAACAACAGGAAACACACCAGGTAGGGAATGATGAAAGCCCCTCCCCCATTCTGTATCGCCTGAACCGGGAACCGCAGAAAGTTACCCAATCCAACGGCATTGCCGGCCATCGCCAGGATCAATCCAATCCGTGACCCCCAGGCTTCTGTGTTGGTACTCATGCTGTTAAGATTTTGTGTGCGATTAAAAAGTCATGACTGTTATTCAAATAACAAACCTATACAATTTTCTTTTTCATTCGGTCAACCTCCCCGGTGAAAAACATTCTTTTTCGTTCGATGCCAACTTTTTTCCATTTTCCGGATTAAGAGGATAACACAGCGTATTCTCCGTGTCTCTCAGTGAAATAATATCACTTAAAACAGAGTCCTCCCATTGCGTGAAAAAAAAAAATTGTATTATCTTTACTCACTATTTCAAATTCAAATTATTATGAAACGATTCATCCCTCTTTTCCTGATCGCAGCCTCCCTCCCGCTGCTGCTCGCCTCCTGCAAGGATAGCGACGATACCCAGCCCGCCTCATATGTCGGCTGGGCCATCGGAGGCAACCCTACCGAGAACCAGGCCACCATCCTCCACTCCACCAACGGAGGCCAAACCTGGACCCTGCAATCTGACTCCACCGCCCACTTCCGCGGTGACCTTGCCGCCCTCTGGATATTCGACAAAAACACCGTCATCACCGTTGGCGGAAATGTTACGAAAAGTGACCCCACCATCCTTAAAACCACCGATGGGGGTAATTCCTGGACCCGCCTCACCGGTCCAAACCTCGGAAACTACAGCTACAACGACATCGCAGCCATCGGTACCCAGAAGATCTGGATCGTCGGCCAGCCCGGCGCCTGCTTCCGCTCCGATGACGGCGGCGCCACCTGGACCCAGATCACCATCCCCGCTGAATACCAGCAGGTAGCGCTCGAACGGATCTTCGTCCGAGATGAGAACAACATCTGGATTGGCGGAGATGCATCCCCCGACGACACCTACCCGCTCATCCTCAAGACCATCGACGGCGGCGAGACCTGGAGCCGAGTCAATCCATTCGCCGGCCTCGGCATGACCTTCACCCTCACGGGCCATGTCCTCGGGATTAAAGCCTACGGCAACAGCATCTGGGCCATTGGCGGCCCCGGCCGCTGGATGATCCGCTCCGGCGACAACGGCGCCACCTGGAGCGACATCACCATCGAATTAGGCCTCGGCGACTCCAACGACCTGTTCCTCCTCGGAGAAGAAGAGGCTTATGTGGTGGAAGACTACAATGCGATCCTCTACACCAACAACGGCGGCACTTCCTGGGATACCCTCTCGTATAACGCAAATAACTTCTACACCGGCATCTCCATCGTCAGCCGCAACCATATCTGGATCACCGGATGCCCCTTCTCCAAACTGAACTCCTACTCCGCCATCATCCACTCCGGCAACGGAGGAAAATCCTGGGTCGAACAAACACCCGATGTGGTGAAAAACAATAGTGAGATATCCCTCTACAAGATCAAGTTTATCGCATCCAATTGATCTGTCATTTGTGCCTTATGCGCGTAAAATCAGCACTTTTGTAAAACACAACGTTTTTTCTCCGGTTGCCAAAATATCTATGTAACATACTGAATTTCAATTTATAAACCTAATTGGAGATTTTATTAATTCCGGAAATCCGGAATAGAAAAAAACGGAAATCCGCAATTGACAAGACCACAATTATCAATTATATTTGCAGTCGTAACATGCAAAAAAGTCTATCGATGCGGCTGTACGATATCCATTACCACGCCTTCGACCTCAGCCATGCCAACCTCCTGGCCTTCCTGTCACGTGATGATCTGATCACACCGGAAGCCTTACACAGCCTGATGAAGAAACTCCCCTGGTACATGAAAATGATACCGGTTGGCTTCGCACAGTTCAAATGCATCGAAAAACTCATCGCCGACAAAGCCCGGCACTTCCTCCTCCACGAATCCGGGCGATTACGCAGCCTCCTCTCCATCCTCGAAAACGCCATCGAATCCCATTTCCTCTACATCGACTACTTCCTCCAAAACAAAACCCCCATCATCCAACCTCTCACCTCCAACATCCAACCTCCAACATCCATTGCCCCTTCTCTTCCATTATCAGTCGACAAGCTCATCCTGTGCCCCCTCCTCATGGACTTCGGATTTAAGAACATGGGCTCCCAACCACAATTCTACGACATCCCCCCGGGCAAACCCATAGTGACCCAGGTCGTCGATATGATCAATGCCATCTATTTCTATTACCATTACGAGTTTGTGAAAGATCCCGGTTCAATAGGAAAGCTGAAAACAGTTGAGATCCCCTTTGATCCCGCTTCCAGATTTCTGGAGATATATCCTTTCCTGGGGATATATACCGCCAATTATTCGTTACAGCAGGTCGAACGGATTTTTGAAAAATACTTCTCCGGATTTGAAAATGATACTCCACAATCCCGCAGGAATAAGCTTTTTGAGAAAATGGGTACCATCCACCTCGACATCACCGAGATATCCGGAAAGAAGGGCGATCCTGCCACCAGGAAAGATCTCAATTACCTCTTTGCCGGGATCAAGGTATATCCTCCCCTGGGATTCGACCCCTGGCCCGATCAAGACGATGAACGGACAAAGGTTGAACTGCTGTACAAGAGATGCATCGAAAAGAATATTCCTATCATCACCCACTGCTCCGATGGCGGTTTCCTGACCGATCCCAAAGGACCATTTTATTCCGATCCGTCACAGCGCTGGAGTAAGGTACTCACCCACCCTGACTACTTCAACCTGAAGCTCGACTTTGCCCACTTCGGCAGCCAGAAAACCGGGGAAACCGCCTGGAGTCAAGCCATCCTCAAACTCATCGAAACAAATCCCAACGTCTTTTCCGATATCTCCTGCCGGGGCATGACAACTGGCTTCTACCAATCCTTTAAAACAGTCCTGAACCGAAGCAACGAATCCCGCTTTCTTTTTGGGAGCGACTTCCTGATCAACATGCTCTGGATCGACTCCTACAACCACTATCTCGATCTTTTCCTGCGTGATACAAATCTGGATGACAAGATAAAAACAAAGATCAGCAACAAAAATGCAGAAAAATTCCTCTTCGGATAACCCATCCTTCGTGCCCTTAGCGGTTAAATAAACTATTCTGAACCACGAAGGCGAAGAAGTACACACGAAGAAACGCAAAGATATTTGGAAAATACATCGACCAGCAACCAATTCAACAGCATATGAAAACACCAATGACACTCCCAAAGAGGACAATAATCCAAAGCATAATACCTGCATGTTTCTTTCTGCTCCTGCTCTCCTCCTGCGGCGGGTCAGCAGAAAGTCCCGAACCCATTGCCGACACCATCCACGAAGACACCACCATCCTCGTCGACTTTCCAAAGTTCCCCTGGCCACCACCCCGCGCCTCCGCCACCGTCAACATCCCCAACCATCTGCTGATGAACCAGGGACAGTCCACCACCCTGGCCGATGTCGCCACAAAGCTCGAATCGGTCATGCAGCAGGCCGGCTATGCCGAGATCAGCTATTTCAGCGCCCCCGGCGGGTATGCCATCGCCTCCCGGATCGAGCAGATCAACGACGACGGTGTCCCCAAGGAACCGCCGGCACGCTGGTCGTTGCAGATCAGCAAACCCGGGATATTCAGCCTGAAAGAATACCTGTTAGCCCTCTTCACCGCCCCCAAAGGCCGGTTCAGGGTCATCGTGTGGATCGTCACCAACAAGCCGTTTGTGCAGAACAGCGATAAGATCACCCCGGAAGAAGCGATGGAATGGGTACGCAGCGGCGCCACCGCCATCCCCAAGACCCTCGGCGAGCTTACCTACACCGGCGACTACCGCACCACCGCACTCATCTACGAATTTGAAAAAAGCGCCGACGCTGCTGAAGCCATCGTGAAAGCCCCCAGCAGCATCAGCGGACAGGATCACCTCATCAAATCAAACATCTGGAAAGGACTGCAGCCATGACAACGAAACTCGACGCCACCCGTGCCCGCAAGAACCTCGCCCTTACCTGGTTCATCGCCGCCGGCATCCTCTTTGTGACCTTCTTCATCCAGACCCTCGCCGGCAAATACGGCGACAAGACCGAAGACGCCTGGAGCTGGTTTCTCCCCACCATCATCCCCGCGCTCACCCTGATCACCGGAGTCCTCGTCGCCGACGCCCTCAGCAAGAATACCGCCAACCGAAGCGTCGACCGCTTCATCTACCACCTCACCCTCTTCATTTCCCTCATTTACCTCCTTGCTGTAGCCCTCGTCATCTTCCTCCAGCCCTTCCTCACCACCGACCCCTTCACCCTGATGAAATCCTCCAACTTCGGCCTCGCCCCCCTCCAAGGGCTTGTGACAGCTTGCATGGGGGTGTTTTTTGTGAGGAGGGAGACATGAGTAGGACTGAGTACTTTTGAACCACTAATTTTACAACTGAAGCATTTTTTTGCTTACAATGAAAAATACCTATGAATGGTTGTGGGTTGAGATCAATCTTTATCCTATTTTTGGGTTTGAAAAATATAAAAACTTGTTCCGGATGTTCGATTTTCTCAGTTCCTAATCTATTTTTCTCTATCTAACTCATCCACACCTCTTTCAGACAAGTTTTTTGAACGAGCTTGCGTTACCAGCAAACGTAAAAAACAACAAAACAGAAGACAGACAACTATATAAACGAGAAAAAGGAAGCTATTTTGACAGATGAATACAGACATAGAAATGATACAATAAACGGATAGCGAGAAAGCTCACACTCATTGCCTACGCTTCTGCTTTTTATATTTCAATTTTAACTAGCTGCAAATTGGCTCATTTGCAAAACCATACAAGCCAATACTCAGCTCAAGTTTAGCAAAAGAGCCAATTTCCCAACACTCAACTAACTATTGAAATTAATATCAAAAAAAGTCATCTTGAGTTAAGGAATGTTTAAAAATTGTATTTACCTTTGCGAAGTAACTATCATAAACTGATACTTGTTTCAATATGGCAAAACAATTTTATAAAGCCGTCTATTTCAGCGACTACCCCTCTGGAGATTCAAAAGACAAGTCTGTAACACTAGCATTTAGTGAGCCTGAAGAACCTTACTATTCCAAGATAAAGGACTTAACAACTCAAGAAATAAAAGAACTAATTGGTATTGAAACATACAAACAACTTTCTCTATTTGCAGAGAAACAAGAACGTTCAATAAATCAAGTTGTTAAAAGGCTTATCAAGCAAAAACTTCCAGAAATAGACAAAGTTGAAGGTGTTACTATTAAAGATGTAACTTTTGTAAAAAGTAAAGACATCCCATTTCAAAGATGGTATCCATATATTGAAGGCTATTCGCCTGATTTTGTAAAATCATTAATTAAAAACTACGGAGTAACAGACACTCTTATATACGAGCCTTTCGCAGGAACAGGTACAACCCTTCTAGCGGCTGATGATTTGGGAATGTCAACTGTTTATTCAGAAGTTAACCCCCTATTACAGTTTTTAATTCATACGAAGCTTAATGTCTTAAAAGCAAAAGAATCACAAAGGAAAAAGCTTTCTAAAGACCTTAAGGATATTCAAAAAGCTATTTTGAAAAACATCAATGTATTTGAAGAAGATAAGTCGCTGAGAGAATCCTATAAATCCCTATTTTCTGATAAAATATATTTCCCTCATGAAACTCTTGAGCAAGTTTTAAAACTTCGTTCTTACATTGATATAGTTAAATTAGAAGATGAACTACTGGCTGACACTTTAACAGTAGCAGTAATTTCGTGTCTGCTCCCAGTATCATTTCTTAAGAAAGTCGGGGATGTCAGATTTAAAACAGCAAAAGAAATTGAAAAAGACCTTAAGACCTTCAATGATATCTTGCCTGAAAAAATTGAAAATATAGCAGAAGATGTTTTAAATTTTGACTATAAGCTAAAAGGAAAGCCCGAATTTATTCTTTCAAATGCAAAGAATATCGGTCGTGTAAATGATTTGAAAATTGGAGCAATTATAACAAGCCCACCTTATTTAAATGGCACAAACTATTTCAGGAATACAAAAGTTGAACTTTGGTTTTTAAGGTATTTACAGTTTGAAAATGATTTACGGTTTTTTAGAGACCAAGCATTGACTAGCGGAATAAATGATGTTAAAAAGGAATATGCCTATGTTAATGGATTTGAAATCGCATCAAAAAGTAGCTTATTGAAAGAGACACTTATTGAATTAACAAAAAATGCTTATGATTCCAGAATACCGATAATGGCATTAAGCTATTTTAAAGAGATGTACACAATCTTTAATGATGCAAAACCATTGTTAGCACAAAATGCTAAAGTTTTAATTGACATTGGGGATTCAATTTTTAGCGGTGTACACATTAATACAGATGACATATTAATTGAGTTAATGACGGGTCTGGGGTATGAATTTATTGAAAACAAGATTTTAAGGAAAAGGCGCTCTCGAAATCAAGAAATACTTACCCAATCTTTATTAGTTTTTGAGTATAATGAAAAGCAACGAAATCCTGAAAATGGAAAAATAAATTTTCCTTGGGAAAATAATTGGTACTATTTTAGAAACGAAATTCCGCATCAACAAGAACCATATTCAAGCAGAAATTGGGGGCATAATAATCACTCCCTTTGCTCTTACCAGGGCAAGTTGAAGCCAGCAATTGCACATCACCTTGTAAAGACCTTTGTCCCTGAGAACGGGTCTGTCCTTGACCCGTTTTCCGGTGTGGGGACAATCCCTTTTGAAGCAGCATTAGCAGGAAAATTATCTTATGGTATTGATATAAGTATGCCAGCGTACTATATCTCTTATGCTAAAGTTAATGCTCCAATATCTTCAGAATCCTTTTCTTACATTGAAGCATTAGATAATTTTATTAAAGCCACTAAGTGTACTAAAAATGAAATTGCTGAAGTTAAATATTTTGGATTTAACAAAAAGTTATCTGATTACTATGAAGAAAGCACGTTAAAAGAAATATTGCTTGCCCGAAGATTTGTAAAGGAAAACTATCCATCAAAGCCAAGCGAAATGTTAGTTGTTGCTTCATTACTTCATATTCTTCACGGGAATAGACCATATGCATTGAGCAGACGCTCACACCCAATTGTTCCTTATGCACCTACAGGAGATTTTATTTACAAAAGTCTTATTGAGAAACTATGTGAAAAAGTGAACAGGGTAATTAATGAAGAATTACCACTTAATTTTAAAAATGGTAAAATATTCAATCAAGACACAACGATAATTTGGCCACAAGAAATAAATGGTCTTGATGCCATTATTACTTCACCGCCATTCTTCGATAGCACTAGATTTTATTTAGCTAATTGGATTAGAATTTGGTTTACAGGATGGTCAGAAATTGACTTTAAATATCAACCTAAATCGTTTGTGGATGAAAGACAAAAAGTTGGCTTTGCTATATACGAATCCATATTTAGACAAGCAAAAGAACGTATGAAAAAGGATGGAGTTTTTGTTCTACATCTAGGAAAAAGCAATAAATGTGATATGGCATTAGAGCTTCAAAAAATCAGTAAACGTTGGTTTAAAACCGCTGACTTATTTGATGAAAGTGTAGAACATTGCGAGTCACACGGTATAAGAGATAAAGGAACGGTTACTTCGCATCAATATCTCGTATTAGTCTAAACTATTCGAATCCAAGCAATTTTTTATTTTCGGACGAAAGATTATCTACCAAATCATAGACAAGTAAAATCTTCTTTATTTCTTTTATACGTTTTGGGAGGTCAGACTTCTCTCTAACTTGCAAATATCGTTCAACTCCTTTATTAACATCTATGTTGTGATTCATAATAGGGAGTTTACTAGAAATCAAATCAATATTTGCACCTGTAATTCTAGCAAGCTCGATTAACTCTGTATTAGTGTAGAACTTACTTGGCCATTTATCTCTTTTATTATCGTTAGCACTTCTCGATAGCAATGCAGCATTCTCTCGTCTTAATGGATATAAGTATTTCGAAGGCAGAATATGGTCAATAGCCCACATAGCA
>VGGL01000049.1 GCA_016868575.1 Bacteroidota bacterium
GGAGGCCGGGATAATCTTCCATCTTATTCAAGACTTCCGGTCACTTTTTCCACTTCGTGGAGGATTTCGCAGGACTTCACCAGCTCTTTCATGGCATTGTGATCGGGGTAGAGTGGCCGGTCGATGTCGAGGAAATCAACGTATTTCCGGATCACTTCTTTGGCTTTGGCTGTTCCCTTGCCGAATGTAAAATCGCGGAAATCAAGCGCTTGTGCGGCGGCCATGAACTCAATACACAGCACCCCGTAGGCGTTATCCATGATCTGGAAGTTCTTGAGGGCGGTATTCATCCCCATCGACACGAAGTCTTCCTGGTCGGCAGCGGCAGGGATGCTCTGGATGGATGCGGGCATCGAGAGGATGCGTTGTTCCACGATCTGCATATCAGCGGTATATTGGCTCAGCATCAAACCGGAGAACATGCCGGCTCCTTTGGTAAGAAAGGCGGGTAGTCCCACACTGAGTGCCGGGTTGTTCAGCCGGTTCATGCGTCTTTCGGAAAGGACGCTGACCATTGTCACGCAGGCGCCGGCCATATCCATGGGCACCGATACGGGCGACCCTTGGAAATTGGCTCCTGAGAGGGAGAGGTTCTCTTCGGGCAGGAAGATCGGATTATCCCCCACACCATTCAGTTCAATCTCCACCTGCGAGCGGGCATAGGCAAGGGCATCGTGGGCAGCGCCTATCACCTGCGGGGTTGACCGCATGGAGTAGGCATCCTGCACCTTGCTTTTCAGTTTTCCTTCAGCCAGGTCACCGCCGGCGACACATTTCCTGATCGCTGCAGCACTGCGCATGGCGCCTTTGAATCCACGGACTTCATGGATTTTTGGATGGTATGGCCGCAGGTTGGCCTTCAGCGCTTCGAGTGACATCGATGCGGCGATCTCGGCCTGTTTCAGCCATTTGTTCATGTCGTACAGGAAAAGGGCGCTCATGGCTGTGAGTACGTTCGAGCCATTGATCGCAGCCAGTCCGTCACGTGCCATCAGCCCCGGTACAGGGATACCGGCTTTGGCAAAGGCTTCCTTGCCTTCATACAAAACACCCTGGTAATAGGCTTGCCCTTCGCCAAGCATCAGCAAGGCGATCTGCGACATCGGCGCAAGATCCCCACAGGCGCCAACCGAGCCTTTGGTGCAAACGTAAGGGGTTACCCCCTTGTTCAGCATGTCAACAAAGGTTTGCGTGATCTCCAGCCTGCTCCCGGAATTGCCATGGGCATGTACATTGATCCGTCCCAGCATGGCGGCGCGAACCCACTCAATGGGCATCGGTTCTCCGATACCGGCAGCATGATTATATACCAGGTAACGCTGGAAATCCTGGATCTGGTCATCGTTCAACACCACTTCGGAGAATTCTCCAATCCCTGTGTTCACGCCATACATGATCTCATGGGCAACAATCTTTTTCTCCAGCATCGCCCGGCAGGCGTGTATCCGCTTGACCGATTCAGCCGCTAATTCAACTTTTTCGCCATCCCTGGCAACCCTGACCACATCTTCGATGGTCAATCCGCGTCCGGAAACTACTAATGTCATATGTTTTGCTTTTGATGTTTATTTGTTCATTGTTTCAGGCAGCAAAGGAACAAAAAAATCTGATTCTCAATGTTTCGACAGCATGTTGACCACCTCTTCCAGGGTGTGTTTGACCTGCTCGCCGGTGGATAGATTCTTGAGGGTTAAAAGGCCTGTATTGATCTCTTCTTCTCCTATCAGAAGAATGAAGGGTATTTGTTTTTTATCCGCATAACTGATCTGTTTTTTCAGTTTTACCGTTTCGGGATAGACCTCTCCATTGATACCTGCCCGGTGAAGTTCCTTGAGCAGTTTCCTTCCATATTTCTCTTCCTTTTCTCCAAAATTGATGATGAGAACTTTGGAAGTGTGGGCTGTTTCTGCAGGAAAAAGACCCAGTTCATCCAATACATCATAGATCCGGTCGGCACCAAAGGACACACCAACTCCTGAAACACCCTGCAGCCCGAAGATCCCGGTCAGGTCATCATACCTGCCGCCCCCACAGAGGCTGCCGATCTCAACATCTTTGGCCTTCACTTCAATGATGGCGCCGGTATAGTAGTTCAGCCCCCGGGCCAGCCGGATATCGAAATCGAATTTCGCCTTGATCTGAAGTTCTTTCAGGTACCTTAAAACCGTTGTCAATTCTTCGATCCCTTTCATTCCGGTAGGGCTCTCCCGGAGCCATTCCGAAAGCTGCCCGAACTGTTCTTTAAGCAATCCCTTAAGCTGGAGAACCGGGATCAGTTTATCAATAGAATCTGATCCGAGTCCATTTTCATGAAGCTCTGCCACCACTGCATCCAGCCCGGCTTTTTCAAATTTATCAATGGCCGCCGTGATATCGGTAAAATGATCGAGCGCGCCGATATACTCCACAACGCCATGAAGGATCTTCCGGTTGTTGGTTTTGATAACAACCGGCATGTTCAGCTTGTCAAACACCTCATCAATGATCTGGATCAGTTCTACTTCATTGAGGAGGGAATCACTGCCAATGACATCCACATCACACTGGTAAAACTCCCGGTATCTTCCTTTCTGCGGCCGGTCGGCACGCCACACCGGCTGGATCTGGTAGCGCTTGAAGGGAAAGGTGATCTCGCCCTGATGCTGTACCACAAAACGGGCAAAGGGAACGGTGAGGTCGTACCGGAGACCTTTTTCTGCGATTTGCATCGCAACCTCATTCAATTTCATGGTACCCGGGTTAACACCTTCCATAAAATTTCCAGAATTAAGGATTTTAAACAACAGCTTATCACCTTCCTCACCGTACTTCCCGAGCAGGGTAGAAAGGTTTTCCATAGCCGGTGTTTCAATGGGTTGATACCCATATTGCCGGAAAACCCCGCGAATGGTATCGAAGATGTAATTTCTCCGGTTCATCTCCGCCGGCGTGAAATCCCGCGTTCCTTTGGGAATGGATGGCCTTTGTTCAGTCATCAGTTATCAGTTATCAGTTATCAATTATCAATTATCAATTATCAATTATCAATTATCAATTATCAGAGATTCGTTATTTTCTTTGGTGACTAGGGGTTGCTGGCCTCCGGCCTCTGACCTCTGGCCTCTGGCATCTGACCTCTGGCCTCTGACCTCTGAGTCATCCCAGCTTCTTATACCTGATCCGTTTCGGTTCTATATCTCCCAACCGTTTCTTCTTGCTTTCCTCATATTCCGAAAAACTGCCTTCAAAGAAAGTCACTTGCGAATCGCCTTCAAAGGCCAGGATATGGGTTGCCACCCTGTCGAGGAACCAGCGGTCGTGAGAGATGATGACAGCACAGCCGGCGAAATTCTCCAATCCTTCTTCGAGGGCCCGGAGGGTATTCACATCAATGTCGTTGGTAGGCTCATCTAAAAGCAGCAGGTTGGCTTCTTCTTTCAGGGTCAGGGACAGATGGAGTCTGTTTCTTTCCCCTCCGGAGAGGATCCCACACTTTTTCTCCTGGTCGGCTCCGCTGAAGTTGAATCTTGCCACATAGGCCCTGGCGTTGATCTGCCGGTTACCCACCTGGATAAATTCATTTCCCCCGGAAATGACCTGGTAAACGGTTTTTTCCGGATCAATGGCGGTGTGGCTTTGGTCAATATACCCGATCCTGACGGTCGGACCAATTAGAAATTCCCCGGTATCCGCTTTTTCTGATCCGATGATCAGCCTGAAAAGCGTTGTTTTTCCTGCCCCGTTTGGGCCAATGACCCCCACAATCCCGGCAGGAGGCAGGGTAAACGACAGGTTTTCAAAAAGAAGTTTCTCACCAAATGATTTGGCCACATTCTTCAACTCAATCACCGTGCTGCCCAAACGTGGTCCATTGGGGATATACAGTTCCAGGCGCTCTTCCTTTTGTTTGTTATCCTCACTGAGCAGTTTTTCATAGGCATTGAGCCTGGCTTTGCCTTTGGCCTGGCGGGCTTTCGGCGCCATCCGCACCCACTCGAGTTCCCGCTCGAGGGTTTTTCTTTTCTTCGATTCTGACTTTTCCTCCATGGCCAACCGCTGCGATTTCTGCTCCAGCCAGGATGTATAATTACCTTGCCATGGGATGCCTTCTCCCCGGTCGAGTTCCAGGATCCAGCCGGCAACATTATCAAGGAAATATCGGTCATGGGTTACAGCGATCACCGTGCCTTTGTATTGTTTCAGGTGTTGCTCAAGCCAGAGCACCGACTCGGCATCCAGGTGGTTGGTGGGCTCATCCAGCAACAGGATATCGGGTTCTTTCAAGAGTAAGCGACACAAAGCGACCCGGCGGCGTTCGCCACCCGACAGGGTAGAAACCAACCGGTTCTCATCCGGGCAGCGCAGGGCGTCCATGGCCCGTTCAAGCCGGTTATCCAGCTCCCAGGCGTTATGATGTTCCAGCAGTTCGGTCAATTGCCCCTGCCGGGCAATGAGCTTCTCCATCTCCGCATCACTCATCGGCTCGGCAAAACGGTTGTTGACCGATTCATATTCCTTGAGCAGATCAACCACTTCCTGAACCCCTTCTTCCACCACCTGTCTGACCGTACGGGCATCGTCGAGCAGCGGATCCTGTTCCAATATACCAACCGTGAATCCTGGTGAAAAAACCACATTCCCTTCAAATGACTTCTCTTTTCCTGCAATGATCTTTAATAAGGTAGATTTACCTGATCCGTTCAGACCAATGATCCCGATCTTTGCCCCGTAAAAGAATGAGAGGTAGATATTCTTTAAGACCTGTTTATGCGGGGGAAAGGTCTTGCTCACCCCGACCATTGAAAAGATGATCTTTCTGTCGTCGCTCATATTATTCAGGTAATCCGTGACAAATGATATTTCCGAGTTTCGTTGTTTCTGTTTCCCAACTATACCGCAGGGTTACAAATTCATGCCCCCGTTGAGCCAGTTGCTTTGCATTATCCTGGTTTTCCAGTAATTCGATCACAGTGGCGGCATATGTTGCAGGGGTTGAACAAACCATGATCTCTTTCCCATGTGCTGCACCCAGGGCCTGGTTGGCAAGGGTGGAGGTCACACAAGGCAGCTTCATGGCCATGGCTTCCAGCAACTTGTTTTGCAGACCGGTACCGATTTGCATGGGAGCAATGAAGATCCTGGCTGCAGCATAGCAGGTTCGAATGTCTTTTACCCAGCCGGTAACAGTGACCTGCGGTCCGGCAAGTTTTTTTACCATCGGATGGGGGTTTGCTCCGGCAATCAACACACGGGTTTCGGGTCGCTTTTTCAGGATGATCGGGAGGATCTCCTGAACCAGATAACATGCACTGTTGATGTTGGGCGGATACCCCATGTTCCCGGTGAAGACCAGGTCATACGTAGCAGGCTGGTCAACAGGTCTGAAGTAATTGAAATCCACCCCGTTGGGAATGACAAAGATATTTTCCCTGTCCGGGTGCGGGATCAGATCACGGTCGGGGTAAGAAATGATCACCTTCTGATCGAAAAAATTAAAAATTTCCCCTTCGTATTTTAATAACCGTTTGTACTCAAGTCGGAAGAAGGGTTTGTAAATCCATGGAGATGTCGCCATTCTCCGCTCGACCCCTTTTGAGAAAACATCCTGATAATCAAGTGTTTTTGGAATATTGAAGGGTTTTACGTATTCCGCGGTCCGGATGAGTTGACAAAAGATCCGGTCGGGGTGGATCTTTTCGATCAATTGCCGGATCTTCCGTTTGGCGCTGCAACTATAAAAATAGCCCACCTGCAAGGGTTTTCCGGAGAACAAGGCCTTGATGACATTCCAGCCAATGGTAAAACGATCCAGCCGGATGATATGAACACTTTTACAATACTTATCCAGTGTATGAATGGCCTCCGGGTGGAGTGCCACATCATTCAGGGCACAGAGGTGTATGTCGTGCCTGGCTGACAGATTCACCAAATGGTGAAACGCCCGCAATTTATCGCCCTTTTCCGTAGGGAAAGGGACCCTCGAAAGAAGCATGAATATCTTCATGATGATCAGGCCCGGAAACTTGGGACAAAATTATAAATTCCCGCCTTTGTCCCCAACCACTTGATGATAAAATGCTTCCAGGCGCTTGATAATGCGGGAATTATCGTATTCCCGTTCAATCAGCTGGCGGGCTTGAGCGCCGATTTTCAGGCATTTTTCCGGTTGAAACAGGCAGTAGGAGATCATTTCCAGAAAGTCACAGGGTTCATCTGCCAGGAGGATGTTCTCGAAGTTGGTATGGTTGATCCCTTCGGCGCCGATGGTTGTGGAGATAACCGTCCGCCCGGCTGCCATGGCCTCGATGATCTTGATCCGGATGCCGCTTCCGCTCAGCAACGGCACCACCATGATCGCTTTGGACGACATGAATTCAAAAGCATCCGGCACCTCCCCCGGCGCTTTCACATTGGGTATTGAAGCGTTAAGAAGCCATACAGGTGTTCCCCTACCGGCAATATAAAAGATCAGATCCGGGTGTTGTTTGTGGATTTCAGGCCACACTTTATCAAGAAACCATTTCAACCCTTCAATATTCGGCATCCAATTCATGGAGCCGATGAAAAAGAGCGAAGGGAACTCCGCCACCGGCCTGGAATGACCGTAATGTGCCAGATCAATGCCAAAAGGGAGCCCAATTACAGGAACATGGCAACCCATGCTACGAAAGGAATTGGCGTCGACTTCGGTAATGGCTGCAACGCCATCAAATTGGTTGATGATCTCCAGTTCATATTTTTTCAGTGATTGGTTTAACCGGTGAAGATACCATCTTTTCAACGGGTTGGACGTGGACCGCTCAACCCGCTTCCAGATGAGATGTTCGATATTATGTGCCCGCAGGAAGGTAACAGCCCGGGAATATTTCCTCACGGTTTCCAGGTACGGCGCCATGTAGAGCGTTTCAAACTGAACCACATCAAACCGTTGCTCCCGGAGAATACGTATCAATGTGTCCTGAAAAGCGCCGGAGATGAAGCGCCGGATGTGGTAGGATCTGTTCCTGACAAGACTTACCAGCGCAGGCCATGGCTTTAATTTCAGATCGAGTGGTACGGATTCGAAAGCATTTTCTTTTGTGAATGATTCTGGAACTTTTCGCGTATCAACCGGAAATTTATCTGAGCTGACAGCCAATACCTTGACCTGATGTCCGGCTTCCTTTAGTCCCATGACCATGGCATGCATGGCGATGGGACCTCCTTCAACCGGCGGGAACGGCGACTTATTGCACAGGATCAGGATGTTCATGCTTTCTTTTTCTGATTCCTGAAAACCAGTTGAATATTCGCGACCAGTATTCCATATCCATCAGCGGGGAATCAGTAGTTGCCTTATAGGAGAGAAAAATGCCCACCGGTAGTAGCACGGCTGAGGATATCCACATGCCGATATGGGCTTCCATCACACTGGATTTGACATATTTTTCCCCGATCATGGAGATGACATGATATATGATGAACAGGATGGTCGAGATCACGATGGGGAATCCCAGCCCCCCTTTTCGGATGATCGCTCCCAATGGTGCCCCGATAAAGAACAGGATGAGGCAGGCAAAGGAGAGGGTGAACTTCTTGTGAAAGGCCACTTCATGTTTCCTTAACCGGTGGGTTTTCGACTCAATATCATTCCGGCTGAATTCAATGGAATTTTTCATCTCCCGGGAATAGTTGATTGCGATCCGGATGATCTCCGTCCGGCTTTGCTTCGACTGACCTGCTAAAATGTCTTTTTCCGGTGATTTCTTGATAACTGGTGCAGCCTTGTTGAGGTTTGAAAACGTTCTGTTCAGATTCTCCGTATAGGTTGTGAACCTGCTGTTGATCTCCTGCTTGATAGAATCGATTGACTGATCAAGTTGCAACATGTTCTGCATGTCGTAATTGTCCTTGAAAAGACTCTCATCCGAGCGGTTCATGGCAAATCCCGACAGGTCAAACCATTGTTTTTGCTCCCGGAATGCTGTTCGCTGTTGTTGTAACCGGGAAGGATACGACCGCCGGTTCACCTGCTCTTCATAATTTCGCCCATTAAATAAGGTAAAGACCACTGCATCCTTGTCAGGTGTTAACTCCATGGTGCCTGAATCGGCGATGGTAACGCCGGTGTTTCCGAGTCTCCGGGTATGGTCATAGATCATCACCTGCCGGATGGTTTTTCCGTCAGCTTCTTTCTTGCCAATCCGGAAAACATATCCATCCATTCCATTGTAAAACGTACCTTCCTTCAGGTTAAAAGAGAGCTTGGTTTGTTTGATATCATATAATAAGGAGTAAAACTTCAGGTTGGCTATGGGCAGGATGACGTTGGAAAAATAGAAAGCCAGGAGGCTGATCAGGAGGGAGAGGATGACCAGGGGTTTGAGAATTGAGCGGAGGGAGATACCGGCAGATTTCATGGCAACCAGTTCATAGTGTTCTCCCAGGTTTCCCAGGGTCATCAGGGAAGATATCAAAATGGCCAGCGGCAAGGCAAGGGGTACAAAAGAAGAGGAGGCGTAGAACAGAAGCTGAGCTACCACATACCATTCCAGCCCTTTTCCGACGAGGTCATCCACATATTTCCAAACAAATTGCATGACCAGGATGAAGAGGGCAATGAAAAACGTCATGACCAGGGGGCCCACATAGGACTTGAGGACGAGATAGTACAATTTTTTCACTTGCAAGTCAATGGTTCGATATAATGGCTCAAAATTACTTATTTGGAAGCAGAATCAAAACAGTTGACCGGAGGAGTAAAAATGGCTGTTGATTCAACTTCCATTTGTAACCGGCCATGGGCATCTGCAGACCAAATTCATTTGAAAATGCCAAAAAATTATTGAAAGGAAAACGACTGTATTAAACCGGTCAAAAACAGCTAATAATCAATATGTTATACTCTCAAGAAATAATTTTCGACAACTTACCCTAAAAAATAACTGAACTTTTTTTAACAAATCATTTTTTTTGTATCTTTGTACCCAAAATGTAATTTTAATAACTTGAAGCATTCCAAGTTTGTTCATTCACTAACCAAAATTTTTTAAAATGAAAAAAACATTACTTTTCTTCGTGGCAGTAGGTCTGATGACATCAGTCCTGGCGCAAAAACTCAAAACATCAGAGGTTTATCAGGCACAACCTCGTGATGTTAGTGTTGGACTAAATGTAGTCAAGGAGATTCCGTCATTTAACGGTCCTTCAAGTATTGTTAGTGCACGGAAAGATGTTCTTGATGTTGATAAAATCACCTTTAATTCAATCCACAATGCCTATGGGATTTTCAGTTATGATCAGCGGTTTTTAACGCTTCAACCGGCTGCTGATATGTTTACCTACGCAAATCGCGCCGGCGGTATTTATGGTAATACGGGGAATGACCTTAAATTCAAGTTTACATTGGATCGGGGCCTGACATGGGATACGGCTGTTGTTCCGGCTGTTCCAGGGCACAACTACAGATATCCTTCGATGGTCACTTATAATCCAACCGGTGGAACCGACCCTCACGAGATGTTTGGTATTTATACCGGCCCCATAACAGATGGGACAAGCTGGATTGAACAATACATGGGTAGTATAAAACTGGATGGTACAAACAACGATGTTACCAGGATTCCAAATCCACCAAATACTTTTCTTGACCATATGAATATCGGCCTTTACTGTTCACCGGATGGATATATAACAACCGCATCTACCTATCTCTCCGGAACATCAAGCGCTTACACCTACGAAGGTTTTCATATACTCAACGGCGTGTTTAATACGGCTGACAACAAAGTTGACTGGGACCCATTCTTTCTGCTTGAGCCAGAGGTATTAGAAGATGGGCGTACAGATGCTCCGGGTATTGCCTGGTCTCCGGATGGATCAATCGGCTATTTTGTTTCCACCGCAATTGATGCTGATGCTGCATACAATCCATATGGCGTTGAGTGGCCTGTTGTTTATAAATCAACTGACCATGGATTGACATGGGAAAAAACACCTGCTTTCGATTTTTCGACGATTCAAGTCTTGTACGACAGCCTCTGGCCAACCAGAGCAGATCTTAATGTTGTTATTCCTCGTTGGTATAATAAATGGGCCAGCGATCGAAATGAACAGCAAAACGGTTATGTGGTTGATAAATGGGGTAACCTTCATATCTTTGGTTTATTAAGGAGCACAATGTCTCTTCATCCCGATTCCATAAACTACTTCTATACAAATGAACCTGCTAAAATATGGGACGTATATATGACGACCTATGGTGCATGGAATGCCGCCTACATCGATACCCTTAAATCAAAAATTATTGAGAACTCATCCTATGAAGTTGATTGGGATCACCAACTCCAGATGTCACGTACACCCGATGGGTCGAAAGTTTTTATGCTGTGGACTGATACCGATCCTATGTTCGGCACCACCAACATTGCACCGGACATTAAAGGCGCCGGATTAAATGTTGATGATTATTATATGACTCCAGTTAAGAATTTTACCGCAGAAGGTGATTACTGGGGCGATAATTTCTGGATGCGATTAGCTACCGATGTATTTTATGATTTAGGCACATTTACTTCTACACTTCCTGTCACCACATCCATTCCTGGTGCAACAGCGGGCGATCCTTTGATTCATCAGTATGTATCCGGTATCACTTTTGAAGATAGTGAGTTCACCATTTTAGTTGGCACCTCCCCAAAGCAGAAACAATCCTTTTCAGTTGCTCCCATTTTCCCAAACCCGGTTAATGGAACCTCAACAATTACACTTACGCTTACCAAAACCTCTGCTGTTAGCTTAAGCATCAGCACCATTCTTGGACAACAAGTATCAACTAAGAATTATGGTACATTGAACGAAGGTATTAATACCCTTTCAGTGGATGGTAGAGGACTCACCAGTGGAGTATACTTATACACCTTAAAAGTCAATGGTGAATCTTACACCAATAAGATGATGGTTAAATAATAGCTGATTACCTTCTTATGTAAGAGACCGCCCCAATGGGCGGTCTCTTTTTTTTATGGTAAATGGCCACCTTTATCCGGTGAACGCCCCGCCTTCACCTGTAAAACGCTTCTCCTTCCCTGTCGGTGATTGATAGAGTTATCCGCTGCAATAGTCGATTATTTTTCGCCTCTGAAACACCCTTCTCTACTTTTATCCCACAATTCATAACCCACAACTTATACATCCATTTATCAAACAATATCGGAAAAGCCTGGTACCCCTTCACCGACGGTTTGGTTTTGATTTGATCATGAAAAGGTTGTCACATGCTGTGCAGCCTTTTTTTATTTCTACATTTGTCAGGATGAAGCGTGGATAAAAAAGCATGTCATTCCAATTTTTTTCAACCGCAAAGGCGCAGAGACACAGAGAGGATGGGCTATCCGGATTTATCCTGATCCTGGAGGAGGCCGGAGAATTGATCAGGATCAACGTCCCTGTATCCCCACATCTGGAGATGACAGAGATCAACGACCGCATGGTAAAATCCGGCGGGAAAGCGCTGCTATTCGAGCAGACCGGGTATGAATTTCCTGTCTTGTTGAATGCTTTTGGGTCGGAAAAGAGAATGTGCCTGGCTTTGGGACTGGCTTCCCTGGATGAAGTAGGAGCCAGGCTTGAGAAGGTTTTGCAGATACTCAAGTCCCCGGGAGATTCATGGATAAAAAAAATCCGTTCATTGCCAATCCTGGCGAAGCTTGGATCACTCACACCCGGCATCAGCAAGCGTAAAGGAAAATGCCAGGAGGTGATCATGGATCCCCCTGATCTCCATCGGCTACCAATCCTGACCTGCTGGCCGGCAGACGGAGGTCCTTATATTACCCTTCCGGTGGTTCATACCAAAGACCCGGTAACAGGCATCAGAAATGTGGGAATGTACCGGATGCAGGTCTATTCAGGGCAATCCACCGGCATGCACTGGCAACTGCACAAGGACGCCACGAAGCACTTTCATGCTTATCAGGAGTTAAAAAAAAGGATGCCCGTAGCTGTCACCCTGGGAGGCGATCCGGTGTATACCTATGCAGCCACCGCACCCCTGCCGCCGGATGTTGATGAATACCTCTTCGCCGGATTTCTGAGGCGGAAAAAGGTAAAACTAATCAAATGCCTGACCAACGACCTGGAAGTACCGGAAGACGTTGATTTTGTCATTGAAGGGTACGTTGATCCCGGGGAACCATTCCGGACCGAAGGCCCTTTCGGTGACCATACAGGATTTTATTCCCTTCCGGATGATTATCCCGTGTTTCATGTTACCTGCATCACCCATCGCCGCCATGCCGTTTATCCTGCCACCATCGTAGGTATTCCACCCCAGGAAGATGCCTGGCTGGGTAAAGCAACCGAAAGACTGTTTATCGCACCCATCCGGACTACCATCCTCCCGGAGTTGAAAGACATGGATCTGCCCGTTGAAGGTGGGTTTCACAACATCACCATCGCGGCTATCCAGGCCACCTTCCCGGGACATGCATTCAAGGCCATGAATGCCCTGTGGGGAGCCGGACAAATGATGTTCAACAAGATCCTGATCGTCACAGGGGAAAAAATAAACATCCACGATTACCGGAAAACCCTTGAATGGATTGCCTGCCACGTGGAGCCGGCACGCGATATCATCATGATCCCCGGCCCGCTGGATGTGCTTGACCATGCAGGGAGCCAGTTTGCGTTTGGGAGTAAGATGGGGGTTGATGGGACAAGGGACAGTTATCAATTAGCAATTAACAATTATCAGGAGTCGATAGGGTTTGATGAGGCAGGGTTTCTGAAATTATTCCCTGAGGTGAAGGTGATCAGGGATGAATGGCTGAAGGCTGGCATTCCGCTGATCGTTGCAGGGATCGAGAAGCCGACCGGCCAATCCGCCAGAGACATGGCGGTGACCATGATAAAATCGAAACAACTGGCATCTATTAAGTTTTTTATCCTCGTTGACACTCCCGCAGCCTTATGGGGCTGGAAGGACATCACCTGGCTGGTCTCGGCTAATTTGGATCCGATCAGGGATTGCCGGATTGAGAATAATACCCTGATCATTGACGGCACAACAAAAACGCATGAGGGTGATGGATTTACGCGTGACTGGCCGAATGTCATTGTTTCTTCACCGGAAACCGTAGCCCTGGTTGATCAAAAATGGGAGTCATTGGGAATCGGGCCGTTGATCACCTCCCCATCCCTGAAGTACCGGGATTTGATATCAAATAACTCAGCCTACCGGGTTAAGAAGTGAATGTATGATTATGATTATTTTTGTCGGTCAACCCGCATAAGTATGAAGTACAATTTACTGATATTCAATTTACTGTTTGTTTTTATTACCGGCGTTTCAGGGCAGACTTTCCTTGTGAAAGGAAAGGTTACCGACGCAGATACCAAGGAACCGCTTCCCTACGTAAACATAGGATTGAAAGATCATATCCGGGGAACCACGACAGATCTCAAGGGAGAATACCAGTTTGAGATATCCAAAGGGTTCTCGATACTTATCTTTTCTTCCGTAGGTTTTGAAAGAGCTACACATCGGGTAGATGCAGGGAAAGAGCAAGTTATAAGGTTGGATGTGGCCTTGAAACCCAGCTCACTGGAATTGAACACCGTGGTAGTTGCAGCTTCGAAGTATGAACAAAAGATCCAGGAGTCCATTACCTCCATTGAGGTGCTGAAGCCCAGTCTGGTTGAGAATTCCAATATCACCCGGATTGACAAAGCCATTGAGAAGTTGCCGGGGGTTATGATCATGGACAATGAGCCTCAAATCCGTGCTGGCAGCGGGTTCAGTTCAGGACTGGGGAGCCGGGTGATGATCCTGGTGGATGAAGTACCTCTTCTCCGTATGGATGCCAACCGGCCTGTGTGGAATTTCATGCCGGTGGATGATATTGAACAGGTTGAGGTGTTGAAGGGTGCTGCTTCGGTGATCTACGGTTCCTCTGCGCTCAATGGCGCCATCAATGTGAGGACGGCCTGGCCTGCAGATACCTCCAGAACCATCGGCAAAATCTATAGCGGGATCTATTCCAAACCCAACCGCCGTTACGCCACCCCATGGTCGGGCTTTAACCCCATCATGGCAGGGGCCAGCATGCTTCATGCCCAGCGGGTCGGCTATTTTGATTTCATCGTGGGCGCCTCCTACCTGGACGACCAGGGCTTTGTGGGCAATATACCGGAAAAGGCGGCCCAAAACCTCGATAATAATACCGGAGAATACAGCCGGCACCTGAAATTCTATTTCAACACCCGCAAACGGTCAAAGAACATCGACGGATTGAACTATGGCCTGAATGGTAACATCATGTGGGATAAATCGGCAGAGGCCTTTTTCTGGTTCGATGCCGACACCAACATCTACCGTCCTTACCCGGGCGCATTAACCCACTTCAATGACCTGATGTTGTATGTGGATCCCTTCATCAAATATTACATGCCGGGCGGTGGGGTTCACAATTTCCGGAACCGGTATATGTTCACGGATGCCAATGCCGATAATGACCAATCATCGAACTGCCACTCTTTTTACAATGAATACCAGTATCAGAAGAAATACAAGAAGTTCGGGGATCTGATCCTTATCGCAGGTATCATGAACGTCTATGTGATCGGCACCGGAAAGGTATTTTCGGGAAAACTGGCGCCAGATAGTACAACCACGCTAGGCGAATCCGGGTACCATACCGCTGATAATCTGGCCGGATATGCCCAACTCGAGAAAAAACTGTTCAACCGGCTGAACATCATCCTTGGTTTTCGTTGGGAATACTATAAGATTGGAGCATTTGAAGACAACAGGCCGGTGTTCCGGGCAGGATGGAACTGGCGGGTGGCAACCGGGACTTACCTCCGGGCATCTTTCGGGCAGGGATACCGGTTCCCCAGTATTGGTGAGCGTTATATCACAACCAACTCAGGAGGTTTTGGTTTCTACCCCAATCCGGAACTTGAATCAGAAACAAGCTGGAACTCCGAAGCCGGCATTAAACAGCTATTCAAAATCGGAAAATTTGTCGGATATGCTGATCTGGCTGCCTTCTGGCAGGAGTATTCCAATTATGTAGAATTCAATTTCGGGCTATGGGGCAGGAATCCTGATTCCAAAAAGAACTTTGGATTCAAATTCTTTAATACTGGGGATGCCAGAATCTTGGGGCTTGATTTTACAATTGCCGGAGATGGAAAAATAAGTCGTATGCTCGAATTAGGCATTCTTGCAGGTTATACTTACTCCCTGCCCCAAACCACTCAACCGGATTATGTCTATTATAAATGGGGCGTAAATGTTGAGGGGTCTTATAACAAAACTTCAACCGACCCTTCCGACAAGATCCTGAAATATCGGATTAATCATCTTGGAAAACTTGACGTGGAGGTGAGCTACAGAAGGAAGATTTCTGCAGGTGTCGGCGCCCGCTATTACAGTTTTATGAAAAATATTGATGTCTTCTTTAACGTTACTGATGAAACTGGTCTGTTCAAATCAGGAATAAAAGCATACCGCGAGAAGAACGATCACGGCAATGTGATCTTCGACTGCCGGGTGAGCTACGCCCTGAAAGCCTTCCGGTTTGCCCTGCTCGTGA
>VGGL01000050.1 GCA_016868575.1 Bacteroidota bacterium
TGGACAGGTTTGGAAAATTGTTGCGGCGGAATCAGTGAATCAAGGAAAGCAATGCGTTCACCCTGCAAATCGTACGTAAGTGTGTTATTCTGATCGGTGATAGCGAAAACTTTAAAAGGAACATTGCGGATATAGGAGAACCTGAAAAAGCCGTTGGCATTAGTTTTTGCCACATATGACGGAATGACCTTCATGGGCAGGGAATCGGAATGAATCCCCGGAACAGCGTCATATAACACAACCATGACTCCCTCCACCGGTTTCAGGTCAAAGGCATCCATCACATATCCTTCCATCATGGCGGAGTCAAGATGCGTTCCGGTGGAAAAGATGTACCGGTAGTCGGTCAATACATTGTTTTCCGTTAGATCAGTGATGGAATTACCGAAATTCAGGGTATAGGTGGTATTCGGTTTCAGGGTTTCGTTGAATTTAATCACCAGATTCTTTCCCCGGGTGGTGATCACCGGATTTTTCTTCATCGGTGGGGAGACCAGGATATTTTGTGGAAGATCTTTCAGTTCAACAAATTCATTGAAACCGATGGTTATATCATTGCCTTTGAACAGGGTTGAGAACCCGGGAGGAGTGGTTTTGTCAACCGCAGGCGGCAGGACATCTCTCGGCCCTCCGGTAGGGGTAACCGGGTTGGCACACCGGATCAGAAACATGGCAAGAACAAGGAAAGCCAGAAGTCTTGGGAGGGATCGCATGCAAACCATGCTCAAAATTACCAATCCTTTTTAAACCAAAAGAAAAATGTATTAATTTTACGATCCTTTTTTATCCTGCTTATTCTTAGGAGATTTATAAATATCAACACATATGTCAGGTCACAATAAATGGTCTACCATCAAGCGTAAGAAAGGCGCACTGGATGCCAAGCGCTCCAAGATCTTCTCCAAGATCATCAAGGAAATTACCATCGCCGTCAAGGAAAGCGGGCCCGACCCGGATGGGAATCCCAAGCTCCGGCTGGCCATTGCCAATGCCAAAGGGGCCAGTATGCCCAAGGATACCCTCTTGCGTGCCATCCACAAAGGCACTGAGAAAGATGCTGCCTCTCTGTTGGACTTGAACTATGAAGGCATTGGCCCGCATGGGATCGCCATCTATCTGGAATGTCTCACCGACAACCAGCAGCGCACGGTCAGCAATATCCGGGCTTATTTCAACAAACATGGCGGAGAACTGGGAAAAAACGGTTCACTGAATTATCTTTTTGACCGCAAAGGTATTTTCGTGGTTCCCAAGGGAACGCTAAACCAGGATGAATTTGAGATGGCCGTCATCGATGCCGGTGCGGAAGATATCCAACCGGAAGAGGATGCATTCACCATCACCACCGCCATGGAAGACTTTGGAACCATGATGAAAAAACTTGAAGAACTCAAGGTTGAGCCGGAAAGCGCTAACTTGCAGCGGATTCCAAAAACCACTGAAAAGCTGGATGTGGAAGCGGCCAAAAAAGTACTTCGGTTAATCGATATCTTCGAAGAAGATGAAGATGTTCAGAACGTCTTTCACAACCTGGAACTGACGGATGAACTCATGGCTCAGATGAGTTGACGGGACCAAGGCGCCCTTCCTCAGGTCATATCCTTAAAAGTCTTTTCCAACTCCACCTCATACCCGTCCTTCTGGCAATACGGACAATAAGTGTATTCTTCCGTGAAGACATATTTGCATCTTTTACACTGATAGCGCGTAACCTGATATATCTCCATTTTTCGGTCTCCCGAACCCAGGTAAAACAGGGTACCAACAACCGGGGTTAGAAACAAACTGATCAGCAGTTGCCGGAAGCTACCGATCTCTTTCTTCCGGGCCAGGAAGGCAAGGAGGATAGCCCAAAGCACATAAGCAAACACAAGGAGAAAGATCAGTTCAGCGGTCACTCCGGTACGGGTGTCGGTCAAGAGAAGGTGTTTCATCAGATCCCTGCAATGAATTGGGTTAGGTTGACCTCCTTGGGTAGCTTTAGTTTCTTCCTCAGTCGGATACGGGCAATCTCGGTACTTTCCGGCGTGATCTTCAGGATTTGGGAAATTTCCTTGGTCTTCAGGTTCATCTTCAGGAGTGCGCACAGTTTATGGTCACTCGGCGTCAGGTTCTTGAACTTCTTCCTCAAGGTGGCAAAGAAAGTCGGGTGGATCTTTTCAAAATGGACTTTGACGCTGTTCCAGTCGTTGTCGAACTGCACATTTTCGTCAATGGTCTTCAGTATCTTCAGAAAATCTCTTTGGGTCAGGTATTTGTCATCTTCGAGATAGTGCGAGATCTCTTTCTTGACCATCGCCAGGATTTTATTCTTCTGGGAAATATAGATGGCGGAGGTTGTCAGTTCCCGGTTTTTCTCATCCAGATCCTTTTGATGTTTTTCTTTCAACAGGAAGTTGATCTTCTGTTCCGCGATCAGTTGTTCAATATACCGTTTGCTCTTCTCATATTCTGCCTGCCGTCTGGAGGTGATCTCATGGCTGACTATGACCACCCGTTTTTCATGTTGATGAGGCAGGGTATAGACCGTTCCCCTGGTTTCCATCCAAATGAATGATCCATCGGATTTTCTGATCCGGTGATCGGGAAAGTAGCCATGCCCTTCTTTCAGCATCTTTTTCCAGTTCGTTTCCATCATCTCGAACTCATCGGGATGGAACAACTCAAACATAGAGATATTGATGCATTCATCGGGCTCAATGTCCAGGATTCGTTGGCTGGAAGGTGACATAAAAAGGAACTTTCCATCTGTATTTCCAACGGCGATGATATCAGAGACATTTTGCGCAACCAGCCGGAATTCCTCTTCGCTTTTCAGCAATTCCGTTTCAACCTGTTTCCGGTAACGGATCTCATTCTGCAAATCTTCGATGATCCGTTTGTTCTCCATTTCAATGTGCCGCTGATAGAAAGCCACTTCGATCGCCGCATGCACCTGTTCTATGTCAACCGGTTTAAACAGGTAGGTATAGGGTTTCAATAACGGGAAAGAGGTTTCAAAAACCTTCTTTTTATTCAGGCGGGTGAGGAAAATGATCCCGCATTGGTATTTCTCGGAAGCGATTTTTGCGGCCTCGATACCACTCATTTTACCGGCCAGCCGGATATCGACGATGGCGATGTCGATGTCGTTTCTGCTCCGGTGCATGACCGCTAAGCGCTCCAGAAATTTCTCCCCGGAAGACTCCACTCCCAGAACCTTATAATTCAACTCTTCCAGATTTACCTTCAGATCATTGGCCGGCAGGAGCTCATCCTCCACGATAAACAACTTAACCGATTTCATGTTGAGGCGCTTTTTGATGATTGATCAATTGCGGTATACAAAGATACCAAAAAATCACATCTTCTTGACAATGTTGTAGGTATCCATGGCAATAACCAGTTCTTCATTGGTGGGATAAACCATGACCGTGATTTTGGAGTTGGGTTTGGAGATGATCGCCTCCATGCCTTTGAGGTTGTGGTTGATCTCATCATCGATCTCAATGCCAAGGAATTCGAGACCTGTCATTGATTTTTTTCTGGTGGAAAAGTCATTTTCACCGATTCCGCCTGTAAAGATGATCATATCCAGGCCTCCCATGGCGGCAGCATAGGCGCCAACATATTTCTTTACCCGGTAGGCATACATATCCAAAGCAAGTGCGGCTTTGTGGTTACCATTTTCATAAGCTTCTATTTCCACATCGCGCATATCTGAAGATATTCCGGAAACTCCCAGGATGCCGCTCTTTTTGTTGAAAAGATCGTTGGTATGTTTGATGCTGAGGTCTTCTTTTTCGGCAAGGTATAGGACAGCTCCAATATCAAGGTCGCCGCAACGGGTACCCATCATCAGTCCTTCAATCGGGGTGAATCCCATCGAAGTGTCCACCGATTTCCCATTTTTGATGGCTGCGATGGAGGCTCCATTGCCCAGGTGACAAGTGATGATCTTCTGATCCTCCATCTTCTTCCCAAGCGATTCACATGCTTTCTGCGCAACATATTTGTGACTTGTTCCGTGGAAACCATAGCGACGGATCTTGTATTTCTCATAAAGACTATAAGGAATGGCATACAGATAGGCATATTCCGGCATGGTCTGGTGGAAAGAAGTGTCAAAAACGGCCACTTGCGGGACATGCGGCAGGATATTGTCGATCGAATGGATCCCTTTCACGTGAGCAGGGTTATGTAATGGAGCCAGTTCCCCGCAACGCTCAATGTCTTTTTTCACCTCCTCATTGATCAGTACGCTCTCCTTGAAATTTTCGCCGCCATGTGCCACCCGGTGCCCTACAGCCTTGATCTCCTGTTCACTTTTGATCACGCCGCCTACCGGATCTTTCAGGCGTGTGAGCATAATGTTGATACCTGTCTGATGATCCGGGATGTCAACGGTACATTTTATTTTTTCCTGTCCTGTAGCCTGGTGGTTAAGAATCCCGTTTTCCAGTCCAATCCGGTCAAGCAATCCTTTTGCCAGCAGGTTTGATGTTCCATCAATCACATCCATCAGCTGGTACTTGATGGAAGAACTGCCGCAATTTAATACCAGAATTTTCATAGTTTTTGTTGTTTGGATGATATCTGTAATGATTTTTAGAATGATCCGGTCAGGAAATCATTGGGTTTCAGGTTTTGCGGTGCAAAAGTACAATAATATTTATATGTTTTTATTAGGTTCCGGAGGAAACGGAATGAATGATCAGAAAAAAAGAAAATGATCGCAAATTGTCATGAATGTTGTATTTTTGGACTTGATTCTCCCGTGTCGATATGCCGATTATCAATGCCATCATTTCCTGGCTGATGAAGAAGAGGGTTCATCAGATTGAGCTTTTTATGAAATACCCGCTGGAAGTGCAGCAGGAATGGTTTAGAAAACTCATTGAATCAGGCCGGAATACCGCCATCGGCACGGAATACGGGTTCCGGGATATTAATTCTACCGGGCAATTCCAGCAACGGATACCCATCCATGAATACGAGTCGTTGAAGCCTTACATTGACCGGTTGCGGGACGGAGAGCAAAATGTTCTCTGGAATGGTGAGATCAGGTGGTATGCAAAATCTTCCGGGACAACCGGGGACCGGAGCAAATTCATTCCGGTCAGCCAGGAGACCCTGGAAGAATGTCACTTCAAAGGGGGCAAAGACCTCCTGTCAATCTACTGCAATAACCATCCGGAAACATTGATCTTCCATGGGAAGAGCATTGCCATGGGCGGAACACACAGCATGCAGGAGATCAACAATGAATCGTATTACACGGGTGATCTTTCGGCTATCATCATTCAGAACCTGCCGTTCTGGGCTGAGTTGAGGCGAACACCTGACCTTTCGATTGCGCTGATGGATGAATGGGAAGACAAGATATGCAAGATGGCTGAAGCGACCATGGTTCACGATGTGACCAGCATCAGTGGTGTTCCCTCATGGACCCTCCTGCTGTTGAAAAAAATCCTGGAGATCAGTGGCCGGAAAAACATTGATGAAGTCTGGCCGAATTTCGAGGTCTTCTTTCACGGCGGTGTCAGCTTCAGACCTTACCGGGAGCAGTTCCGTGACCTATTCCCGGCAAGCCGCGTTCAATTCATGGAAACCTACAACGCATCCGAAGGATTTTTTGGCATCCAGGATCAGACAGACTCGGATGAGTTACTGCTGATGCTCGACTATGGCATCTTCTATGAGTTCATCCCTGCAACCGAAGCCCATTCAGACCAACCCAAAGCCTATCTCCTCGGGGAAGTGCAGAAAGGGGTGAACTATGCCATGGTCATAACTACCAACTCGGGGCTTTGGCGTTACATGATCGGAGATACGGTTGAGTTTACTTCGTTGCATCCATTCAGGATCAGGATCACCGGACGGACCCGGCAATTCATCAATGTCTTTGGGGAAGAGCTGATCATCGACAATGCCGATAAAGCCATCGCGGAAGCTTGTCGCCGCACCCACGTGAAAGTCAATGACTACACAGCAGCTCCCCGTTTCTTTCAAAATGAGAAGAATGGCGCCCATGAATGGATCATCGAATTCCATAAACCCCCGGATGACCCGGAAGTGTTCTGCAGTATCCTCGATCATCAACTGCAGTCACTCAACTCAGACTACGAAGCCAAAAGATACAAGGACATGATCCTACAGCCGCCCATTGTTCATATTGTCCCTTCCGGAACATTCTACAATTGGCTGAAAATGAAGGGGAAACTCGGCGGGCAAAACAAGGTACCACGTCTCTCCAATGACCGAAAGATACTGGAAGAAATCCTAATCAATACAGAAAACAACCCAACACATTAATGCATCATTACCATGCACATCGCAGTTTCAGGAAATATCGGATCGGGTAAAACGACATTGACCCGCTTGCTTGCCAAACATTTCAAATGGCAAACGCACTTTGAGGATGTCGACACCAATCCTTACCTGCATAGTTTTTACGAAGACATGCAGCGGTGGTCATTCAACCTGCAGATCTATTTTCTCAACAGTCGGTTCAGGCAGATTGTGGAGATCAGAAAAAGCGGCAAGGCAGTTATTCAGGATCGTACCATCTATGAGGATGCCAACATTTTTGCTCCCAACCTGCACGACATGAATCTGATGACCACCCGTGATTATGAGAACTACCGCTCCCTGTTTGATCTCATGGCTTCCTTCATCCAGCCTCCCGATCTGTTGATATACCTGCGGGCAAGTGTTCCCACCCTTGTCAGACAAATCCAGAAAAGAGGCCGGGAATATGAAACGGCCATACGGATCGACTACCTGAAAGGGCTAAACGACAGGTACGAGTCATGGATATCCCAATATACTATCGGGAAGTTGCTGATCGTGGATGTGGACAACAAGAACTTTGAGGAAAAGCCTGAGGACATGGAAGAGGTGATCGAAAAGATCAATGCCCAACTGCATGGGTTGGTGTGATGACCCCTCCCCTTCTCTTCCCTTTTTTGGGGAAGTTCTGATCTGATTTATGAGAAAATATGAACAATGGTGCCCCCGTTACTTCTATTGTTACTATCTTAGCTGCTTGTAAGTGAAAGAACAAACATGATGAACATTCCGCAGTATATTGGTGAATTGCTGTATGATTACGATTGCGTGATCATCCCGGGTTTTGGAGGTTTTATCACCAATTATGCCCCGGCCCGGATCCATTCAAAGCAACATCTTTTCCAGCCCCCTTCCAAGGATATTCTCTTCAACCCACAGCTCACCCGCAATGATGGTGTGCTTGCCGGATTCATCGGGAAGAAGGAAAACATCAGTTACGAAGAGGCCATGATCTCCATTGGGAAGTTTTTGGAAGAGATCTTCAGTGAACTTGATCAACGGAGCACGGTGGTGTTTGAAGGCATTGGTAGCATCTCCCGGAATTCCGAAGGTCTTTACCGTTTTGAACCCGGCCGGCAAGTTAATTACCTGTCCGAGTCGTATGGATTGCCTGCGTTTACTGCCCTTCCGGTTGACATAAGAACGTCTGTACGCAAGCCAGTCGATGCTTATGTCATTCGGGAAGTCATGAAAAAAGCGGCCATTCTCCTTCTACCTGTGACTATAGCAGCGGGTATGGCATTTGTCTACTACAATGGATACAAGCATGCCGATTCCTACCGGGCTGACATCATTGGCTCTTTCAAACCCCTGAGCAAGCCCATCGAAGGATTCATCAAGGGAGATAATGAAGCACTACCACTATCCACAATCATGAACAACCATGCAGGACTTGTTCTCCATGCATGGGGCCCTGGAACCTTTGAACCGGCTTCTATTTCAGATATCCCTCAACCTGCACAGGCAATCACACCCGCGACAGCTAATTGCCAACCGGCCGAGGATCAGCAACTTCAGGAAACCTCATTGGATAACAAATACATCATTATGGTTGGCGCCTTCCGGATCAGGGAAAATGCTGATAACCTGTTGGCCGACCTGACCCGCAGAGGTTACCGTCCACGCGTCATTGACGAGACTAAAAACGGTCTGACCCGGATCGGAATAGCAGGTTATGCCAACATGGAAGATGCTGCCGTGGCACTCCAAAAACTACGCACCGGGGAATTCCCCCAGGCCTGGATATTATCGAGATAACCGGTTGCAAAGTGCCCAAAAAGAAACTCCGCAGATTCAAGGAAAACCTCTCCTTCCCAAACCTATTCCAGTACTCATACAAACGCCTCCGCGAGGAAGGATTTCCATATAAAGGACAGTGGCATGCCGACTGGTTCAACAATGAACATCCCCTCATCCTGGAGATTGGATGTGGAAAAGGAGAATATACCATCGGATTGTCAACCCATTACCCGGAGAAAAACTTTATTGGACTCGATATCAAAGGAGCACGTCTCTGGCGGGGATGTAAAACTGCCCTGGATCAAGGCCTTCGGAATGTCGCATTCATCCGTTGCCAGATCCAGTTCATCAACCATTTTTTCGAAAAAGAAGAGGTCAGTGAGATGTGGATCACCTTTCCCGACCCGCAGATCAAAAAGGAGAGCAAGCGGCTTACCCATCCCGACTTCTTGGAAAAATACCGGCTCGTGCTGAAACCGGATGGATTGATCCACCTGAAAACCGACAATGCCGACCTTTTCAATTATACGCTGGAGATGATCCAGGCGGAAGGTCATCGGCTGATCTTCTCTACCCATGACCTCTACAGAAACAGCATGGATGGAGATGCCCCAAAGATTCGGACCTATTATGAAAACATCTTCCTCGAACAAGGAAAAACCATTTGTTACCTGAAATTTCAACTGAATAATGAAAAAACTCATTAGTCTCCTCTTCATTATTAAAATCCTCGTGATCCCTGACATTAAAGCCGAAGAAGGCATGTGGCTGCCTCATCTATTGGCGTTGTACAACGAGTCGCAGATGCAGGAGATGGGATTCAGGTTGACGGCAGAAGATATCTACAGCATCAACCACTCCGGCATGAAAGACGGCATTGTCAGGTTTGGCGGTGGATGTACGGGGGTCATCGTTTCAGCGGAAGGACTTCTGCTCACCAATCACCACTGTGGGTTCGGATCGATACAAGATCACAGCAGTCTGGAACACGACTATCTTGCCCATGGTTTCTGGGCTATGGAAAGGGAAGATGAACTGCCCAATCCGGGGTTGACCGTCGCATTACTGGTTAAGATTGAGGATGTGACGCGAGCCGTGCTTGATAGTATTCCACTGAACATCAACGAACTGGATCGCAGGCAGCGGATTGAGAGCATCATTGGACGGATGCGGAAAGAACGTTCTGAAAATGGGAAGTACGAGGTACAGATCCGCTCTTTTTACGGTGGGAATGAGTATTATCAAATGACCTACCGGATTTTCAGGGACATCCGGATGGTGGGCGCGCCACCGGTGTCGATCGGCAATTTCGGAGGGGACACCGACAACTGGATGTGGCCCAGGCATACCTGTGACTTCTCGGTTTTTCGTATTTATGCGAATGAGCAGAATGAACCGGCACCCTACGCAGAAACCAACGTCCCCTATAAACCACAACATTATTTTCCGGTCTCGCTCCAAGGCGTTCGTGAAGGTGACTTTACCCTTGTCTTCGGTTACCCTGGCACCACCCGGGAATACTTGCCTGCCAGCGCCATCCGGTTGATTGTGGAAGAAGAAAACCCGGTCCGCATCAGGATCAGGGAAAAGAAATTGGAGATCATCAAACAAGAGATGGAGCAATCAAGGCTCATCAGGATACAGTATGCTGACAAACGCGCATCGATCGCCAACTACTGGAAAAAAATGATCGGAGAAAGCCGTGGTATCCGCAGACTCGATGCGATCCGGACAAAACTTGCTGAAGAAGAAACCTTCACCAGGTGGGCGACAGAAAACAAAGAACGGCAAGACAAATACGGCAACATCCTGCCTGCCTTTTCCAGGTTGTACGAACAATATGCCCCCCTCAAGGTGAAGGAGGTATATCTAACTGAGGCTATTCTTGGGGTAGAACTGATCAGGCAGGCAGGCCAGTTGAAGGAGCTGGCTACCGAGAGTCAGAAACAAATTGTGGACACTGAAAAGATCGGCCTGCTGAAAAAAGCACTGATCCGTAGCTGGCGTTTGTTCTATAAAGATTACCAGGCAGCCATCGACCGGCAACTCATGACGGCCATGTTCCGAATGACCGGCCAATATGCCGGAGAGACCTATCGTCCACCATTCCTTGAACCGTTCAGAACAACCTTTGAAGGTGACCCTGAAAAGTATACCCGGCATTTCTTCAGCAAAACGTTTTTAACAGACTCAACTGCAGTGATCAGCCTGCTTGAAAAATACCAGCCTAAAGACCACAAGAAGATCATCCGGGATGAAGCATACAAACTGTCCCAGGCCGTCATCGGGGAACACCAGTCCAAGGTGAAAGCCTCCATGATCCCCATCGAACGGAAGCTCGACAGCTTGCAACGTATTTACATCAAGGCTCAACGGGAAATGCACCCTGGAAATCGGTTCTATCCGGATGCCAATTCCACCCTTCGCGTAGCTTATGGCAAAGTGGATGATTATTTTCCCCGCGATGCTGTTCATTACACCTACTTTACCACCCTCGCCGGGATGATGGAAAAGGAAGACACCACCATCGTGGACTACAAGGTTGACGCCCGGTTAAAGGAGTTGTACGAACGCAGAGACTTTGGTCTTTACGCCGATCGGGACGGCACGCTGCATACCTGCTTCACCGCTTCCAATCACACTACCGGCGGAAATTCCGGAAGCCCCGTGATCAATGCCAACGGAGAACTGATTGGCCTGAACTTCGATCGCAACTGGGAGGGGACGATGAGCGATTTAGCTTATGATCCCGACATGTGCCGCAACATCACCCTGGACATCCGTTACTGCCTGTTCATCATCGATAAATATGCGGGGGCGCGTCGACTGATCGATGAGATGACCCTCAGATAGCTTTTTTACCACTAAGACATAAAGGCACAAATTGTCTTAGCGTCTTAGCGTCTTTGTGGTAAATTGAATATCACTAATTTCATCGATGGGAAGAAAACAAATCCTTCCATGCAGATTGAATATCCGGAAAAGCAAACTTGAATCCGGCATTCAGCAGCCTTTCAGGCAGAACCTTTTGTCCCTCCGTCAGCGCCACACTGCTTTCTCCAAATACGATTTCTAATACCCATCCAGGCAAGGAAAGAAAAGCAGGCCGTTTCAATACCCTGGCAAAAGCCCTGGTAAACTCCAGGTTGGTGGTCATTTCAGGAGCCACCAGGTTATAGACACCGCTCATCTGCTGATTATTCATTGCCAGCAGGAAAGCATTCAGCAAATCATCCATATGAATCCAGGGAAACGGTGGTTGTCCGCTCCCAACCTTGCCACCCGGTCCGAGACGGAAAATGGTAGAGACAAGTGTTGGCCAATAAATCCACTGGCGCCGGCGAGGAGGAGCTTCATAAAGATAGTTTTCTGTCCCAAAAGGCAAATCCAAAAACACTCACCATCATAGTGGAAAAGAGATGGATTAAGTTAATATAGCTTAATCCAAATCCATAGGCAAAGGTAATATAAAATGACAAAGTTTTTTTATTCTCCATATGCTTTTCGTGAAACCTTGCAGGCAAATCCGATAATTCAAAATGTGAAACCCAAGTCCGAACTGTGCAGTGCGATGTACTGACCTCTAACCGCTGAGAAAATTGTACCTTTGCCCTCCAAAATAAATCCAGAAAAACCATGGATGAACAACCTGCTCTGTTCACGGATTTTCCTGCAATTCCAACTTCAGGATGGGAAGAGAAGATCCGCGAAGAACTTAAAGGCGGAGACTACGATAAAAAACCGGTTTGGCAAACTGCTGAAGGATTCCGTGTGAAGCCTTACTACCGGGCTGAAGACCTGAACGATCTCCCCTATTTGGCTGCCAACCCCGCTGAATCTCCTTTTGTTCGCGGCACACGGAAAGACCAGAACACCTGGATCATCCGGCAGGATATTGAAACCAGCGACATCACCAAAGCCAATACCTGGGCCTGCGATGCCATCAAAAATGGCGCACAGGAAGTCGGATTGAATGTTAAAAACATCCGGACAACGGCAGACCTGAAAAAGCTGCTGGAAGGAATTGACCCTGAAAAACAACGGATCAGCTTTATGGCTGCCACATCCTTCCCCGGGGCTTTCAAACTGCTGCTCTCTATGGCAAAAGAAATGGAAGTCTCTCCCAAAAACCTGCAGGGTTCCCTGAATTTCGACCCCCTCTCCTATCTTTTGTTGAAAGGGACTTTCTACCAAACATGGGAAGCCAACCTGGTAGAAGGAGCAGAACTCATCAGAATGGCCAAAAAACATGCCCCTGCCTATCGCACCCTGACGGTCAATGCACACTATTTTGCAGATGCCGGCGCCACCATTGTTCAGGAACTCGGGTACGCCCTTTCAGCCGGGAATGAATACCTGGCCAATTTGACCACTGCCGGAATTCCTGCTGAAGATATTTTCAAAAGGATGATTTTCTCCTTTGCAATAAGTGGCAACTATTTCATGGAGATCGCCAAATTCCGGGCTGCACGCCTGCTCTGGTCGAAAGTTGCTGAAGCATATGGCGTGAAACCTGATATTTCAGCAGCGATGTTCATCCATGCGATGAACACCACCTGGAATAAGACGTTACCCGATCCTTATGTCAACATGCTCCGCACCACCACGGAGGCCATGTCGGCAATCCTGGGCGGCGCCGATTCACTCAATGTGCTGCCATTCGATATCACTTACAAGGAACCCGAAGACTTCTCCCGGCGTGTGGCTCGCAACCAGCAAAATGTGCTGAAAGAAGAGGCCTACCTCGACAAGATCGTTGATCCTGCAGCTGGCTCCTATTACATCGAACACCTCACAGATGTCATCGCCTCCCATGCCTGGAACCTCTTCCTGGAGATCGAAAAAGGAGACGGATTCCTGAACATGGTGAAATCAGGAAAAATCCAGGAAGCCATCCATGCAGCAGCTGCCAGCAAGGAAAATGATATCACCCAGCGCAAGATGACCTTCATCGGCATCAATCAGTACCCAAACCTGCAGGAAGAACTCACCGAAGCCCTCAAAAAACCTGCCCCTGAACTTGAACTTGAACTTGAACCTGAACTTGAACCTAAGCACCCACCGGTCATCCCGCTCAGATTAACCCGTGGAACAGCGGCTTTCGACATCCTGCGGTTGGCTACGGAAAAGTATGTACACGAAGGGCATAAACGTCCCTCGGTCTTCCTGTTTACGACAGGCAACCTGGCCATGCGCAGGGCCCGCTCCACCTTTATCAGCAACTTCTTCGGATGCGCCGGCTATGATGTCATTGATACACCCGGTTTTACGATTATGGCTGACGGGGTGAAAGCAGCCCTTGAATCAGGTGCCGAGATCGTGGTGATCTGCAGCTCGGATGAGGAATACCCGACCCTGGCGCCAGAGATCGCAAAAGGGTTAAAGGAAAAAGCGCCTACCATGCCCTTGCTGATTGCCGGTAACCCGAAAGAACACCTCGAGATGCTGAAACAAGCAGGCATCGATGATTTCATCCACGTACGCAGCAACCTGCTGGAGACCCTTGACAGATTCAATCACCAACTGGGCGTTACGAGGTAATTTCATTCTATACAGATAACATCAACCACAAGATATGAGACCCGATTTTTCGAAGATCGACATCCGTTCAAAACCCGGCCGGGATATTCCTTTCGATGAATGGGAAAAACAACATGGCACTGGCAAAAGCTGGCTGACGGCCGAGCAGATTATCCTGAAACCGGTTTATGGTAACACAGATATGCAACACTTAGAGCATTTGAATTACGCCGCCGGGATCCCGCCGTTTCTGCGTGGTCCCTATGCCTCCATGTATGTCATGAAACCCTGGACGATCCGCCAGTATGCCGGCTTCTCCACCGCTGAAGAGTCTAACGCTTTTTACCGGCGTAACCTGGCAGCCGGACAGATGGGACTTTCGGTAGCTTTCGACCTGGCTACCCACCGGGGGTATGACTCCGACCATGATAGGGTTCTTGGAGACGTTGGCAAAGCAGGCGTTGCCATCGACTCGATCCTCGACATGAAGATCTTGTTCGACAACATTCCGCTGGATAAGATGTCGGTATCGATGACCATGAATGGCGCCGTGCTGCCGATCATGGCTTTCTACATCCTGGCTGCTGAAGAGCAGGGGGTTGGCATGGATAAGCTCAGCGGCACCATCCAGAATGATATCCTGAAAGAATTCATGGTGCGGAACACATACATCTACCCGCCCATCCCCTCGATGAAGATCATCGCCGACATTTTTGAGTTCTGCTCGAAGAACATGCCGAAGTTCAACTCCATCAGCATCAGCGGATACCATATGCAGGAAGCCGGCGCCACCGCCGATATCGAGCTCGCTTATACCCTTGCTGATGGATTGGAATACCTGCGCACCGGCGTTGCCGCAGGGATGGACATCGACACCTTTGCTCCCCGACTTTCCTTTTTCTGGGGCAGCGGAATGAATCATTTCATGGAGATTGCCAAGATGCGTGCCGCTCGAATGCTTTGGGCCAAGATCGTGAAGGGTTTCAACCCCAAGAATCCCAAGTCGATGGCGTTGCGTACGCATACCCAGACATCCGGATGGAGCCTGACGGAGCAAGATCCTTTCAACAACGTCACCCGGACTTGCGTGGAAGCCCTTGCCGCAGCGCTGGGACACACACAATCTCTGCATACCAACTCGCTGGATGAAGCCATCGCTTTACCCACTGACTTTTCCGCACGGATATCACGCAATACTCAGCTTTATCTCCAGGAGGAGACCCAGATCTGCCGGGTAGTTGATCCCTGGGCAGGATCCTATTATGTTGAAAACCTCACCCATGAGATTGCCCACAAAGCCTGGCAGTTGATCTGTGAAGTGGAAGAGCTGGGAGGAATGGCCAAAGCCATTGAAACCGGGATCCCCAAGATGCGCATCGAAGAGGCGGCAGCCCGGAAACAGGCTCGTATCGATGCTGGCAAAGACAAGATCGTGGGGGTTAACGTTTACCGGCTCGAGAAGGAGAGCCCGATCGAGACCCTTGAAGTTGATAATACTGCCGTTCGCGAATCACAGATCCGTCGCCTGCAGCAGCTCCGCGCCGAACGGGACCAGGCAGTCGTGGAAGCAGCCCTGGATGCGCTGACAGCAGCAGCCCGTACGGGTGAAGGCAACCTGCTGTCACTGGCTATCGACGCCGCCAGAAATCGGGCCTCACTGGGTGAGATATCGCTTGCCCTGGAAAAGGTTTTCGGAAGATATAAAGCGGTGATCCGCTCTATTTCCGGTGTCTATTCATCAGAATCGAAAGATCTTGACGCGTTCCAGCGAGCA
>VGGL01000051.1 GCA_016868575.1 Bacteroidota bacterium
AGTTTTCAGCCACACCGTCATCATAAATGATCTCATACGAGCCGGTAGGAGCTACCCAGCTAACGGTTACAGCGGTCTGTGTGCCGTTCAAAACAGCCGTGACAGGTCCCGGAGGATTGGCGGCTTCCTGTAATTCGATATTTTGCTCATACGTTTGTCCCTGTTGGAAATTGATCGTTGTCGGAGCCGTGGTATAGTTTTCAAAACCAGGTTTTACAGCAGTAACAGGGAAGTTTCCAAATGGGAAAACATTCAACGAATAGGTACCACCTTCAAGCGAATAAGTCGTTTTTCCATTCACGGTTACGGCAGCGCCAGTAACAGGTGCGCCTGTCGAAGCATTGGTGACAATACCGGATAAAAATGCCGGCATGGGATCAAGGAAGAAGTTCTGGGTAGTGGTTTGGTTGGTACTGATCGTCACTGAAGCAGAACCGGGCAGGAAGTTGGTAGCAGTACAGGTAGCCGTGTAGGTTCCAATACCGATGCCTGTAATGGTGTAAACGCCACTGGCGTTGGTTGTGCCGACCTTATTGCTGACGGAGACGGTAGCATTGGCGATCGGATTGTTGTTGTAGCTGTTTCTAACCGTACCGGTAAGGTTACCAATGGCGGGAGCTTGAACAACAACGGTGAAATCACAGGAGTTACCATAGGTCATGGTTGTACAAGGCCCTGTGGGTGCACTCAACCAATTCGTACGGTACCTCATCCGGTGAGAACCGGTCTGGGTAGTAGTAGGGAGATTGATAGTAGTTGTGTAGGGCACATTGGCATTTACACAATTATAGCCATTTAGCACAACCTCATTTGCATCGAAAGCGTTGTTGTTGTTGTAATCGATCCAAATGGTTACATACGTACTGGAATAACCGGCAGTCATGGTCAGATTGTAATTCGTACCCTGCACGAGGGTTGTTGTTACAGCCGTGTAGTCATGATACCAGGCCGGAGTGCCACTACAGGGGATGGTTTGGTTGATCGTGTTCAGTTGGAACAGCGTCAAACCATCACCGTAAGTACAGCCTGTTGAATAGGTGGGCGTACAGTATTGTGCTGAAGCTCCGCCCCACAACAGGACCAGGACTAGAACCTGGAGAAATCTGAAAAGTTGTTTCATGATTTTGTTGATTTGGTGAATAAAAAAATTAGTTGAACAATTATGAAATGTATATATTAAAAAGGATTCATTTGCAGGATGTTACTAAAAAATCGTTTGTTTTTACGGGATTTGATGCATTAAGTTACATTCTTTGTTATTCGGTAATTCTTATGTAGGTGACTTTAATTTTTCCAAATGGGTACCGTTGTTCAATAACAGCCTCGTTATCAGATAATTTTATAATAAAATAGGTCATTACTTTGCCCGATTTTTCGTCGGTGGCGATCAGTTTGGTACCCTTTCCTTTCAGTTTCCATTTGCCCTGAATCGAATTGGTTCCAAAATGCTTATAGGCAGTACCTCCTTCAAGAAGTTCAAGTGTGGCACGTTTCTCATACTCAATCATCCGGTCAGCTTCTCTGGGGAGTGTGGCATCAGGATTTGGGAGTATCTCCACTTTTTCGGATTTCCATTTGCCAGGGATGATCTTTGCCTGGGGATAAGTTGTTTTGCAGGAAGAATGGATAACCAGCAGGGTAACAAGTACGCAGAAAGCAATAATGGTGCGATGTTTCATCAACTTTTAAGACTTCAGATCAGTTTGAAGGTGCAAAGATATAACTTCTTCCATTACATAAAAGGTAATAGAACAAAATTTCTTCATTATCATTTGCATATTGAATTTTTTATTACTTTTGCGCCCTCAAAAACCCTCATATGTTTGCAATTGTTGATATCTGCGGACAGCAGTTCAAAGTGGAAAAGAATGCAGAGATCTTTGTGCATCGCCTGGAAGAAGCGGTTGACACACACGTGGAGTTTGACCATGTTTTATTACTGGATGATGATGGCAAGACCTCTGTCGGAAAACCTTTCGTTGACGGTGTGAAGGTCAGCGCGCTTGTACTCGATCACGTGAAAGGTGATAAAGTAACGGTTTTCAAGAAAAAAAGGAGAAAGGGATTCCAGAAGGAAACCGGTCACCGGCAATATTTCAGCAAGATCCGCATTGAAAATATCCTGACCGGTGGAGAGGCCAAAGCCAAAACCAGAAAGGCAAAAGCAAAAAAAGATGAAGAGACCACCGAGCCCCAGGCTTGATCGTTTCTATACTTATAATAAAGAGTAAGTTATGGCACACAAAAAAGGAGCAGGCAGCTCAAGCAATGGTAGAGAATCGCACAGCAAAAGGCTGGGTGTGAAAATTTATGGCGGACAATTTGCCAAGGCCGGGAATATCATTCTGCGTCAACGGGGTACCGTTCACAATCCTGGTGATAATGTTGGCATTGGAAAAGACCATACCCTTTTTGCACTGGTTGACGGGGTCGTTGATTTCAGGAAAAAAAGACAGGACAGGTCTTATGTTTCCGTTACGCCCATCCAAACAGAGCCTGATACTTCCAATTAACGCGCACAAGGTAGAAAACCTGTAAAACAATCTCCTGTTCCACCCGGATCAGGGGATTTTTTTATTTTTGCCGGAACAAATCAACCTTTACCTTTTCCGATTGTTCCCTAATCATGATAACACTTTCACAAATAAGAGAAAACCCCGAACAGGTCATCCAACGGCTGGCCATCAAGCATATTGATGCCATCGCAACCATCCACCAGATATTGGATTTGGATGACAGAAAAAAAACCGCCCAGAAGAAGCTTGACGACAACCTGTCACAATCCAATGCCATCGCCAAAGAGATCGGGATCATATTCAAGCAGGGAAAAGCGGCAGATGCCGACCTCCTGAAGGAAAAAAGCGCCAACCTGAAAAATGTTGCCAAAGAGTTGTCATCGGAGTTTGACCGGCTGAAGGAAGAACTCGACGCCTTGCTGGTCGCCTTGCCGAATGTGCCTCACTCCTCCATCAAACCGGGCAGGACGGCAGAAGATAATGAGATTATCCGCTCTTCCGGCGAAGTTTTTACGAAGGAGGCCGCTCCACTTCCCCATTGGGATCTCTCTGCCAGGTATGATCTGATCGATTTCGGCCTTGGGAGCAAGATCACAGGCGCCGGTTTCCCGGTATATAAGAAACAGGGGGCCCGGCTGCAGCGCGCCCTTATCAACTTTTTCCTCGATCAGGCACTGGCAGCCGGTTACCAGGAAATTCAACCGCCATACCTGGTGAATGAAGCCTCAGCTTTCGGAACCGGGCAACTTCCTGACAAAGACGCCCAGATGTATTATGTACAACTGGATGATCTCTACCTGATACCCACAGCCGAAGTACCTGTCACCAACCTCTACCGTGACCAGATTTTAAAGGTCGATGATCTTCCGGTAAAAAATGTAGCCTATTCCGCGTGTTTCCGGCGCGAGGCCGGTTCCTACGGGAAAGACGTCAGGGGATTGAACAGGCTTCACCAATTCGATAAGGTGGAAATTGTCCAGATTACCCGCCCGGAGTATTCCTACCGGACCCTGGAAGAGATGGTGCAATACGTCACCGGACTGCTTGAAAAGCTTGAACTGCCCTATCGGGTCGTAAAGCTTTGCGGGGGAGATATCAGTTTCGCTTCTGCCATGACCTATGACATGGAAGTCTTTGCTGCCGGTCAGCAAAAATGGCTGGAGGTAAGTTCCGTTTCGAATTTCGAAACATTCCAGTCGAACCGGATGAAGCTTCGATTCAAGGATGAAACCGGGAAAACTGCCCTGGCTCATACCCTGAATGGCAGCGCCCTGGCATTGCCAAGGATCGTGGCCGCCTTGCTTGAAGATAACCAAACGGCGGAGGGGATCCGGATCCCTGCTGCCCTGATTCCCTTTACCGGTTTCGATTTTATCAAATAACTTTAATTTGCAGATCAATTTAACATCAACCTTATGAAAACAAGATCATTTTTGCTAATTACCGGGATCTTTCTGATCCTTGGCCATTTCTCCTTCGGACAATTGGATTTTGGTCCGAAAATCGGGATGAACCTCTCCAAACTTACCTCCAATGTGGATTCCGTGAAGGCTCAGATGAAAACGGGCTTTCACCTCGGATTATTTCTCCGGATTGGCGGGAAGCTGTATATCCAGCCGGAACTCTATTATGCCAGCCATGGCAGCGTTTTTAAGAACGACGCAGACCTGAAATGGGAACAAAAGATCAAATATGGAACCATTGATGTACCGGTGTTGGTAGGATATAAGGTGTTCAGTCCGAAGGTTGCGAACATCCGCCTGATGGCCGGTCCGGTTGCCTCGTTTGTGTTGCATAAAAAGATCGAAGAACTGTTCAAGGATCAGGCAGGACCTGTCGAGACCGGCGATATCAACGGCGTGAACTGGGGTGCCCAGGTTGGACTTGGTGCTGATGTCCTTTTCATGACGCTTGATATCAGGTATCAGTTTGGATTGAACAAGATCATCAAGAAAGTTGATAACTATTCCTTTGATACCAAAGGAAATATCTGGGTGATCAGCCTGGGATTCAAAATTCTATAACCTTCAAAAATCTAAATACAGATGAGAACAGCCGTTTTTGCCGGCGCTTCCTGGTTTTTCAACAAATCGGTTGGACTCAACGCTGAACTGGGATTCAATCTTTCTTACGCCCGTATCGGGATGATTTTCAGGATCCCATGAGATGAAGGTAAGCGGGAAGGATTACCGGACCATCTGGATGGATGGCAGGTCGGTTTATATGATCGATCAAAACCTGCTCCCCTTTGAATTTAAAATTTTCAGATCGGATGATTACCTGACCAGTTGCCGGGCCATCCGGGAGATGACCGTCAGGGGCGCCGGCGCCATTGGTGCGGCAGCCGGCTTTGCCATGGCGCAGGCTTTTCAAATGGCCTCTCCCGGGAGTGTTAAATCATTCGTTGACAAGGCCTTTCAGGAGATCATCTCCACCCGCCCGACAGCACGAAACCTGTTCTATGCTGTGGAAAGGGTGTTTAAAGCCGGTACCCGGCACACCACCAAAGCATTGATGGAGGCTCAGGCCGTTGCAGATGAAGATGCAGATGCTTCCAGAAAAATTGGTCGTCTGGGAAATCGGCTGATCAAAGATGGAAGCCGTATCGAAACCCACTGTAACGCCGGTTGGCTTGCTTTTGTCGATTATGGCACTGCCCTGTCACCTGTTTATACTGCACAGGAAGAAGGGAAAACAGTATTTGTCTGGGTCGATGAAACCCGACCCCGCAGCCAGGGAGCCAGACTTACAGCCTGGGAACTTCGGAACCAGGGCATACCCCACAAGATCATCCCGGATAATGCCGGCGCATGGATCATGAAGAAAGGCATGGTAGACCTGATGATCGTGGGCGCTGACCGGATCGCGGCAAACGGGGATGTAGCCAACAAGATCGGAACCCTCGAAAAAGCCATTGCTGCACGGGAGTTCGGTATCCCTTTCTATGTAGCTGCGCCGACTTCAACATTTGATTTAACATGTGGCTCAGGTGATGAGATCGTGATAGAAGAAAGAAGCCAGGATGAGGTTCTGTACACCCATGGGATATCAAAGAACGGGAAACAAGATACGATCCTCACCTGCTCTCCCGGTTCGGAGGCGTTCAATCCGGCTTTCGATGTTACCCCTGCCCCATATATCACCTCCATTATTACGGAAAAAGGCATCATCCGGCCCAATTCAAAAGAGATCAATAAAATTTTGAAACCATAATCCAAAGAATCATGAAAAAACATACCCTCGTGGCGATAATTCTTGCTGTTACAGTATTATCCTGCCCGGAAGTATGGGCACAGAAGTCCAAAACGGGGAAAACAGAAACAAAGGATACCCTCTTAAAAGCGTCCATTCTTAAGGGGTTAAAATGGCGAAGCATTGGTCCCGCTTTCGCATCCGGAAGGATCGCCGATTTCGCGGTCGATCCTGAAAACAGGGATCTTATCTATGTTGCGGTGGCCATCGGAAATGTTTGGAAGACCATGAACCACGGGACAACCTGGGAACCTATCTTCGATTCTTATGGATCCTATTCAATTGCTGATGTTGAGATTGATCCGAATAACCGGCATGTGATCTGGGTTGGGACGGGAGAATTTAACAGCCAGCGGTCGGTGGGATATGGAGATGGTGTTTACAAATCAGAGGATGACGGTAAATCATTCACCCACATGGGATTAAAGCAATCAGAACATATTGGCAGAATCATTCTGGATCCAAGAAACTCGCACATATATGTGGCGGCCCAGGGCCCGCTTTGGGGACCTGGTGGTGACCGGGGTCTTTATAAATCAACCGATGGGGGAAAGACCTGGAACAAGATCCTCCATATCAGTGAGCATACAGGGATCAACGATGTTGTCATGGACCCTCGAAACCCTGATGTCCTGTACGCTTCAGCTTACCAACGTCGAAGGCATGTCTTTACGCTGATCAACGGAGGTCCCGAAGCGGCCATTTACAAATCTACCGATGCTGGATCAACATGGCAGAAGTTGAGCAACGGACTCCCTTCCGGCGATGTGGGAAGGATAGGCCTGGCGGTTTTATGACAACCTCCCCGTCACCCAATATTACCGGGTGAATGTTGACAACAGCCTCCCCTTTTATTATTTTTATGGTGGAACACAGGATAATAACAGCCATGGAGGGCCATCCCGAACCACTTCGGAGATGGGCATTGTGAATGACGACTGGTTTGTGACCAACGGCGGGGATGGCTATGAGTCGGCCGTTGATCCGACGAATCCGGATATCGTTTATGCACAAGCGCAGTACGGATGGCTGGTGAGGTATGACAAGAAAAGCGGAGAGAGTATCTTCATCCAGCCTCAGCCGCCTGCAGGGGAAGCTTACCGATGGAACTGGAATACGCCGCTGATCATCAGTCCGCACGCACCAACCCGGCTCTATTTCGCGGCCAACAAGATTTTTCGGAGCGATGACCGGGGCAATACCTGGAAGGTGATCAGCCCCGACCTGACCCGCCGGATTGACCGGAATATGCTCAAGGTGATGGGCAAGATCCAGTCTGTGGACGCAGTGGCCAAAAATGCCTCCACTTCTTTTTACGGAAATATTGTATCGCTGACAGAATCTCCGAAGATGGAGAACCTGATCTATGCAGGTACCGATGATGGCCTGATCCAGGTAACTGAAAATGCCGGCGATTCCCGGAGAACCATCGATCGGTTCCCGGGTGTTCCTGATACAACGTATGTCAGCTGCCTGTTGGCCTCGGCCCATGATCCCAATGTGGTATATGCCTCCTTTGACGCACATAAAAAGGCCGATTTCAAACCTTACCTGTTGAAATCAACCGATCGAGGAAAAACATGGATCTCCATTGCCGGGAACCTTCCGGAGAGAGGCACTGTCCATGCCTTTGCGGAAGATTTTATCAACCCTGATCTCCTCTTTGCCGGCACTGAATTCGGGATTTTCTTTACCATTGATGGAGGAAAAATCTGGATTCAGTTGAAGAACGGCCTTCCGACCATCAAGGTGCCGGATATTGTGATCCAGCCACGGGAATGTGATCTGGTGATCGCCACTTTTGGCCGTGGATACTACATCCTGGATGATTATTCTCCCTTGCGAAAGCTGGATGAAGCATCTCTGAACAAGGACTATGCACTGCTTCCGGTAGAAGATGCATGGATGTTCATCCCTTCGGGAAGCAAAGATTCCCAGGGACATGCTAATTGGTATGCACCGAATCCACCGGTAGCGGCCACCTTCACCTATTATGTGAAGGATGAGATCAAATCCAGGAAAGACAAACGCAGGGAGGTGGAGCAGGAGGATATCAAGAATAAAAAAGACATTCGATATCCCACCATGGAAGACCTGATTAAGGAAGATGAAGAACAGACCGCCTTTCTCCTTTTTACGATCACTGATGAGCGAGGAGATGTTATCAGGAAGTTGAAAGCCCCCGTATCAGCCGGCATGAACAGGATCACCTGGGATCTCCGGTATCCTTCTGTATACCCGGCTTACCCGGAGGGAGATCCTTTCTCCAACAACCAAAGCGGAACCCTCATCATGCCGGGAAAATATACGGTCTCTCTTTCCCTTTCCGTGGATGGGGTGATAACAGACCTGGGGTTATCTCAACCTTTCCGGGCTGTTCTGCTGAACAATACCACCCTTCCGGCAAGCGACATGAATGATGCTGTGGCCTTCCGGCGTCAGGTAGCCTCGCTGCTACAGGCCATCCAGGCTTCGATCAGGGTCACCAATGATGTGGAATCCCGGATCGGTCATATCCGCAATGCACTGAAAAACACCACCGCATCCACCGGTACATTATTGAGTCAGATCAATCAGGTGGAACAGCAAAACAGGGTGTTACGCAAAGCAATGACCGGAGACGAGAGCATTGCCAAACGGAATGAAAACCAGCCTCCTTCCATCAGCGAAAGGGTTGACAACATCGTGTGGGGTTATTGGCGATCCACTTCCGATCTTACGCAAACCATGCGCGACCAGTATGAGATTGCTGCCGGATTGTTTGAACCGGTGCTATCTGCTCTGAAAGAAATGGTGCAAAAGGATCTCAAGGCAGTAGAGCAATCGATGGATGCGCTGCAGAGTCCTTATACACCTGGCCGCTTGCCTGTGTGGAAACGGGAATAGGTTAATCAGTCCAGGGCATCCTCGATGACAGCCTGGATCACTTCGGTGAATGCCAGCCCTGCAACTTGTGATGCTGACCAGAAGCCTGCTTCTTTGGTTATGCAGGGGTTGCCGTTTATTTCGAGGACAAAGGGTTTGTTGTGCTGGTCAATGCGGAAATCGACCCGCACATATCCTTTCAGGCCGAATTCTTTCCAACATCTGAGGGCGACTTTTCTGGCTTCTTCCAGCATGGGCTTATCTTCATCCGGAAAATCAAATGTCCGCGGAGTATGGGTATATTCATAGGAATCGGAGATCCATTTCGCGTTGTAGTTGACGATCTTCAGCTTGTCCTCCGGGTATTCATCAAAAATGATCTCGGCAGGCGGAAAGGTGATTGGTCCCTTTTTTCCGCCGATCATTGAAATGTTGAGTTCTCGGCCTTCAATGAATTCTTCCACGAAATGCTTTTCCGGATCCAGCGTTGAAAGGAGCCGTTTTTTTTCATGATCATCTCCGTAGAACACATTATCATCATTAATACCCACACTGGCATCCTCCCCAATCGGTTTATGGATGTATCTTCTAGCCGGGTCAAGTCGGTCTAACTCATCAAGGCAAAACCAGGGCGCCGTAGGGATGCCTGTGAGCCGGAAAAGTTTTTTAGCCAGGATTTTATGGGTGGTGAGAAACAGCGCTTCAATGGGAACTCCGGAATAGGGGATTTTCATGTGTTTCAGGATGGCCGGCCCCAGCACCTGCAGTTCCCCTGACCCGTCAACGGACTCGATCAGGTTAAATGCAAACAGTGGATTAACCGCTTTTATTTCTGCCATAAATGACGGGATATCCAGGGAGAATGGAATTTTGTGAACCTGGTACCCCAGCAGTTTCAGGCTGTCTTCCACATTCTCTATCTCTTCCAGGACATCAAGTTCGTCCTCCTTTGGTTGTTCTGATATCTTGCCAAATACGATTGCAACATGCTTATTCTCCATAGCTCTGGGTTTTTTCAGATAATGCGCTTCATGGCTGAATCCATGATCAATTGGATGAGGCTGGTAAATGAAATGCCTAACAAACCGCACAGGATGGGCAGATCAGAGTGGGAAGGGTGCAGTCCGGCCAGGGGATTCACCTCCATGAAATTGGGTATTCCCCGGGCATCCAGCTTCAGATCAACGCGGCCGCCATCTCTGCAATTTAATGTACGCCATGCATCCAGGGCGATCTTCTCACAGGTTAGCTGTATCTCATCCTTGCAAAGCCGGTATTTAACCAGTTCCTCGCAATTTTCCTTGTTGACGTAGGAGTATGCATTCGCTTCAGCTTGCTGCAGCAAAAACACCTCCATGGTTCCCAGCGCTTTGGCTTCCTGTCCGGTACCTACAATCCCTACCGTGAATTCCCGTCCCGGAAGGTAGGTTTCGATAAGCGCAGGCTGGCGATAAACTTTCAGCAGTCGTTCACAAGTTTCCGTCAAAGCCTCCCGGTTGTCAATCCTTGAGCGGGCGTCAATACCTTTGCCTGTACCCTCGCCAATAGGTTTGGCAAATAAAGGGTAGGGCAGATCCAGCCCGTCAAGATCCGTGATATCATTCACAATAGCGAAAGGGGCTGTGGGAATTCCGGCATCGCGGATGACCCTTTTGGTAAGCCCTTTATGAAGTGTCAAAGCCAGCACCAGCGGATCGGAAAAGACATATGGAATCTGATATGCGTCAAGGAGCGCCGGAACCTGGGCTTCGCGGCCGGCGCCAAACATCCCTTCGCAGATGTTGAACACCATGTCCCACCGTTGGCCATCTGCCAACTTTTCAACGAGGCTTCTGACGTGGCCGATCCTTTCGGTTTGAAATCCGAGGATCTGCAAGGTGTTATCGATGGCCTCAATGGTACTTGAACGGTCGAATTCAGCGGTCTCTTCTTCTGAAAAGCCTTCCCTGAGATAATCGTCTCTCAGGTCATAGGTGATGCCAACTCTCATTCGCTAGGGGTTGTGCAGGCGTCAGGGTATTCGAAATGACGATTTTCGTAGTTTCTCAACAGGATGTGGTCGTCATTTTTTCCGAGGTAGTATTCAGGCAGGATGGGTATTTTCCCGCCGCCGCCGGGTGCGTCAATCACATACTGTGGGACGGCATAGCCGGTAGTATGTCCGCGGAGTCCTTCAATGATCTCAATCCCTTTGGAAACGGGCGTTCTGAAATGGGAAGACCCCAGGATCGGATCGCATTGATAGAGATAATACGGACGTACACGGATCCGGAGTAATCCATGCATGAGCATTTTCATCGTTTCCACATCGTCGTTGACGCCTTTCAGCAAGACGGTTTGGCTGCCGAGCGGAATTCCTGCATTGGCGAGCTGTTCACAGGTCTCCCGCACTTCGGGGGTGAGTTCATCCGGGTGGGTGAAGTGAATGCTCAGATAAAGCGGGTGATATCTTTTCAGGATATTGATCAGCGGCCGTGTGATGCGTTGTGGCAGGACAGCCGGAACTTTCGTCCCAATCCGGATCATCTCCACATGTGGGATCTTGTGTAACCTGTTCAGCAGAAAAGCGATATTCAGATCCGGCATCGTGAGCGGGTCACCGCCGGAGATCAGCACATCTCTAACCGAAGGGGTGTTTTCAATATATTGCAGTGCGGGTTCCCAGGCTTTTACTCCGATGTGGCATTTGTCCTTGGCAACCATGTGCGACCGGGTGCAATACCGGCAATAAGTAGAGCAGAAGCCGGTGACCAGAAACAGCACCCTGTCGGGATACCGGTGAACGATGTTCGGAACGGGACTGTCGTGTTCCTCGTACAATGGGTCGGAGCGTTCGCCCTTACTGACAATGAATTCATCGAAGACCGGGATCACGGAACGGCGGATCGGTTGTTCCGGGTTTTCCGGATCGATCAGGCTGGCGTAGTAGGGAGTAATCCGGATGGGTAATGAATTCGTGATTCCCTGCAGGGGCTTGACCTCGTTATCTGACAAATGCAGTATCTGCTGCAATTGGTGAAGATCGGTATAACTATTCCGCAATTGCCATTGCCAGGAACACCATTCCTTCTCTGTAGCGGTAGGAAAATGTTTTTGAAGAAAGTCAAGGGATTTCGGACTGATCTTGGGTTTGTCCTTTTCGGCCTGGGGCTCTGGGATGGGCTTGAAAGCGATGCGGTTTCTTATCTGAGGGAGCTTACTTGGAGGTTCTTCTTCTTCAACAACCTCCGGTTTAGTTTCAGCTGCCTTCTCATTTTGCGCTTTTTCCATTGTGTTTTTTTTGTTTCAGCGATTTTTTAAAGTAGAAATCGAAAACTAAATATTTGATTTTAAGTTAATTATGTTTATATTGATCGCAATTTTTTTGCAGCACAATAATAGGGCAAATATCAGCACAAACAATCCGTTTTTATCGTATTTTTGAGGTGGATACCGATTTTTTTTTAACACTGCATTGTTAATTTCTTCTGAATGAGGCTATTTTACAGGCATTTCGGAGCAGGAGACCCGGTGATCATCCTGCATGGATTATATGGAATTTCTGATAATTGGGTGACTTTCGGGAGTCGGCTTGCAAAGAAATATTCGGTATACATTCCCGATCAGCGAAACCACGGGCAATCCCCGCATAGTTCAGCGTTTAGTTATCCGGCGATGGTATCGGATCTGGCCGAATTCATTGCCGACCATAACCTTCATTCGCCGGTATTGATCGGCCATTCCATGGGGGGAATGACGGCCATGCATTTTACGATGGAGCATCCTGATCAGATCAGCAGACTCATCGTAGTGGACATCAGCCCGCGGGCTTATCGAAATCACTGGTATCACCTAACCCTGTTGGATGCCATGCTTTCGCTTCCAATCGATCAAATAGCAACCCGCAAGGAAGCAGCGGAGAAGCTGGGTAAAACGGTCCGCAATCCCAGGATATTGCAGTTTCTTCTTAAGAATCTCTACTGGAGTGATCGCCGGACGCTGGCCTGGCGACTGAACCTCCCGGTCATCGCAGAATGCATCCCGGATATGTTCCTGGCCGTTGAACCCAATAGCCTTTTTTCCAAGCCAACCCTGTTTATCCGGGGAGGTGATTCGGATTACATCCGGGATGATGACATACCCATGATCATGAGATTGTTTCCGAACGCTGAAATAGAGACCATTGCAGGCGCATCTCATTGGGTACAGGCCGATGAACCGGAAAAGTTCTTTATCATGGTGGAGAAATTTTTATCACCCAAAACAGGTTCAAACCCGCATGCGTTGGATTAAGTTTCCGAAGCAGCCGAGGCGCCGATCACTAAAGAGTTAGATTTTGCTTCGATGCCAAATCTTAAAACGATCTTCTCCATTCCCCATCCGCATTTTGAAGCCATGAAGAAGCAAGGAATATCTCGTGAGCAACTCCCCGGGATCATCCATGGATATATCAAGGAGGTAAACCACCGGGTACCGAAATACATGAAAAACGTTGATCACGAGATCAGGGAAACCGAATTTGAAAAGACCCCGAAACGCAACATCAAAAGATTCATCTATCAATAATCTCGAATGCCACCGAATCCAAAACCGCGTCATCAACCAATTCCGGCAACGTCACGCGCAGTGCCGGTTCATGATCCATGACACGTTGGATAGCGGTCATGGCCCCAGGGTTTCGAGCCCAATTCCGCCGGGCAATCCCATTGTTCACATCCCAGAAAAGCATGGAGCGGAGGTTTGCATCCGCATTGTCGCTTCCATCCAGAACCATCCCAAATCCGCCATTGATCACCTCACCCCAACCGACACCACCGCCATTGTGAATGGAGACCCAGGTTGCGCCGCGAAATGCATCCCCGATGACATTGTGAATGGCCATATCAGCTGTAAAGCGGCTCCCGTCATAAATGTTTGATGTTTCCCGGTATGGGCTGTCGGTCCCCGACACATCATGATGATCGCGTCCCAGCACGATCGGCGCTTTAACCTTTCCTTCCCGGATAGCTTTGTTGAATGCTGCTGCGATCCGTATCCTGCCTTCGCTGTCGGCGTAAAGAATTCTGGCCTGCGAGCCAACCACCAGTTTGTTATTGGCAGCTTCGCGGATCCAGTGCAGGTTGTCATTCACCTGGCCAAGGATGTCAGGAGCTGCTGTCTTTACCATTTCAGCAAGAACGTCTGCAGCGATCTGATCCGACGTTGCGAGGTCTGACGGATCGCCGGAAGTACACACCCACCGGAAAGGACCAAACCCATAATCAAAGAAAGAGGGACCCATGATATCCTGAACATAGGAAGGATACCTGAAATTACCATCCGGTTTCATGATATCAGCACCGGCACGGCTCGATTCAAGCAAAAAGGCATTGCCGTAATCAAAGAAATACATCTCCTTTTCGCTCATCTTGTTGATGGCTTTCACCTGCCGAATGAGCGAACGCTGGACATGTTCCTTGAAAAGTTTTGGATCTTTCACCATCATTTCGTTGGACTCGTCGAATGTAAGTCCAACCGGATAATATCCACCGGCCCAGGGATTATGCAGGGATGTCTGATCAGATCCGAGTTCAACCCGGAAATCAAGATCGGCAAGCTTTTCCCACAGGTCCACAATATTTCCCTGATAGGCGAGCGACACCGCTTCTTTCTTTTCTTTGGCTTCTTTTATTCTTGTGATGAGTTCGTCCAGGTCGGCATATACCTCATCCACCCAGCCCTGGCTATGTCTTTTCTCTACAGCCTTGGGGTTGATCTCAGCGATCACACCAATGGCGCCGGTAATCACGGCGGCCTTGGCCTGGGCGCCGGACATGCCTCCCAAACCTGAACTGACGAACACCTTTCCTGCGATATCGCCCCGTTTCAACATCCTGGCTGCATTGAGGATGGTGATGGTGGTGCCGTGCACAATGCCCTGTGGACCAATATACATGTAGGATCCGGCGGTCATTTGTCCATATTGAGACACGCCCAGTGCATTGAACCGCTCCCAATCATCCGGTCCGGAATAGTTTGGAATGACCATCCCGTTTGTCACGACAACCCTGGGGGCTTTTTGATGCGAAGGAAATAATCCCATCGGATGACCTGAATACATGACCAGGGTTTGTTCATCCGTCATCTCCGCCAGGTATTTCATGGCGAGCAGATACTGCGCCCAGTTCTGGAACACGGCGCCGTTTCCGCCATACGTGATCAGCTCATGGGGATGCTGAGCCACTGCCGGATCAAGGTTGTTCTGGATCATCAGCATGATGGCAGCCGCCTGTTTCGACCGGCAGGGATATTCATCGATGGGCCTGGCATATATCTGATAGTCCGGCCGAAAGCGGTACATGTAAATTCTTCCGTATCGTTTCAACTCTTCAGCAAATTCACGTACCAGAACAGGGTGATGCTTTTGGCTGAAATACCTGAGGGCATTTTTAAGCGCCAGTTTCTTTTCTTCTGTTGAAAGGATATCCTTCCGGACCGGGGCATGGCTGACGCTGTTGTCATAAGGTTTTTCCGGAGGCAACGCATCAGGAATCCCCTGCAGAATCAGTTTATGAAAGAGGTCTTTATCCATAGATGATCATTGAAATTGCGATGACAGGTGCGATCTTGCAAACTTACATGAAATTTCCCGATTACACATAAACGGGATAAAAATCCAGTCCGCCTCTCAATAGCCGCGCGTACTCGAAGTACAGTATATTTGCGGTAAAAACATTTGTATGAACAAATTAAAACGA
>VGGL01000052.1 GCA_016868575.1 Bacteroidota bacterium
TCATAAGTCCAAACCGTATTGAAAGCCGTTACATTGCCTGCCATGCCCGACATGAAAGAAGCCATCAGCGCGGTAAGTCCAAGCCCGAGAACACCGGTCGGGAAATAGTGTCCCAGCATCATGGGAATCACTTTATCGAAGTCATAGGAGCCGTTTTTGGCCGGTATGGAAAATCCACTCTGCGGGTCGTTGGTCAGGGCGATGGCGATCATACCCGGAAGGATCACCAGAAAAGGGATGAACATCTTCGGGATGGCGCCTATCAGTGGGGTTTTCCGTGCTGCCGACATAGACCCCGCCGCCATGACCCGCTGGACGACCAGAAAGTTGGTACACCAATAGCCAAACGACAAGACAAAGCCCAACCCCATGGCCATCCCAAACCATTCCACTCCCATGGGGTTCTGCGATGCTGAAGACAATGGTTGCCAGGTCTCGGTCCATGCTCCGGATGTAAAACCATTCCAGATGGCCACATCTGATAACTGCGTCTTAAGTTCCGACCACCCCCCGATGTTTTGCAGGCCAAGGAACACCAGTGGAAGAAAACCGATGACGATCAAAAAAAACTGAAGGACTTCGTTGTATATGGCTGATTTCAGACCGCCCGGATAGGTATAGACCAGCATGATGCTGTAATCGATCCAGGTGAGTTCAAATGCGGGAAGCATAGTAATCTCTGATTATTGTGGTCAATCGAATTCGGATGTTACTTTTTCGAGATGAATTTTTTCCGGTCTTTGTGCGTGATGATCTCTGAGACATTTCTACCAGACAATAAGCAGGCAGGTAGACCGCCACCCGGCTCCACCCAGTGTCCGATCATGTAGAATCCTTTCAATCCGGGGAGGGTTTTCTTCAGCCTCTTCAAACCCACCTTTGGCGTAAGAATCCACCCTTCAAAGCTCCCCTTCCAGTTATTGGTATAGCGGATTACCGTAGCAGGGGTCATGACATCGATCATCTCAATATGATCCTTGATTTGTCCGAACCGTGTTTCAAGCTCATCAATCACAACTGCAGCAATGCGCTCCTTTTCTGCTTTGTATTTGGCGGGATCGGTTCTCCTGAGACTCGTCCAATATTGGTCGTTACGCGTTTCAAAACCAACGGTTACCAATGTTCTCCCCTCCGGAGCAAGCGTCTTATCATAGTTGTAGAGATGCACACTGATGTCATTTGTCTGGGTTTTGTCATCCAGAAAAATAGTCTGTTGGGCAGGAAAAGCAACGGAATGAAAGTCTTTATCAAAGGTCCTATTGACACCAAGTGAAACCATTATATAACTCGAAAATGGCAAAAAATGACCATAAATCTTTCTCACCTCCCCGTTGATATACTTACCATGGAGGAGCTCATAGATCGTATGATGCCCGTCAGCCGCTGAGATAACCATATCGGAATCATGGATTGTTCCATTTTGCAGGAGAATCCCCATAGCAGTATGCTCTCTCACGAGAATCTCTGCGACAGGTGACTGGTAATGGATCTTTCCTCCCAATGATAAATATCTCTCCTCCAGTAATTCAGCGAATTTCAGTGATCCACCAATGGGGTACCCTGCACTTCGCTTATTCATCGATGAGAGGGTCATCATGATGAACAGGGCAGTCATCTCCGGAACGAAGATGAACTCGAAGACTTTTTTCAACAAAGGATTTTTGCACCCGTCTGCAATGTCCTGACCTGATTTTTTAGACCATTTCATCAGCAACCTGATGTGAGGAAGATATATCTTCACGGCATTCAGGTAGTCCATCAGGTTGTATAGTTCCGGGGCTTTCCCAAGGTTGTAGTCGACTTTGGCAAAGCGCCGGGCAGTTTTGAGAATCTCACGGATGATTTTCTCATCTTCAGGTGCTTTCCCGAGCATCTCTTGTTCAAGACGTTCCAGGTTGGTATAAACACGCAATACACCTCCTTTCCCATCCTCCACCCTGAAAAATTCATCATGAAAGACAAAATCAATCTTGTCGATGTCGATCAATTCCTTCCAGAGGGCATGAAATTGATCATCCGGAGTCGCCCCCATCAGCCAGTGGATGCAGCCATTGACCGTGTAACCTTTTCTTTCCCAGGAAGTACAAAGACCACCCGGAATATTGTGCATCTCGAATATTTGGGTCTCATAGCCATTCATCTGCAGGTAACAGCCGGCGGTGAGTCCTGAAATGCCTGCCCCGATGATGTTGATCTTCTTAGTCATCCGCTTACACTATTTTAGAAAAGTAAAGGTACAACCTTTTCTATGATAATTGCAGATTGATCAACTCCTGATTGGTTCACGCAAAGACCGCTAAGCGAAACGCAAAGATCGTAAAAGCATGATTTTTCTGCTATTTAATCTTTGCGTGCTTTCCGAAAAACTTTGCGAACGTTGCGTGAAACTGCCTAGGGAGCAAGTCGATTGATCTTCCATCCATTGCCGGTTTTGGTGTACCGGATGCGGTCGTGTAGCCTGTTCTTTCTCCCCTGCCAGAACTCGAACATTACCGGGAAGAACAACAAAGCTATATGAGGCTGAAACATCATTTCCAAACCTTTTCTGCTGGAATAATTGGTAAAAAAGAGTAATCCTCCTTTATCAATCCCCTTTAAGAAAACCATCCGTGAAGATGGCTTTCCTTCCTTAGAAACGGTGGAAAGACTCATGGCATTGGGTTCAATGATTCCTGACTTTTCTGCCTCCCTCAGCCACTTATCAAACTGGGTGAATGGGTTCTTTTCAACCTGATTTTCAAGCAAGACACCTTTATCGCATTGATTTCCTGTTTCGGATAATCTTTTTTTCATGATTAACCTGATTGTAAGGTCTTACAGTTATTCAGAACAATACATTTTTCCTTACCCTGAACTCTCCCCGTCTTTTTGCGTACCAAATACAGATAGCGCAATGGTGAGAGCCCGGAAAATGGTTTGTCCATAATTTGCTGACGCTTGTTTTTCCTATTTCCATGATCATGAATTTTTGAGTCCCCTCTGAAAAGTCTTTTTATACCACTAACTAAATCACAAAATTGCTTAAATATTATTTGTTTGATTAACAGCATTTTGTGTTTCTTTGAGTTTATGTGGTTTAGTGGCGAAAATGAATGATGTCAGTAATAATATTAATTTCGCAAAAACTCCCACAATCATGAAAACAAGAATTATCCTCCTTTGTTTATCCTTCCATGTTATTACCTTTGCCGCGCTTGGCCAGAAATATCCTGTCGATACCATTCCCGCCATCTACGATCTGATCGAAGAGGTTGACACGGCCATCATCAACCGGCATGTTCAACATCTTCAGGACTTCGTCACCCGTGATTGCTTCTCACCTCAGGCTGTTGACGCCCAGAACTGGATTTATGACCAATTTGAAAGCTACGGCTTGGATGTCGAATTGCAGGATTTCACTGTATGGGGTCAAGAAAGCAGTGACAATGTGATTGCTACATTAACCGGATCCCTGTATCCCGATGAATATGTAATCGTGGGCGGACATTATGATTCATTTGCCACTCCGCTTGAAGCCCCGGGTGCTGATGACAATGCCTCGGGAACTTCCGGGGTCATGGAGATCGCCCGTATCCTGAGTAATTATGAGTTTGAACGCACCCTGGTCTTCTGTGCCTGGAGCGGAGAAGAATATGGACTTCATGGCTCCGAAGCCTATGCCTCCAATGCTGCCGCCCTGGGGATGAACATCTTAGGTTATTTTAACCTCGACATGATCGGTTATCTGGAGCCCGGGCATACCACGATCAAAACCTCCCTTTTCTACCCAAACACAGCTGAACAACTGGCAAGTTTTTATAAGGATGTATGCGCTATCTATCTGCCCGATTTTGAGATCAACGATGGTGAATATATCGGAGGCGACAGTGACCATTCATCCTTCAACAACAACGGATATATGGGTATCTTCCCCTTTGAAGATGAGGACTACTACAGCCCATACATTCATTCACTGGATGACGTGGTCGGACTATCCTACAACAACCCGGAACAGGCAAAAGTGTTCACACAGGCATCTCTGGCTTCGGCAGTAACCCTGGCCGGATGGCATGATCCGACAGGAATTGGAGATTCACAAACCCAAAGGATGTTATCCGTTGTCTACCCAAATCCAACATCCGGTAAAATTCATGTAAGCATTCCAACAAATGCTGATAAGTCTTATTATTCAGTAACTACGATTGATGGACGTAGCCTGATAACCGGATTCCTGTCTAATAACCAGGAAATAGACCTCTCCACATTGTCAGACGGCTTTTATTTCTTTCACGTGAAGAATAGCGATCTGGAGGATACGCACAAACTAATGATCAAAAAATAATTCAGAAAGATAGATAATAAGTACGAAAATATCATGGCAAAAGAAATTACAAAAAATAAAAATATCGAATCAAAGATAGGTTGGGTTGTATCTTTAAACCCCTTTGGGTCCCGCAAGCGGGACTCCGGCTGGTTATCCAACCCGGCGGGATATTAAAGACCCGCCGGGGTTTTCTTTGCCATAATATCCTTAATCATGTTTTTCCTCTTTCTCGCTCTACCAGCCCAATGATTGCTTCATTTTTTTATCGCAGCCTGCCTTGAAGTGAAGCTGGTTTGTGTTTTTAGTAAAATTATTATTTGGAATATTTCTAAATAGTATTACCTTTGCAAGCGAATTCTAAAACGAATAACAATGGCTTGTCCTTTAATCAATATCTGGGTGTAATCGTTGCGACGGTTGCATTCCGGGTCTCTGGAAGTAAAGTCTAACTGATTCAACCTCTGTCAGGTACTTCGCACCCTGACAGGTTACCTGTTTTTAAAACCCGTCAGTGTCTGAAAGACCTGACGGTGTTTGATATACTATTTTATCACCGGATTCCCCGAAGTGCCCCACTTATACAGCATCATATCTTCATAAGGAAAAAACAAGGGGTTCACTTCATCGTAGGTTCCACCTTTGATATACAGATCGGTTCCGTTGCCTGCACCATTCAATGCCTCTTTGACTGTTTTTACCGGCGCTGCGCTGGTGCCATTTCCGCTGGTTGCCACACTTTGATCAACGTATATGGTTGCGGGATATACATTGAAAGAACAGATCTTCCGTGGACGTGCATTGGTAGTTGTAAGGAAATACATATTCGTGTACCAGAAAGTTCGGTCATCAACAGGGTCGACAAAGCAGGCTGTATAATCACCCCAGCGATTGCTGCCTGTCTGTGATACCGTTCCTGTTACAACAGTCATTTCTGCCACATTCATGATCCCTGTTGCCAGGGCATTCTCAAGCGCATTTTGGCCACACACACGAATGCCTGGAAAAAGGGTTGAACTTGAAATGGAATAACCAAGGCCAATTTCGTGATATTGATTCATGTGGATGCTTCCCATGAACCGGGAATGAGCATCTGGTGCATAGCTCCCCTGCTGACGGATGGTCCAGTTCCCTGTTGTCCTTCGCAACTCATACCAGCGGATTCCGGCATGGTCGGTATTATCAACATCAACAGTATGGCACAATACAATGGTCTCATGGGTGCCAAAATTGATATATTGCGGGGCATTCATCACGATATCTGATACGGCACAAAGTTCCTGGGCAACACCCGATTGGGCTATGTTGTCCCAGCCTGCTCCAAAATCACCGGTAAAGGCAGCTACATTGAGCTGTTGAACCCTTGTGAATGTTGACGAAGCGGGGGTTGTCCAGTTCACCGCCAATTCCATGATCCATAGTTGATCTGATCCGCCTGCAGCACCATCTTCATTCAGAATAAGAAATATTCCTGGTTCCCCAACGGGGGCAAATGTCCAATCATTGTCGGCAGGGATCGCAGCTTGAACCCCCATTGAGTTGCCGGGTCTCCAGGGGTTGTCGAAACCAATCATCTGGGCTGTTGGATCTCCTGTAAGCATCTTGGAGCGTTCAAAAGCATAGCAGTCATCGCTCCCAGCCGCATGGGTATTGGTTCCCATATAATATGCATCACGCCAGACACCGAACTTCATATAATCGGGCACATCATCCACATCAAAGCTATACTGATGCCACGCTCCTGTTGGGTCGTTGGTCTGGGATATCGCGATCAGCATATAATCATTGGCACCGCAAAGAGAAAACTCAGCGACAAGCCACCTGTCCGCCTGTTCATCGTAAAGAACAATGGGGTCACCATCATTGCAGCCGGAACCCGGAACTGCTCCAAAAAGCAGATTCAAGGCTGTTGGACCTGCCAGTAACGTTCCAACGCGGTCATAAATGGCATAGATAAAATTGATGGTCTGCATATAATGATTTGGGCCGATGCATCCGGTTGGATCAAGCCGTCCACTCTGACCGTCAAAATTGACGCCGATGGCATCCGTCTCAAATCCCCTGTCCTCTCCATGAAAATTCTGCCATACAGGATCAGGACCTTGAGGCAATGCAGTCGCTGCATAAGGATAGGTCGGGTTCGGCCACTTGTTCAAATCTTCTTTGCCTTCCCGCTCCTCCAAAGCTTTTCGTTCATCGTCAGTAATTACCGGAAGATCCCTGAGTGGTTTCGAAAGCCCATAATAATGACCTGTCCTGATCGTAGTTGGGTAGATAGGCTGATCTTGTGAAACCACCTTCCCGGCAGTCAACGTTAACAAGAAGATCAAAGCAATCAGATGAGTCGTTTTCATAATACACAGATATGGATGAAAGAAATGAAAGTGTAAAGATATAATAATTTTTCGGGTTTCAAACACTTTCAGGTACTTCGTATACTGGAATCCTCATTTTCAAACCCGTCAGGTCTTCAAGACCTGACGGTGTTTAGTTTAACTTAATTTCAAACCCGTCAGGTCTTCAAGACCTGACGGTGTTTATCTTCCCTCAATCGTCTTTGCCACCTTCATTGACCCATAGAATGCAGCGAGGAAAGCATTAACGAAGCCTGGATAACCGTCAAGAAATCCAAGCCTGAGAAAATAAAAAGTGCAGAAACTGATTGGAAATTTGAAGATAACCCAGCATTTGGAAAAGCGTTTTCCCTGCTTCAAGTAGCCCTCAGCAGCCTGGGTGGTGTATTTGTCGATTTTCTGCAAGTGATGCGAAAGATCACGGTAGGAATAATGGAATAGCTTGTTTTTCAGGTTGAGCGTTTTCCCTTTCACTTTAACCTCTTCATGAACGGTGACATCGGTAAAATGACTCTTTTTACGGTCAAAGATCCGCAGCAGCATTTCCTTTGAGCCACTGCTGTATTTCATGACCCGACCCAGGTAGACAAATGTCCTGGGGATTGAATATCCGGCAATATCCTGCTGTTGTACCTCTTTCAGATGCAGGATTTCAGTTGCCAGATCTGTACTTACCTGTTCATCCGCATCGATCCAGAAGATCCAGTCATTCTCCGCCGCATCTACAGCCAATTGCTTTTGTTTGCTGTAGCCGAGAAATTCATGCTTGAGTACCTTGCATCCGAAAGACTTACAAATCTCAACGGTCTTATCTGTGGAATAGGAGTCAACCACGATGACCTCATCGGCAAACGGTTTCACCGATTCAAGGCACCTGACGATGTTGTGTTCCTCGTTATAGGTGATGATGATGACAGAGAGTTTTTTCATTCAATCCAGGATATTTGCCACAAAAACACTGAAACACCAAACGAAGGTATTACTTTTTGTGCTATTTCGTGTCTTTGTGCCTTTGTGGCGAAAAAAAAGTCTGGTTAGGGCAGCAATTGAAACCGATCCCAGTCCTGCCCGAAAGGGAAGCTTTCCCTGTGGTTTTTCAGCGCGGTCATGGAAACCGATGCCTGCACGACCATTTCGGTATTTTTTTCACCGAAACCGGTGATACTCCCTGAAGGATCAACAACCATGGACTCACCTGCATAGACCAATCCGTTGCCATCCTCTCCCACCCTGTTGATACCAGCAACAAAAGCCTGGTTTTCCATGGCTCTGGCAACGAGCAGCGCTTTCCAGGCTTCTGCACGTCCGACCGGCCAGTTGGCTGTATAGAGCAGCAAATCATACCGGTAAGCCCCATCCTGGTAGCTATTTCTGCTCCATACCGGGAACCGGAGATCATAACAGACCAGGGGCATGATGTTCCATCCTTTCCAGGGAACAATGATTGTCTTTTGACCAGGGGTGAAAACTTCAACTTCCTTGCTTAATCTGAAAAGATGCCGTTTGTCGTAGGTTAAGTAATTACCGTCGGGGAACATGCAAATCAACCTGTTATGGTTCTTCCCATCCTGGCTGATAATAATGCTTCCGCAGACCAGACATTGATGTGCACCGGCTGCATTTCTCAGAAACTGAACTGCTTTCCCGTTCATTGTTTCAGCAAACCCAGGATTACTGGTAAATCCTGTACTAAAGGTTTCAGGAAGCAGGATAAGGTCAGTTTCCTGTGTAATGCCGTCCATCAAATCTGCAAAAGCCGAAAGGTTTTGGTCAATGTTTTCCCAGAAAAGACCGGATTGGATAAGTGTGATCCGGAGGATTTCAGTTGGTCTTGTGGAATTCAATGGTGGGATGAAGAATTATCATTCAAGTCACATTCATACATGTCGCAACAGGTATCACAAACCCTTTTATATACTTTAAAACCAATCAGTTCAATATGCTGTGAATCATAAGAATCTTTGACTGGTTCATTGCGCATCAAATCCGTGCTGATATATTTCTTGTTACAGTCGGCAAAAACGGTAGCGACATTGGCATTTCCACCCATTTCGTTTTGAATTTGCAAGGCACCCAGGAAATTTGCACCGGATGAGATACCAACTGCTAATCCCAACTGTTTGGCCAGTTTCTGGGCCATCAGGATGGAATCACCATCAGAAACTGTTACAATCCGATCCAGTTGATCCAGTTTGACAAGGTCAGGGATGAATTCGTCTGAGATTCCCTGTATCCTGTGAACGCCCACTTTGTATCCTGTTGATAAGGTTGGAGATTCCAGTGGTTCAAGAGGGTGAATTTTGATGGATGGATCATGAGAGCGAAAGTATTTCCCAACCCCCATCACTGTTCCACCGGTTCCGACACCCGCGATAAAAGCATCCGGTTTCACACCATGGTTTACCATTTGGTACCAGATCTCCGGGCCTGTTGTCTTCTCATGGGCTTCTGCATTGGCTTCATTGGCGAACTGCCGTGGCAGGAAAACATTTGGTTCTCTGGCAGCGATCTCTTCGGTGATCCTGATGCTGCCAAGAAAGCCTCCCTGTTCCTTCGACACAGGGATGATTTCTGCCCCAAAGCTCTTGATGATATCGACCCTTTCCCTGCTCATCCAGTCGGGCATGATGATCCTGACCCTATGCCCCAGGGCCCTTCCCATGGCGGAAAAAGCAATACCGGTATTTCCGCTCGTAGCCTCAACAATGGTATCACCAGGTTTGATAGAACCATTTGAATACGCTTTTTCAAGGATATACAATGCCATCCTGTCCTTGATGCTACCCGTGATATTGTAATGTTCAGCCTTTGCGTAAATGGTTCTCTTCTCCCCCTTATATTTGAAATGAATCGCCAGTAACGGAGAGTTTCCAATCAGCCTCCAGGAATCCCGAAATCTCAAATCAAGCTTAAAATCTTCAGATCGTCTGGTTCTGTATTCGATCATACGTGCCATCTCTTTTTTTCAGGATGCGAAAATAGATAATTTTCAATAACGGGTGATACTTCCTGATCCGCTGATGGACATTTTACATTCATCCGCCGACCAACTGCTCTCGCCAATGATGTTTCCGCTTCCGCTGATGTGCAGATTATCCACATTCGGAGCCTTGATCCATATCCTGATTGGCTCGTGCTTTCCAAGAATCTTCCCATTTTCCAATTTGATGATGAGCCGGTCTCCGTCTTGCTTTGTTTCTATGACCTCCAGGATATTCTCCTGTGCCTCCATGCGAAAATCATAATTTGCACTGTCAGAAATATTAACATCGGCCTCAATAGCCAGTTCCACACTTGATGTTCATCTGCTGGAGGGACTTTCTCGTCATCCAGACAAAGGGATTGTACCATTGAAATATTTTGATGCATTCAGCAATCAGCACATCGATGGTATGACCTTCCCTGATATGTACCCGCTCATGTGACAGGATATCATCATCGATCCGGGCTTCAGAAAGAAAATATACCTTATTGATGAAAGAGAAAGGGGAATGGTCAATGCCTGTAAGCACAACACGAACCCCGTTTACCTTTAGCCATGGTTTGCCAGTACCCAATGAAAATATGCGGGCCAGACGAAATATCAGTCTGACCGAAAAGATTGTTACCCCTGTCAGATATACCAAGAGCATACTTTCAACCATTCCAAAATGGTTCTGAACGGTGGCTTGGATTCGGGAAGGAAGTATGGTTACGGGCGCCAGATATGCCGAAAGTGTCGTTTGGGGATCTGTCAGGATAAAAGAAAAAGGAAGTATCGGAAGAATCAAGGGCAACAAGAATGTTACCAACAGATAATACCGGTTGAGATGAAAACAGGTTTCTTTCCTGAGGAAAAGCCAGTAACCTCCGTATAAAACACCCATGTAAACGGATGACTGGAACAGGTATAAAATGAAGTCTTTCATTTCTTTATCTTTTTACTTTCAATCTGTTCATCAATAAGCTGACGGATCGATTCCAGCTCTTCAATACTCAATTGTTCCTCCCGGGTAAAGAAGGAAGCAAGGGATTTGAAGGAGTTGTTGAAATAGCCTGAGATGAAGTTCCGGAAGTAAGCCTTGGTATACTCCTTTTTACTTACCAGCGGGAAATACTCGTGTGTTTTGCCATAGGCTTTGTGGTCAACGAATCCCTTTTTTTCCAGAATCCGGATAATGGTAGAGACGGTATTGTAGGCCGGTTTTGGGTCCTGAAGCCGGGACAGGATGTCGTGTACCGGGGCTTTGTTCATCTCCCAGAGGATTTGCATGATCTGCTCTTCCGCTCGTGTAAGTTCACGTACGGAGGTGTCCTTTTTCATATTTTTTTCTGGTGCCATTTGTTTTCAGATTGATAACGACAAAGGTATAACTATATTTTTAGTTACAGAACTATTTCCTTAAGATTTCATCAATTATTTTCGGCATTTCATCGAATCGGTGATCGGTGAAATCGGGTTTGGTTCTCGTAAAGTGCGACGATAAGCAAGCCAGATCGCGCTTCAAAGATCGTTGATCGATATTCCGCTGTTTGGTTCATACGTTCGCCGTTTTCTTCTTCCTGCTCCTGGAAGTCGGAATAATGAAACCAAATATAGAATATTGATCAACGAGGTCTGAAATCAGATCAAAGGGATGTACAAAGTACAATTGAAAATGGACAATTGGATTGACAAGGGACAATTTTCCATTTTATCAAACAACGAACAACGAACAACGAGCAACGAGCAACGAAGCCTAACACTATCGTCCGGCCAACCGGAACGCTTTTTGGGCTTTGGTTTTCATGCCGGAGGAGACGCGGAAGAGGAACAGCCCTTTGCTGTTGGTTTGCAGATCATTCAGGGTGAATACTTGTTTTCCCGGTTGCGCCGACAAACCAGCTTTCTCATATACCTTGCGGCCATTGAAATCAAACACCTGAATCGTCACCTGCCGGTCTGAGGCCGAATAGAATTCAAGTTTGATGTAATCCTCAAATGGATTCGGATACACCGCGATCAGCCGGTCTTCGGATCCCATTCCGACTGATGCCAGGTAGGCCGCCTGGAAGTCGGGAAGTCCGTAGCCGAGCAGGGAATCGGGGGCTGCATATTGGCTGCTGTACTGTTCGATCAGCGTTTTCAAGTCAATGCGGTTTAGTGATGGCAGCGATTGCCAGAGGCATGCTGCCAGACCGGTGATGACGGGCGCTGCAAAGGAGGTACCGTTGCCTGTTCTCACCGTTCCATCGGTGGAAGCCACGATGGTGTTCTTTCCCTGTGCGGAGACATTGGGTTTCACAAAGGTTCCGGAGACCCGGCCGGAAGAGCTGAACGAGGCGTGGAGCCGGTTTTCATCAACAGCTGCCACACCCAGCACATCCAGTCCGTCAGAAGGTGCACTGACACATACCCAGTCGGTGCCTCCGCTGTTGCCGGCACTGTTCACCACCAGGATGCCCCGCCGGGCGGCCATGTTGGCGCCGCGGGTGACCGGTGTGGTTTGGCCATCCATGTCACTGCAACTGTGATTTTGCAACGGGTCATCAAACCGGGTGTATCCCAGTGAGGAGTTGATGAGGTCGGCACCTGCGCTGTCGGCATACTCGGCCGCAGAAACCCAGTTGTACTCCTCCAGGATGTATTCATTGGCTACATTCTCAGAGCGAAGCAACAGGTACTTCGCACGGGGAGCTGTTCCGGTAAGCGACCCGGGCAACTGACCGCCCATCACCGAAAGCACATGCATACCATGCACCGACTGGGTGAAAACATTTCCGCCGGGTACCACGAAATCCTTTGTCCCCAAGATCCGGTCTTGCATCCAAAGTGAATCAAAGACAGGCAATTCATCGGCAAGCGAAAAGCCGCCATCCAGCACAGCGATGACCTTCCCCTCTCCCCGGTACCCCAATCCATGCAGGTAGTCTCCATGAAGCATGTGGATCTGGTTATAAGAAGCGCCATACACAGGGTCATCCTGTGCCGTCATAACAGACATACCGGAAACAGTTTCTTTAACACCTGATTGATCTGCAGGCTGAACCTCGTAGGGCCCTGTAGCAATAACTTCATTTACAAAAGAAAATGCCAGGATCGCTTCCATAGCAAACGGATCGGATGTATAAACGGTAACCCCGTTGAACCATTTGGTTGGATTCAGAACTGCAACACCGGTAGATCTGATCGAGTCGATAAACGCCGGATTAACGGGAAGATCTTCGGTTGAGATTGCAATTTGTTGTGCCATCCTCCGGCTGATCGCCCTTGTGGAAAGAAACGCCTCCGGTTGATCAATGGAATAGGGTGTTCCATTTTTCGTTGTAAAGCCAACAAAATAGGACTCAGGTACCTGAGAGAACAGCCCCAGAGTGAGACTTGCCAATAAAATGCTGAAAGATATTTTCATGATGCAGGATATCTGGTTTGTAAAGCTACGAACCTTTTCGCTACTTGCAATATAATCTACGAGATTCTTCGCTTCGTTACGCTCAGAATCTCATAGTTTCACGAGAGTGTATCATATAGTAATGAAACCTTTTATATTTGCATAGAAAAATCAACCATAGTCATCATGTTTACTTCAACAGACCTTGAATGGATGCAACGTCGCGGGGTTGATCCCATCGTGGCGGAAAAGCAATTGCAATTCATTAAGAGCGGGTTTCCTTTTGCCAATCTGGTTGCACCGGCCACCCCGGGCAAAGGCATCACCACGCTAAAAGCAGATGAGACAGAATCCCTTGTCAAGTATTTTGATAAGACCTTCCCGGGTCTCCACACGGTGAAATTTGTACCCGCTTCCGGCGCCGCCAGCCGGATGTTCAAGCAGCTGTTTGAATACCTGGAGGCTTGCGGAAATGATCCTGCGAAGTCTGGACAACTGCTGGAAGACAAACAAAATAAAGCTGTTGCACAAATCATCGAACAATTCCCTTCATTGGCGTGTTATCAACCTTTAAATGAGACGCTACAACATAACGGCATTTCGCTTGATTCGTTGTTCAAAAAGACAGAATTTGATACTGTTATTCGCTTCCTGTTGCATCCTGAAGGACTGAATTACGCCAGCCTCCCCAAAGCCTTGCTCCATTTTCACAAGTATCCGGATGAAATCCGGACAGCCATGGAAGAACACCTGGTTGAAGGGGTTCATTATGCGAAGAATAACGAAAATGAGGTACATCTTCACTTTACCCTGAGTCCTGAACACATTACCCCATTTAACGAGCTCGTATCCAGGGTTTTGCCCAGTTATTCCGCCAGGTTCAACACAGCTTTCCAACTCAGCTACTCGATCCAGAAGCCATCAACCGATACCATTGCTGCAGATTCGGAGAATAATCCATTCCGGGATAAAGATGGCCATCTTGTCTTCCGCCCGGGAGGGCATGGGGCGTTGATCGAAAACCTGCATGATATTGACGCCGATGTGATCTTCATCAAGAATATTGATAATGTGGTTCCGGACCGGCTGAAGGAAGAAACCATCCGTTACAAAAAGGCGCTGGCTTCGTACCTCTGGATGATCCATAAACAAATTGGTATCTATTTCCAGAAAATCGATGCCGGCGGTTTAACCGACAAGGACTTTGGCGAAATGGAGTTTTTTGTCTCCTCAACGCTTCACCTTGAATTGCCGGAATCTTATAAATCCATGGATACGGATGAGAAACTCCGTTTTCTCAAAAACCGCTTTAACCGGCCCATTCGGGTATGTGGGATGGTAAAGAATGAGGGCGAACCGGGTGGAGGACCTTTCTGGGTGAAAAATATGTCGGGTGAAACCTCACTTCAGATTGTTGAATCTTCCCAGGTAGATATGAAGAATGACAGCCAAAAAACGATCTTTCAATCTTCCACCCATTTCAACCCGGTTGACCTGATCTGTTGCACCAGGGATCAAAATGGCATGCGCTTCAACCTGAATGATTACATTGATCCCCTAACCGGATTTATCTCCATCAAGTCGAAAGACGGAAAAGAACTGAAGGCGTTGGAGCTGCCCGGTCTGTGGAATGGCGCCATGGCCGGATGGATCACCCTCTTTGTGGAGGTACCCATCATCACCTTCAATCCGGTAAAAACCATCAACGACCTGCTACGGCCCGAACACCTGCAGGGGTAGATAATGTGTGTATCCTGAAGACTAGCTGTACTTCCTGATCAGTCCCGGTAATTCAGCATCCAGATTGGAGAGGATCACAGTGTCGATGTCTTCATCTTCGGTAATGACCCGTTCAGTGACCAACTCTTCCCCGCGGGTGATCTTCATGTGACGTTCAGTGATCTCAACAAGCAAACCTCCCGGGAGCAGTTGCTCCTTCATCGTCTTCTCTTCTGCATAACCGGCGTTTTCCAGGATCACAATATCAGCGCCACAGTGAAGAATGCCATAGTCAAAGATGTCGTCCTTGTCATGACTGAGCAGAGCGATATCTGCCTTTGGTTGACGCAAGACGATCTTGACATTCTGATCATGCTCAGGGTTATTAAAGAAATAAGCGCCATTAAAATAAACGCCTTCCCTGGTGAGGCTGGCGAAGAAAATATCGGTATCGATCTCGTGAAGCCGGCTGTTCAGCATATCCGCAAATTCCTGGGTAATCATATTTCCGGCAATGATCGGGATGCGTGAATATTCCGGGGTTACAAAATGGGTCTTCAGGATTTCCCAGG
>VGGL01000053.1 GCA_016868575.1 Bacteroidota bacterium
GTTATCCCAACTGCCGGTGCCGATATTCCATAACTTCTCGAGGGTATAAGTGAGGTAGTTCTGGTTGTCGTAAGTGTAAAGATACTGAAGGTAATACACCCACGAGCCCGACTGCCAGTTGAAATAGGTGGTTGTTTCCTCCAATCCAGCGCCGTTGTACGTATAGATGCATTTCTGGTAATTCACTCAGGCATTGCCGTTCCACTCCTGTGTGACAGATTCGCTCATCTCGCCACCAGGTAAATAGGAATAACCGGTCTGTCGATAGTTGACATATTGTTGCGTGTTTTCCTGCCAGTTTTTGTATAACGAATGAATATGCACCCGTTGGGCATCATAGGAGTTAATCTGGACCTGTTCCTTCTCCCAGTGTTGGGCGATCGAGTCCCAGCGGGAATAGTAAACGGAATCGAGTAAACTTGTATCATTGCCGGCAAGTAATCTCTGTATGGAGAGAATGAACAGAAAGATCAGGGCACAATTACTTTTCATCGGATCGAATATGGATGCGCAAAAATAGTATTTTTTCATGACGTAAATATTGACCTTCAATCAATGTGAATCCTTTTCATACCTTTGCAAGACAATCAAAAAGCTGAAATGGATCATCAAAAATCCGGATTCAACTCCAAACTTGTACACGGAACCGGCAGTAAAGATCCGCTGGGGAGTGCGGTTACCCCTATTTATCAAACCTCCACCTTTGCATTTGAAAGTGCAGACCATGGCGCCCAGTGCTTTTCGGGAAAAAGTTCGGGATACATCTACACAAGGATAGGCAACCCCACCATTGAAGACCTGGAAAAGACCGTTGCCCTGCTGGAGAATGGCTTTGGCGGCATCGGCACCTCATCCGGAATGGGCGCAGTAACCACCGTATATATGACCTATCTGGGTGCAGGAAGCCACATTGTAAGTCATGAAGCGGTTTACGGCCCTTCCCGGGTGGTGCTGGAGACAATCCTGAAACGTTTTGGCGTTGAGGCCACATTTATAGATACTTCTGATCTTGATCTGCTGAAAGAATCCATTCAAGCCAACACCAAACTTATCTACCTGGAAACGCCGGCCAATCCGACCATGACCATTGCGGATATAAGCGCCATATCTGCCATTGCTCACGAGAAGGGCATTCCGGTTTGTGTGGATAATACCTTCTGCAGTCCATACCTGCAAAGTCCATTGGATTTGGGCGCGGATATTGTGTTACATTCGATGACAAAATTCATCAACGGTCATGCAGATATCGTCGGAGGCATCATCGTGGCTAAAAGGGAAGTTGACTATAAGGCCCTCCGCAGCACCATGATCATCATGGGCTGCAATATGGATCCACACCAGGCTTATCTGGCCCGGAGAGGGTTGAAAACACTGGCTATCCGGATCGACAGGGCGCAGGAGAACTGTATCAAGGTCGCCTCATGGCTGGAAAAGCACCCCAAAGTCACGAAACTCAAATATCCAGGGCTTCCTTCTCATCCTCAATATGAACTGGGAAAGAAACAGATGCGTGGTCCCGGAGCCATGATCAGTTTTGAATTATCCGGCGGACTGGAGGCTGGAAAAACCCTGATGAACAACGTTCATCTTGCCTTGCTCGCCGTCTCACTTGGTGGCATTGAAACCCTCATCCAGCATCCGGCCAGCATGACACACTCCAAGATGTCAAAGGAATCAAAGGAAAAAGCCGGCATCACCGATGGACTGGTGAGGCTCTCCATTGGCATTGAGGAAGCTGAAGACATCATTGCAGATCTTGACCATGCGCTTAGTAGAATATGATCAGGCGTAGCTTTTTTGTTCGGGTCTTACTCCTATTTTATCTTGTCTCTTGGCTCTCTGCTGGCTATGGGCAGAAAGTTGCCCTGGTTTTAAGCGGAGGTGGATCCCGCGGGGCAGCACATATCGGCGTGATCAAAGCCCTGGAAGAAAAACATATCCCGATTCATTTCATTGCCGGGACCAGCATTGGCGCGATCATCGGCGGACTGTATGCCTGTGGCTACAGCACTGAAGAGATGACCGAACTTCTTTCTTCAGACGATTTTCAGCGATGGGCCCATGGGGTCGTTGACAACGCTTTCAGTTATTATTTTCTCAAACCAGAGCCAAATTCTTCCTGGATCAACCTCCGGTTTTCTTTAAAGAAAAAATTAGCTTCCAATCTGCCAACCAACATCATTTCACCTTTTGAAATGGATTTTGAGATGATGCGCATCACGGCGCCCTGTGCGGCGAAATCAGGCTATCACTTTGACAACCTGATGGTCCCATTTCGTTGCGTGGCGGCTGACATCGATTCAGGTTATGCCATGATCATGCGGAACGGAGACCTCGGAGCAGCCATCCGGGCATCCATGACCTATCCGTTTTATTTCAAACCCCTTGAAATCAATGGATGTCTTTTGTTTGACGGTGGAATGTACAACAACTTCCCTTCCGATGTGGCTATTTCTGAGTTTCATCCTGATGTTATCATCGGCAGCAAAGTTGCCGGAAACTACGAAAAACCAGATTCCGAAGACATCCTTTCCCAAATACAGAACATGCTGGTGGAAAAAACCAACTATTCGGTTATCCTGGAAAAAGGCGTACTGATCGAACCCCATGTGGATAAGGTCAATCTGCTCGACTTCAGCCAGACCAGGCGTTTTGCCGATAGCGGATATGTTGCCACCGTCCGGAAAATTGAGGTGATAAGATCCATGGTCATCGATAGCATCGCGCCCTGGGAGATCTCTGCGAAAAGAAGAGCCTACAGGGAAAAAACGCATGAAATTGTATTCGACACCATCCTGATCACCGGATTAAAAAAAGGACAGGCAAAGTACATCCGGCGGATGTTGATGCAGAAATCCGACAAAATTACACTGGACAAGATAAAGAAACAGTATTTCAGACTTCTGGCCGATGACAAGATCAAGTATGTTTTTCCAAAGGCCATCGGTACACCAGGAGGATCAACGTATCAATTACACCTTGACATCCGCAAAGCGGATCCATTCGGACTCCAGTTTGGAGGGAATATCTCAACCAGCGGCTCCAATGAAGGATTTATTGAATTGGATTACCAGCACATGGGCATCGTTCCGATCCGGGGGATGCTCAACAGCTATTTCGGCCGGTTTTACAATTCTATCAAAGGAGGCGCCAGGGTTGAATTTCCATCCCGGATGCCCTTTTACCTCGAAGGGTATATCACATACAGCCATCGCGATTATTTTCGGACAACGACCTATTTCTTCCAGGACAAAACGCCCTCCTTCCTGATTGACAATGAACAGACTATCTCCCTATCAGGCGGACTTCCCTTTACGAACAAAGGAAAATTTGAATCCAGCTTCTGGTTTGGTTATATCAGGGAAAAGTACTACGAAAAGAATTTCTTCACCCGTGAAGACACAGCCGATATCTCCGACTTCACCTTCTATTCCCCGCAGGTACTGTTCGAACTGAACACCCTGAATAAAAAACAATATCCCAACAGTGGCAGTTATCTTGGCATTGATTTCCATTTTGTCAGCGGTGTCGAAAAGAATATGCCGGGATCGACATCCCCCCTTACGGATACCTTGACAAAAGCGCAACAATGGATCCAGGTGAAGGTGACATATGACAATTACTTTCAACGAATCGGACCCTGGAAGATCGGCTTCTATGCGCAGGGTTTGTTTTCCACCCAACCCCTTTTCAGGACCTATACCTCCAGTCTGCTCTATGCTCCTTCCTTTCAGCCCATTCCGGAATGTCAGACCCTTTTCCTCCCCTCGTACCGGGCGCCAATTTTTGCAGCCGTCGGATTAAAAAACATTATGGAACTTTATAAAAACATTGAATTCCGCCTGGAAGGCTACCTCTTTCAACCCTATCAGAATATTGATGTGGCAGCTGATGGCATCACACCTGTTTATGGCCCTTTCCCGGGAATTTATAATATTTTGATCTCCAGCGCAATGGTATATCATAGTCCCCTTGGCCCCCTAAGCCTGGGGCTTAACTATTTCGATCACGCCGATACCCCCTTTTCTTTTTCCTTTAACTTTGGTTATACCCTCTTCAACCGAAGAGCCATCAGATACTGATCATATTCATCATGCAAACGCAGGCTAATTCTTTTTGCATACAGCCGTTCATTTGATATTTTATTACATTTGCACTCCTTTTTATCAACCCGCTATGGGAAACTGTTATTTTATATACGTTTTATTTACTTCATACACTTCCTGCCTATGACAGGAGCGTGATTCTATCATCAAATTTTTTCAACCCATGAAAAACCAAGACACTCTTGATCAGATTCCTGAGGAAAACACTTCCAACAATCAGGATGAGAACAAACCAGAAATGGAAGCCATTTCCAGCACTCCAACAATCGATCTTCCGACTGAAGAAACCCCTGTAAAAGCTACCGAAGAACAAGGGGAAGTTTTAACCGAATCAACTCCTGTTGAGGCTGTCGCAGCCATACCTGAGCCAGCTCACGAAGAGATTCATACCGAGGAGCACGACAAGGCCGAGAAGCTGTTCCAGGAAATTTCGCAGGACGAAATCCAGGAAACGGAAAATTTCGAGGCATTAATCCGGGATGAGTTGGTTCTACAACTTGAACATGCTGTGAATGAAGATGATATCAATGCAGCAAAATCAAAAAACGCCCTGATCAAGGTCGCGTTCATCAGGAAAAGTCGGGAAGAAAAGGAGCACCGGATCAACCGCTTCGTTGAAGGAGGAGGCAAAAAAGAAGACTTCAAGGAAGAGCCAGACTTGCTGGAAAATAGGTTTGACGAGATATTCAACGTATACAAAGAGAAGAAATCCAAATATAACGAGGAGCAGGAGAAGCTTAAACAGGAAAACCTGGTCAAAAAGCAGCAGATACTGGATGAGCTTAAAATCCTTATCAATTCCGAAGAAACCCTGAAGAAGACGTATGATGAGTTCCGGATTCTGCAGGAAAAGTGGAGAGAGATTGGCATTGTTCCACGGACTGAGATCAACAACCTTTGGCAGAACTATCATTTCCTGGTTGAGAAGTTTTTCGATAAAGTTAAACTGAACAAGGAACTGAAAGACCTCGATCTGAGGAAAAACCTGGAGGCTAAAATCGCCATTTGTGAAAAAACTGAAGCGCTGCTACTTGAACCAAGTATTATCAAGTCGTTCAGGCAACTTCAAAAATTCCATGAAGAATGGAAAGAGGTAGGGCCGGCGCCAAACGATAAAAAAGATGACATCTGGGAACGTTTCAGGACAGCCACAGATCAGATCAATCAACGCAGAAGGGACTACTATCAAGGCCTGGAAGATGAACACCAAAACAATCTTGACGCGAAAACAGCCCTCTGCGAACAAGCTGAAAATCTGCTTGCTATTCCGGTTAATACAACCCGTGAATGGGCTGAAAACACCAATAAGATCAATGAACTCCTGAAAATCTGGAAAAGCATTGGTCCAGTGCCCATGAAAAACAACAAGGACATTTGGACCCGGTTCAAGCTGGCACTCAACACCTTTTTCGGAAATAAAAAGGAGCACTTTGATAAGATAAAGGAACAACAGCTCAACAACTATAACCTGAAGTTTGACCTGTGCCTCCAGGCCGAAAGCATGGTTAACAGCACCGATTGGAAAAAGACCTCCAATGATCTGATCAGGCTGCAAAATGAATGGCGCAATATCGGGCCTGTCCCAAAGAAGCACTCTGACAAGATCTGGAAACGATTCAGGGCTGCCTGTGACGCATTCTTCAAATCCAAATCGGAGTATTTCAGCAATATTCATCAGCATGAAGATGAAAACCTGGCACGAAAAGAAGAGCTGATCAAGAAGGTCAAGGAGTATCCTTTTGGTGAGGACAAGAATGAAAACTTGCAGATTTTGCAAGGGTTGCAGCGTGAGTGGACGGAAATCGGATTTGTACCGATGAAAGAAAAAGACCGGCTGCAAACGGAGTTCCGTTCCGTCATCAACGAACAGATGTCCAACCTGAAGATCAGCCACATCGACATGAGCCGTCTGGATGTTGCCAACCGTTACGAGAATCTGAAGAATGATCCCAATGCCGGCCGGATACTGAGCCGCGAACGGGAACAGCTGGCGATCAAGGTACGGAAGATGCAGGAAGATATCAACCTCTGGGAGAATAATCTTGGATTTCTTGCCAATTCAAAGAATGCTGATATCCTGAAAGAGGAATTCCAGAAAAAGATCGACCAGGCGAAAAACGACGTCAAGGTGCTCGAAGCCAAACTGAAAGTCCTTAAAAGCACACCCCTGAAATAAACACATCATCCCATGGCCGGTAATACCATCGGGAAAGCATTCCGGCTCACCTCTTTCGGTGAATCTCATGGTGTAGCCATCGGAGGGGTTGTCGATGGGTGCCCATCCAACATTCCTTTTGATCTTCCATTTATTCAAGCCCAGTTGGATCGTCGTTCACCAGGAAATTCGCCATTCTCCTCCCCCAGAACCGAAAAAGATAAGATTGAAGTGCTCTCCGGCATTTTTGAAGGGAAAACAACCGGCGCTCCCATCGCCTTCCTCATCTTCAATAAAGATAAAAAGAGTGAGGACTATGATTCGTTGCGGGATATTTTCCGGCCTTCGCATGCTGATTTTTCCTGGTTTGAGAAATATGGCATCCGGGATCACCGCGGCGGTGGCCGGAGCTCAGCCAGGGAAACGGCTGTCCGCGTAGCCGGAGGCGCTATAGCACAACACATCTTACGGAAAAAGAAGGTGGATATCCAGGCGTATGTTGACCAAATTGGACCCATCCATGTTCAAACGCCTTACCACAAACTCAATCTGGCAAATACGATAAATAGCCCATTGCAATGTCCTGATCCGGGTGTTACCCAAAAGATGACCAGCTACCTGAAAGAATTGGCGTCGCAAGGCGATACTTCAGGCGGAGCAATTGTCTGTGTCGTCAGGAACCTCCCATCCGGCCTGGGTGAACCGGTGTTTGATAAACTTCAGGCCGACCTCGCCAAAGCCATGATGAGCCTGCCCGCAGCAAGAGGATTTGAATATGGTGCTGGATTCACATCTGCAACCATGAAAGGCACAGAACATAACGACCCTTTCATTCTCCGTAAAGAAAAGATAACCCTTGCAAAAAATGATTCCGGCGGCATACAGGGGGGGATATCAGTAGGCTCGGACATATACTTCCGTGTCGCATTCAAGCCCCCGGCGTCAGTGAGCAATAAACAGCAAACGGTTAACTGTAAAAAGCAACCCGTTGAGATTCAAATAAAAGGCAGGCATGATGTGTGCTTTGTGCCGCGGGCGGTGGTAGTGGTTGAATCGATGTGCGCCATGGTGATGGCTGATCACTGGTTACGGGCAGGAATCAAATAATTCGTACCTTTGCAGCCACTCCGGAGAGATGGCAGAGTGGTCGAATGCGGCAGACTCGAAATCTGTTGTCCTGCTTATGTGGGACCGGGGGTTCGAATCCCTCTCTCTCCGCCAGCTGTTGCGCTGAATTTTCACTTTTCATCCTTCACCTTTCACTATATATTTTGCACTTTTCACTTTCCTTCTTATCTTTGTATGCCTTCTTAAACAAACCATCATGAAAAGATTTTCGTCTTTTTTCCTATTCGTCCTTCTGATACTACCCGGGGTCTTCATTCAGGCACAGAGCGGCGATGGCTTGGCTAATATTCTCCGGGAAACCAATGTCAATGCCTTGATTTCGTTAAGTTACGAACTTAAAACTGAGAGTGAACAAAACAAGTCTACCGCCTGGCAACTTGCGCCGATCCGCGGATGGATCACCAGGCATGAGTTGGCCGACGGCACGATCATGGAACTCATGGGCATCGACGACAATGGAAACCCGATGTATTACACCACAACAAATCAAAACTCTGTAAAATCCATTTCCACCGATAAGGTTTATAATAACGGCGGGTTTGGTCTGAATCTGACCGGCACCGGAATGGTTTTGCGCGAATGGGATGGTGGAGCTGTCAGAACCACGCACCAGGAACTGACCGGACGTGTCACACAAGTTGATGGAGCCACATCTCAGAGCGATCACTCTACCCATGTGGCCGGAACCATGATCGCTTCCGGTGTACAGGCTGCCGCCCGCGGCATGGCCTACCAGGCAACCCTCCGGGCATTTGAATGGACCAACGACCTTAGCGAAATGGCCAGCGAGGCAGCCCTTGGCGCCCTCATTTCCAATCATTCCTATGGCTATATCTGTGGCTGGTATTTCAATGGTTTTTCCTGGAGTTGGTATGGAGATCCCACCATCAGCAATGTTGAAGATTACAAGTTCGGATATTATGATGACCAGGCACGTAAAGTAGACTCCATCGCTGTTCTCTCTCCTTACTACCTTGTTTGTAAATCCTCCGGAAATGACCGGGGAAATTATAACGGTTCAGGGCCTCAGGAGCCTGATGGTGGAGCCGATGGTTTTGACTGCGTAGGTAGTATGGGAAACGCGAAGAATATTCTCACTGTTGGTGCAGTCAATGATATTACTACCGGCTACAGGTCACCTGCAGATGTGGTCATGAGTTCATTCAGCAGCTGGGGACCAACAGACGACGGAAGGATTAAACCTGATCTGTTGGCCAACGGCATCGGGCTCTATTCCTGCTTCAAGGCCAATAATACAGCATATGGTACATATAGTGGCACTTCCATGTCAACCCCTTCCATCTCCGGGGCACTGATCCTGCTGCAGCAACACCACAATGCCCTCTATGGTAGTTATATCCGGGCAGCCACCCTGAAAGCACTGGCAATCCATACCGCTGATGAAGCTGGAAATGCAAATGGTCCAGACTATGTTCATGGCTGGGGACTGATGAATACGGCCAAAGCCGCAGACGCCATCACTCAGAAAAACGTCAGTGCCATCATCCAGGAAATTGTTCTGAATAATGGTAGTACCTATACCTTGAATGTCAATGCAACCGGGAACCAACTACTGAAGGTGACGATTGCATGGACCGACCCGAAAGGTAATTCTCCCCCGAAATCCCTCAACCCCGCGACCCTGATCCTTGTAAATGACCTCGATTTACGAATCGATGGGACGAATCAACCCTGGAGACTGAACCCTGCAAGCCCTTCCAGTGACGCCACCACCGGTGACAACTTCCGGGATAATGTTGAGCAGGTCATCATGACCAACCCATCCAGTGGCAATCACACCATCACAGTAACGCACAAAGGATCACTTCAGGGTGGGTCACAAGCGTTTTCGATTATTGTAACCGGCATCTATACCGGAGTAGCCTATCCATCCCCTTTCACTGCAACACCCATCAGTGATACCCGGATAGATCTTGCTTGGATGAAAAACACAAGCAATGACCAGGTTGTCATCGCCTGGACAAACACCGGGGTTTTCGGAACACCTGTCAATGGCACTTCCTATGGCATTGGTAGCACGATTCCCGGTGGGGGAACGGTTATATACAATGGAAGTGGATCCCTCTTTCAACATAGCAGCCTCACAGCAAACACGAGTTACCATTATATGATATGGTCTTATAATGGATCGAATACTTACTCTGTCGGCAGGAGGACGTCAGGAACGACCTTCTGTACCATCATCAACACATTTCCCTATTCTGAATCATTTGCAACATCAAGCCTTCCTTCATGTTGGGTGATCCAACCAGCCGGCATCGGAACGTCTGTTGAATGGATCGTCAATAATTCCAGCAACGCCGGAGGTACAGCGTACGAAATGAGATGTGCCTATCAGAACCTCAATCCAGCTTCCACCCGGCTGATTTTACCACCCATCAAAACCATCGGCATGACCAATTTATCCTTATCGTTCCGGCACCTTTTGGATGATTATGGTGTGGGTGCCACCCTGAAGGTGCAATCCAGCCCTGACGGCAGCAACTGGACAGATGAAGGCTGGTCGATGGCTACAGCTTCCAATTCCAATAAAGGACCTTATCTCGTGGATGTTCCGATCACCCACAACCTTGATTTGTCAGCCACCAGGATCGCTTTCGTGATCACAGGGAACCTCTACCAATATGATTACTGGTACATTGATAATGTGGTGCTCAAGTCCTCCGGGTTCTGGGTCGGTGGAACTTCCGGATTTCCCAATGACTGGAATACGGCATCCAACTGGGGTGATGGTTTTGTACCGACAACCACAACGGATGCCATTATAACTCCCAGAAATTCGCTGCCTGTTGTCAACAATGATGTCTCCTCTCCTGCTTTCTGCAGGGATCTCATCATCCATGATGGCGCCACGCTCACGGTTAATCCAGGAAAAAAACTGGAGATCAATGGGTATCTGCAAATCTTAGGAACGGGGGGTCTGAAATAATAACACGGAGGTCTCTCCCATTCCTCCCGGTTACCTCCAAAACCGGATGATCGCAATTTCTGCTGCCAATGTCAGCAGGGCCAGGATGAGGAAAACACGCCAGAGATAACGCCCCTGGTTTCGCTCTTTAAGCACCTGATCGACAGGTTTTTCGCGGGATGCAAGGACATCAAAATTTGAGAGATTAAACTTGCCGGCCAATTCCTTTAATTCCTCCGGCGTAAAAAAATCCATTACCGATTCACGGCTGTCACCATTATAGGAAATACCAGCCAACACTGCATTGGCACTGACAACCTGGTAATTGCCGGGCGTTTTTATCTTATCATGCGGGTCGATGTATGCCAGATTGGATATCTGCACCTGGCCGGGAATAAATTCCTCGGAGGAGGCATCGGTTTTTCTGATCCGGATGGGTGATTTTTCTGCAAGACTGACCCCTTTGATGGTGATCCGGTTTGATTGACCCATCACCTCGTACAACTCTTGTTTTTGGGAACCGAGCAAGACCATGTTCAGCAAGAGCGGAACAAAAATCGGGTGATCAGGCAAGCCGGCAGCCTTTTGATCAATGGGGAGGGTAAAAAGATAGATTTTCCCTTGTTCCCTTTGGATCGCATACATCAGGGGATCCTTGCTCTGCAATGCCATGATTGGAAGCGCCAGAGACGACACCGTTCGCATGGATTTATAAAAACCTGAAACGACGGGTAGATCAAGGTCGACATCTGACCGGTAGGAACGTTCAAAAACTCCTGAAAATACCGGGTTTGAAAAATCTATCGTCCCAATTCGCCGGGAAGAAGTATCCAACTTCGTCATATTCACCCCGGTCAGATCCTGTAAAAAAGGGCGCACCATTTCCATGTTTCCGGCATCAGAAGGTGGAAAAATAACCAGGCTTCCCCCCTCATCAACATATTTTAACAGGATTTCCCGCAAACCGGAAGGAATATCATCAGGCGCATCCAGGATGATGGTTTGGAACGAAGGTATCTCGGAATACTGAAGCTTGCGGATATCCATCTGTACCAATTGGATGGTTGAATCTCCCTGGAATAACGCTTCGATCCATCGGTTGGACATGTTCCTGGCGATCCGCAACACGCGGATGACCGGCAGCACCTCAAAGGAAAAGAAAAACCGATTGTCAAAAACAACCGGGAAATCAGTAATCTCAATCGTTCCTTGCTGTATGCCAACGGTGTCAATGGTAAACGGGAGATCCACCGTCGTCGCTACCCCGGGCTGGACCGAAAAACTGCCGATGGCTTTTTGTTTCCCATTGATGGCAAGGCTCACCGGAACTTTTTCAATGGATTCAGCGGCATTATGTCGGATGCGAACCTTCAGCCGGGTATTCTCCCCCAATTGCCGGATCGGGGTTTCAAACCAGCAGGAATCAACATACATGTTTGCGCCGACATGTGGGTTTACCGGCACCAGGAACACCAATTGGCTGGTATCGTTACTGATATCAGACAGATTGAAAAAGGATCGCTGAAAGTCACTGATCAGGAATAAATTTTTATTGGCGTTCCGCTGTATCTTCATCAACTCTGTTTGCCTTCCAAGCACCTGGTTGAATTGAGGAGATCCCCTTGAAACAGTCGTTCCATCAAGCATCTGCTGGAACTCATCCCGGCTCATCAATCGTTGCTGTCCCCCCTCCATATCCGCAGTAAGCAACTGGAACTGATCATCCGGATGGCAAGTGGCGGCAATTTCTTTGGCTTTTTTGATCGCTTCATCCAGTAAAGGTCCTTGCTGCCCCACCCCTTCCATGCTCATCGAATTATCAACGTAAATACTCACAACAGTCCGGTTTTTCATCCCCGCCCGAGAATCCTTTCCCGGGATGATAGGCTTGGAAAACGCCAGTACCATGAAAATGATTGTCAGGATGCGAAGCAAGAGCAAGATCAACTGACGCAGGTCTGACCGCTTCCTGGTTTCCTCTTTGATCTCATGGAGGAACCGGACATTGGTAAAAAAAATCTTCTTATACCTTCTGAAATTGAAAAGGTGAATGATGATCGGGATCGCAATAGCCGTGAGTGCGAAGAGAAAAAATGGATTCAGGAATTGCATGGATCCGGTTTAATGTGCCGACAAAAGTAAAGTTTTCGTATCAAGGTACATGAAATTTCATAAGTTTGTCAAATACTTACTCCCGAGTTCAAACGCATGAAAGCACGCATTTCTTATTTGGTGCTCGCCGCAACTTTGTTTCCATCGAAAAGACTCCATACGATGTCGCCAATTTTATCTTCCGCGGGCAGAATTTCCGTCCGCAGCACAACATCACCTATGAAGACGGGGCTTTTAGGTTTACTTATCTGAGGGGAAAAGAAGAACGCCGCCTTGCGACAGCTACGAAGATTACAAACGATTCAGGATTAAATGACGCCCTGATCCAGCATGGCGTTGGCAACCTTCAGGAAGCCGGCCACGTTGGCGCCTTTCACATAGTTGATGTAGCCATCCTTCTCAGTGCCATGCTTCCTGCATGATTCATGAATGCTCTTCATGATGAGATGAAGACGCTGGTCAACTTCTTCGATTGGCCAAGACAACTTCATGGCGTTTTGTGACATTTCCAGACCGGAAGTGGCAACACCGCCTGCATTAACAGCTTTTCCGGGAGCAAACAATACTTTGTGTTCCTGGAATACTTCAATGGCTTCTGGGGTACTGGGCATATTGGCGCCTTCTGCCACGCAGATCACGCCATTTTTAACGAGATTCAGGGCATCTTGCTTATCCAGCTCATTTTGTGTGGCACACGGCAGTGCGATATCCATCTTGATCTCCCATGGATGCTTTCCCTGGAAGAACTGTGCATTTGGAAACTCAAAGGTATAAGGTTTCACGATATCCTGGTTGGATGCGCGGAGTTCCAACAAATAGTTGATCTTCTCACCCGAAATTCCGTCCGGATCATAAACAAAACCATCCGGTCCGGAAATAGTAACCACCTTGGCTCCCAGCTGGGTAGCCTTAATGGCAGCGCCCCAGGCAACATTTCCGAAACCGGAAACGCCTACGATCTTTCCGTTGAAGCCAAGTCCTTTGGTCTTCAGCATCTCCTGGGCAAAATATACCGACCCAAATCCTGTTGCCTCGGGACGGATCAAACTGCCGCCCCAGTTGAGGCCCTTACCGGTCAATACGCCGGTGTTCTCGCTGGCCAGCTTCTTGTACATGCCATACATAAAGCCAATCTCTCTTCCGCCAACACCAATATCACCTGCCGGAACATCGGTCTCCGGGCCAATGAGTTTCCACAGTTCGAGCATGAAGCCCTGGCAGAAACGCATGATCTCTGCATTCGATTTTCCCTTGGGATCAAAATCGGAACCTCCCTTGGCGCCACCCATTGGCAGCGTGGTAAGGCTATTCTTGAATATCTGCTCAAAGCCCAGGAATTTCAATATACTCAGGTTGACACTCGGGTGGAACCTCAACCCACCTTTATACGGCCCGATGGCATTGTTGAACTGTACACGGAAACCCCGGTTAACCTGTACCTTGCTACTGTCATCAACCCATGGTACTTTAAACATCAGCACCCGGTCGGGATCGATGATCCGTTCAATGATGTTGGCCGCCTCAAACTGAGGGTTCTCATTGTAAACCTCTTCAATCGACTCAAGGACTTCCCTCACTGCCTGTAAAAATTCCACTTCACCCGGGTTCTTCTTCTCCAGGTTGTTCATGACTTTTTCAATGTTCAGCATGGCATTTAAGTTTAAGTTGAATAAAATGATGAATTATTGTTTAAGTACGGTAGTTTCGTGAAATTCTCAGGTTTATTTTGAAATGAATTCCTCAAGTGGTATTGCCGGTGCAAAGGTAGAAAGAGTGTTCCTATTTAACAATCATCGTTTCAACCAATTTTCCTTTTTTGAAAATATTCTTCTTCACAAGCTTTCCCTCCATCGAAAAGAGTTTTTCTTCTCCATCCTTCAGATTATCAACATATTTCGTTACCATGCTCAGGGTTCCATCGGAATGATAGGCCCGCTGTTCTCCCTTTCCCATAGTGAAAATACCGGTGCCGATCACATTTCCTCCCTCATCCATGTACAACCATTCGCCATCTATCATACCTTCAACATAGTTTCCTTCAACTTTCAAGGTCCCTGCCGGATAGTATGCCTTATAGGCTCCATGGAGGATACCCTCACGGTAGGAAAGAACTTCCAATAAACGTTCATGCCTGTTGAAACGTCTTTCAAATCCTTCCTTTTTCCCATTCCTGTAATATTCTTCCAACTCTCGGGCGCCATTCTCATACCACCGTGAAAAAGGACCATCCAATTGGTTATCTTTATATGAACATTCCAGTGCAAGCAGTCCATTTTCATGGTAATACCTGGCTTTCCCATGGTATTCATCCCCTTTCATCCCAATCGCTGACTTGATATTCCCATTGGGCCAGAATTCTTTTTTCTCCTGTTTGCAACCGGTAGATACAACAAGTATGAAAATAAAGATGGCTGATAGCAATCTCATGGGATGAAACCTCGAAAAATACCTATTTACCTCATTCATCCTGATCATACAGATGGGCTTCAAAGATAATAATCCTTTGTTAGTTGTAAGTAAAATCAAGTATATGATGCAGGGCTTTCCCGGATGATCAACTCCGATTTCTGCAACACCCTATTGCATTTAAGCAGTAATTCCCCCAGATCGAGTCGCTTTGACTGTTTTGCCTTATTCTTTTTTTCGGAAGGCGATTTTAAAGACCGGGAAAAGAATGGAGGATTTGCAATGATCAGATGAAATCCAATTCCGGGAGGATCGAAAACCCTGATGTCAACATGCACTGCCTGCAGCCTCTCCTTCCAGGGGGATCTGATGAAGTTCTCACCCGCCTGTTGAATACTGTCAGGATCGTTATCGATCGCAGTGATCCTTGCATTGGATCGTTGTGCCAG
>VGGL01000054.1 GCA_016868575.1 Bacteroidota bacterium
CGGCCAGCTTTCTCACCGCCCGCAGATTCTCCAGGGAAACAGGCTGTCCACCACAAGAATTGCAGGTGATCGTAACAATGATGAACGGGACCTTTTCAGGTGGATTTTCTATCAGCACCTTCTCCAGCTTGTTCAGGTCAACATTGCCTTTGAACGGATGGATCAGGGTGGTATTATAAGCTTCATCGATGGTACAATCTACTGCGATGGCTTTGCGGAATTCAATATGTCCTTTGGTGGTATCAAAATGGGCATTGCCGGGAATGAGGTCGCCTTCTTTGATCAGGGTGGAGAATAAAACATTCTCGGCAGCACGTCCCTGATGGGTGGGGAGAAAATAGGAATAGCCAAAAATATCTTTGATGGCCGTTTTCAGCTTAAAATAGGATGATGCACCGGCATAGCTTTCATCACCCAGCATCATCTCAGACCATTGACGGTCGCTCATGGCGCCGGTGCCGGAATCGGTCAACAGGTCAATGAAAACCTGCTCGCTTTTCAGATTGAACAAGTTATACCTGGCTTCTGTAATCCATTTTTCCCGTTCAGCCCGTGTGCTCTTCCGGAGCGGCTCGACCATCTTTATTTTGTAAGATTCTGCAAAAGGTATCTCCATATTAAACGCTCTACAGATTAAAAATCAAAGGTATAAACTTTTCTGTATATCAAAATAATGGTCTATCTCTCAAAAAATGTTTTACTTACGACAAATCTTCCTACTTTTGCGCTTCCTTTCACATCCTGAGGACAATCATCATCAATACTTAAAACCAATCAAATAGCATCAACATGGCAATTACAAAACTTGAACAAATGCTGGATCTCGTCCGGCAGAAACCGAAGAAAACCCTGGTAGCAGCCTATGCCAATGATTCTCATACCATTGAAGCGGTGAGTGAGGCGATCGATATGGGCATTGTTGACGGGACACTGGTTGGAGATGAAAAAGTGATCCAGCAGGTATGCAAGGAACTCAAAATCGACGCGTCGAAATTCCAGATCATCCATGAGCCACAGGAGTCGAAGGCCGCAGCAAAGGCGGTGGCGCTTATCAACGACTGCAAGGGCAACTTGCTGATGAAGGGCCTTGTGAGCACCGACAAATACATGAAGGCCATCCTTGACAAGGAAAAGGGATTGATGAATCCGGGTGCCATTTTAAGCCATGTGACGGTGGTTGAAAACCCTCATTATCATAAACTGCTTATTGTCAGCGATGTAGCTATAATTCCCGCACCGGACATCAAACAAAAAGTGGCCATCGCCAATTTCATTATTACGATCGCCCATGGACTTGGCATTGAAAAGCCGAAGATCGCAGCGATTACTGCCACCGAGCAGATGCTTCCCGGAATGCCGGCTTGTGTGGATGCAGCCATCCTGGCAAAAATGTCGGATCGCGGACAGATCAAGGGAGGCGTGATCGATGGACCGCTGGCACTGGATGTCGCCATCGACAAGGAAAGCGCTGAGATCAAGAAGGTAAAGAGCGAAGTAGCCGGTGATGCGGATGGATTGTTGTTCCCAAACATTGAATCCGGGAATGTTTTTTACAAAGCCAACACCAAGCTTGCCGGCGGTGAACAATGTGCCCTGGTGATGGGTGCACGGGTTCCCTGCGTGCTCACCTCCCGTGGTGACAGCGCCAAGGCCAAGCTCTTCTCGATTGCGCTGGGCGCCCTGATCGCACAATGATATGATCCGGCTGATCCTGCTCGAAACCGGCAACCTGATGCTGGACGGTGGGGCCATGTTCGGTACAACACCCAAATCGGTCTGGCATAAACTTTACCCCGAGGTAAGGAATAACCTGACCAATTGGGCGATGCGTTCGCTTCTGCTCGATTGCGAAGACCGGAAAATCCTCATCGATGCCGGCATCGGACCATTCATGAGAAGCTATTTTTCCAGGATCTATCACCTGAATGGTGAGGATACCCTTGAAAAGTCGATGGAACAGGCAGGCTATTCGCCGGAGGACATCACTGATGTTATTTTCACTCATTTGCATTTTGACCATTGTGGTGGAGGCATCCGTCAAGGAACACATCAGGATGAATGGATCCCAGCCTTTCCCAAGGCAACTTATCACATCAGCAGAGTACAATGGGAAACCGCCAACCACCCATCCCTCCGGGAAAAATCATCCTTCCTGAAAGAATCATTTTTACCCATCCAAACCCACCACCAACTCCATTTACTTGACCCTGAACTTGAACGTGATCTTGAACCTGAACTTGTCCCTGAACTTGAACTCCGCCAGGTCCACGGTCATTCCCCCGGACAACTGATCCCATTTATCCATACCCCTGAAAAGACCTATGTCTTTGCGGCTGATCTGCTGCCTTCTGCGGCTCATCTGCCCCTTCAACACACCATGGCATATGATCTGAATCCGGCACTTTCAGTCATTGAGAAGAAAAACCTGCTCCGGGAAGCGGAAAAGATGAGCTATGCATTGATCCTGCAGCATGACTTATACTACTCATGCCTGGATTTCAGGATTAATGAAAAGACAGGAAAAACAGAGGTTGTCAGAGGTCCGTTGTCATCTGTCAGTCAGTGATCTCGGGGATGTGATCTCCCTGCATCTCTGTAAGCTTGAGGTGCCCAATATCCTCATTGAAGACCAACCAGTCAATCATTCGCATGCCAAATGCCTCATCCAGCTTATCAATATGGATCAGGAAGAGGCCGCGGATATCACCATCCTTGACCTTGTTTGGATCTTCAACCTTTTGTAATCCGTCGTACCGTTGTTTTTCATCCACATTCCCGGTGGTTCTGATCCTTTGTTTCAACAGATGCTGGTCTTTGACCTCTATTTCGACATGATCCAAAAATTTCGAGATGCTGATCAGCATGACCCGAATATGTTTGGAGCTCTTTGAAGTAAATACATTCCACAATGAGCCGCCCTCCCGTTTTTCTTCCCGGGAACTGGAGGAGAAAACATACAATTGATTTCCGAGGTTGGTTTCCTTATAACTGAGGTCAATTTTCCCAAACTTCTTCCGAAACTCCAGGGAGAGACGGTTGACCCGGTCACACAAGCCATGCATGGTGTCGATAAACAACTTGTATTTATCCCTGATCTGCTGATAGTTCTCGAAGATCCGGTCACGTTTGATCTGCCCCCGTTCGGTATCGAGAAAGGTCTTTTGTTTTCGCCGTTCGATTCGTTCGGCTTCTTCCAACCAGCTTGTCATATTGAGAATTTTCTTACAATATTACATTTTTTTTAACATAGCCTGAACGATATGTTCTGCTCCCTCCGCAATCTGAACGATGTTCGCATCAAGCATGTAACACGGCGTGGAAAAAATAAGATTTTCTTCATCCAGCGCTACCTCTCCATGGGAAGTAATTTGATGCCTGGCTCCCATGGTTTCTACATGTTTGATTGTTCCGGGGTCTTTGCCGATTGTGACTTTCGCGCCCGGGAACAGTTTCGCCAGGATTACCGGTGAGATGCAAAGGGCTCCGATGGGTTTGTTTTGTTTGTGAAAATCCCTGAGGATACGTTCCAGCAAGGGCAATACCGTCATGGAAGCTCCCCCGGTAGCAAAGCTGCACAGGTTCTTGGCAACTCCAAACCCGCCGGGAAGGATGATCGCATCAAATTGATCGGGATTGAGCTGGTCCAATGGCCGGATGTTTTTTCTTGCGATCCTGGCAGCTTCGATCAATACATTTCTCTTTTCCGGCATCACCTGGCCCGTCAGGTGATTGATTACATGCATCTGATCCATATCAGGGGCAAATATCTCAAAAGAGGCATGATTTTTTTGAATGGCATAAAGGGTCATGACCGCTTCGTGGATCTCGGCGCCGTCAAAAACCCCGCAACCGGCCAGAACGACTGCGATCTTTTTCATTTGAATTCAATTTGTCGAACAAAACTAAACAATATTAATGATAATACAAGGGCAAGTGTTAATCCGTTTTATATTTCTGTCCTCTGGCATCATCCATTGATTCATTCTCCCTGATTATCTCAATAATTTCACATACAAGGCCGGGGTTCAAATCGAAAAATACCTACCTTTGCATTGCTTAAAAAACTACCTGCATGAAGAAAATCCAGATGGTCGACTTGCAGACCCAATACCAACACATCAAGAAAGACATTGACACCGTGATCCAGGAAGTGATTGATTCCTGCCAGTTTATCAATGGACCAGCCGTTCGTCAATTCCAGGAAGCGCTTGAAAAATACCTGGGCGTGCGCCATGTGATCCCTTGTGCCAATGGTACAGACGCATTGCAGGTATCCATGATGGCGCTGGATCTTCAGCCCGGAGATGAAGTGATCACTGCATCCTTTACTTTTATTGCCACAGCGGAGGTCATCGCCCTGCTGAAGCTCACTCCTGTTCTCGTGGATGTTGATCCCGATATTTTCAATATCGACCCCGTTGCCATCGAACGCGCCATCACACCAAAAACAAAGGCCATCGTGCCGGTTCACCTCTTCGGACAATCTGCCGACATGGAAGCCATCATGGCCATTGCACGGAAACATAACCTCTATGTAATCGAAGATAATTGCCAGGCCATCGGAGCAGATTACATCTTCAGCGATGGCAGCAGAAAAAAAGCAGGAACGATCGGCCATATCGGATGCACATCTTTCTTTCCCTCAAAAAACCTCGGCTGCTATGGTGATGGAGGATCCATTCTTACAGATGATGACGTACTGGCACAAAAGCTCCGTTCCATTGTTAACCATGGAATGGTAGTCCGCTATTATCATGATATGGTTGGCGTTAACTCCCGGCTCGACAGCATTCAGGCTGCGGTATTAAAGACCAAATTGCAACACTTGGATGAATACGCCAGGAAAAGAAATACCGCAGCATCTTATTATGACAACGCCTTCAGAAATCATCCGAAAATCAAAATACCGGCCAGGTTCCCCCATTCAACCCACGTATTCCATCAATACACGATGATCCTCCATGAAGGTGTTGACCGGAAAGGCTTGATTGACTACCTGGCATCCAAAGAGATCCCCGCCATGATCTATTATCCCGTGCCCCTGCATCTTCAAAAGGCATATATCGACCCGAGATACAAGGAAGGTGATTTCCCTGTTACGGAGGCGATCTCCCACCAGGTGATCTCCCTTCCCATGCACACCGAATTGTCAGAAGAACAACTGAAACACATCACCACATCCGTTCTTGAATTCTTAAACAAATAACCATGGAGCAGACCTATTTCGCACACCCGACAGCCGTGATCGACGAGGGCTGTAAGATCGGGAAAGGAACAAAGATATGGCACTTCACCCATGTAATGCCGAATTGTGTGATCGGTGAAGGTTGCAGTATCGGGCAGAACGTGGTCGTTTCCCCGGAGGTTGTGCTGGGAAATAATGTGAAGGTTCAGAATAACGTTTCCATCTACACCGGTGTGATCTGTGAAGAAGATGTTTTCCTGGGACCTTCCATGGTTTTCACCAATGTGGTGAACCCCCGGAGTGCTATCATCCGGAAAGACCAATACAAACCGACCCTTGTCAGGAAAGGCGCTTCGATCGGAGCCAATGCGACCATTGTCTGCGGGAATGAGATCGGGCAATTTGCCTTTATCGGCGCCGGAGCAGTGGTCACAAAACCGGTTCCCCCCTATGCCCTGATCGTCGGAAATCCCGGACGCCATGTGGGCTGGATGAGTGAATACGGCCACAGGCTGGAATTTGATGACAATGGTATGGCCATCTGCCCGGAGAGCAAGGAGCAATACATTTTAAAAGATGGACTGGTTTACAAAAAATAACGATTAACCTCCTTTGATATGAACTTCGCACTCATTGGCGCTGCCGGATACATCGCACCCCGGCATATGAAAGCCATCCGGGACACAGGTCATGACCTGGTCGCCGCCCTTGACAAGCATGATGGCGTCGGTGTGATGGACAGTTTCTACCCCAATGCTGAATTCTTCCTCGAATCTGAAAGGTTCGACCGTTACATGGACAAACAGCGCAGGCAGGGAGATAACAAGATTGACTATGTTTCCATCTGCTCCCCAAATTATCTCCATGATGCCCATATTCGGTTGGTTTTACGGAATGAAGCGCATGCCATCTGCGAAAAACCCCTGGTGCTGAATCCCTGGAATATCGACGGATTGGAAGAAATCTCCAAGGAGACTGGAAAATCCATCAATACCATCCTACAACTCCGTCTTCACCCTTCCATCATCCAGTTTAAAGAAAAAATTGACAACGGGCCCAAAGACAAAATTTACAACCTTGACCTGGTCTATATTACCAGCCGTGGCAAATGGTATTTTATGTCATGGAAAGCAGATGAGAGTAAATCAGGAGGTATTGTTACCAACATCGGTGTCCATTTCTTTGACATGCTGACATGGATCTTTGGCAAGCAAAAGCAAAGTACCGTACATGTGATGAAACGAGATAAAGCTGCAGGCTTGCTGGTTCTTGAAAGAGCTGTTGTCAGATGGTTCCTAAGTATCGACATGCATGACATACCGGCCAAAGTAGCCCAAAGTGGAAAAAAGACATTTCGTTCCATCCTTTGCGAAGGAGAAGAGATCGAATTCAGCGATGGATTCACCGATTTGCACACGGTCAGTTATCAACGTATTCTGGAAGGAAACGGATTTATGCCTTCGGAAGCCAGGGAGAGCATTGTTATCGTTCATGATCTCCGTGAAAAACAGCCCATCGGGCTCAGCGGGGACTATCACCCCCACCTGAAGCAAATCAACATCTGAAAAATGAAGATACTGGTAACCGGAGGAGCCGGTTATATCGGATCACATGTTGTTGTTGAATTGCAACAACATGGATGGGAAACAGTTATTGTTGATGACCTGTCGAACGCCTTCCCTGATGTTGTTGATCGGATCTCCCGGATTACAGGAAAAACTCCTGATTTCGAACTCGTTGACCTGAAGGATCCACAGGCTACCTTCGATCTTTTCAGGAAATACAATGATTTTCAGGCGGTCATCCACTTTGCTGCGCACAAGGCAGTCGGTGAATCGGTCGAAAACCCGCTAAAATACTACCGGAATAATATCCTAAGCCTGGTCAACACACTGGAAGCCATGGCACTGTTGAATGTCAGACATATCGTCTTTTCCTCTTCTTGCACGGTGTATGGACAACCGGATGTACTTCCGGTAACCGAAGAAACACCGCTGAAAGAACCACTGTCACCCTATGGCCACACCAAAAGGATCGGTGAAGCGATCATCAATGATCAATGCCAGGCATCGAACCTCCAGGCCATACATCTCCGTTACTTCAACCCCATTGGTGCCCATGAATCAGCTCTGATTGGCGAACTGCCAACCGGAATTCCTGATAACCTGATGCCATATATCACGCAAACCGCCATAGGGAAAAGAGACTTTCTGCGGATCTGGGGTACCGATTACAACACGCCGGATGGAACGGCCATCCGTGATTATATCCATGTGGTCGATCTGGCCAAAGCGCATGTTAAGTCCCTCGAGCGACTTGTTAACCAGCAGAATTCCGAGCCGGTAGAGGTCTTTAACCTGGGTACCGGAACCGGCTGCTCTGTGCTGGAAGTAGTGGAATCTTTTGAACGGACAAGTGGGATAAAACTCAAAACCCAGATCATGCCCAGGCGTCCCGGCGATGTGGAAAAAGTTTGGGCCGATCCGACCCGCGCCAACCAGATACTTAAATGGACTGCTCAACGTTCACTGGATGATATGACGAAATCGGCGTGGGCGTTTCAGAAGACAATGGAGGTTGGATGATGGAGGTTGGATGATGGAGGTTGGAGGTTTTGAAATATTTTCGTATGATTAGAAGTTATAAGGATTTGGAGGTATATCAATTATCATATGCTCTGGCGATGGAGATTTTTACGGTTTCTCGGTTTTTCCCGAAGGAGGAAATGTATTCTCTGACTTCTCAGATTGTCCTTTCTTCCAGGTCAATAAGCGCCAATATTGCAGAAGGATGGGCAAAAAGAATTCATGAAAATGTGTTCAAACAACATCTTCTTTCAGCTTTTGGTTCATGTTGTGAAACTCAGAACCGGCTGCAATTTGCAAAAGATTGTAATTATCTTGAAGAGTCGGAATGCGCAAGATTGAACATGGAATATGATAAAATCGGAAAAATGCTGACACGATTGTATCAAAACTGGAAATCAAAATAATCTATCCTCCATCATCCAACATCCAACATCATGAAGAAGAACGTGCTAATTACTGGCGGCGCTGGGTTCATCGGATCTCATGTGGTTCGGCTGTTTGTCAGGAAATACCCTGAATACCGGATCGTTAATCTCGACAAACTGACCTATGCCGGGAACCTGGAAAATCTGAAAGACATCGAACAAGAGCCAAATTATAGCTTTGTTCGCGCCGATATTGTTGACAAGGCTTCCATGATGGATTTGTTCCATCAGTTCCGGTTTGACGGGGTCATCCATTTGGCTGCCGAGTCGCATGTCGACCGTTCCATTTCAAGCCCGGATGAATTCATTTACACCAACATCATCGGTTCGGTAAACCTGTTGAATGCCGCCAGGGAGCTATGGAAAGATGATCATTCCGGTAAAAAGTTCTATCAGATATCCACTGATGAGGTTTATGGCTCCCTTGGAGATTCAGGATTCTTCTACGAAACCACAGCCTATGATCCAAGAAGCCCATATTCTGCTTCAAAGGCCGGCGCTGATCATTTAGTGAGGGCTTTTTATCATACCTACAACCTGCCAATTGTCATTTCCAATTGTTCCAATAACTATGGTCCTTATCAGTTTCCGGAGAAGCTGATACCCCTGGTCATCCATAATATCCGTTACAACAAGCCCATTCCAGTGTACGGGAAAGGGGAGAATATCCGCGACTGGTTGTATGTCGAAGACCATGCCCATGCCATTGATCTTGTTTTCCACAAAGGATTGGATGGAAACACATATAACATCGGTGGGAAAAACGAATGGAAGAACATTGACCTGATCCGGTTGCTTTGCCGGATCCTGGATGAGAAGCTTCACCGTGAATCAGGCACCTCAGAAAAACTCATCACCTTTGTCAAAGATCGGGCTGGTCACGACCTCCGCTATGCCATTGATGCCTCCAAAATCAACAAAGAACTGGGATGGGAACCGACTACCCTGTTCGAGGAAGAGCTCCGGAAAACCGTTGAATGGTATCTCACCAACGAAGCCTGGATGCAACGGGTTACCTCAGGAGACTACCTGAAGTACTACGAAGAAATGTATGGAAACAGAGAATAGTGATGCAAAACTATTCTACCCTTATCATCTTCCCTGTTCCACCAATGCGATCATTTATTTTTAAGATGGTATAGAAGAACCGCCCCGCTGTGAATTCTTCACAAAAAGGTATTGAATAAAAACCAATTTCCTGAAATCCATTGACCGGCGTTTTAACAAGCTGTCCATCAGAGCTATATACAGAAAGAACTACCTGGCCTGGAGTATCTAAATAATATTGTATCTCTGTTTTGTGACTAAATGGATTCGGGAAACTCCGCAGCCTGGTTAAATTCTCTTTATCAGTTGGAGCCATTTCATCATATGAAACGACCATATCCAAAGGTTTCCGGTATATCCCACCACCATCGCTTTTTGTTGTTGTGATGCCCAGAAACATGTATGTTGAGTTGGTTGTAACACAGGTGATCTCTCCAGCAGGTAATCCAGTCAGGTCAACAGGAAAAAAGTCTACTAAGTCTTCGGAATAAAAGCCATTTTCACCAAAAGCAAAGACATAAAACCCGGTTGGGGAAATAGGCGTCTGAACAATCAATACCGTGTTCAACTTTTCATTCGGAATCAATTCCGTCCATGTATCCCCGTTATTGGATGACATGAATAAACCGTCACGGGTAGCGATCAAGACGAGACCACCCAGGCCGGTGAGTTTTTTTACAAGGAGTGCATCTCCGGTCAATCCATTGTTCTTTTGTGTCCATGTGGTCAGATTGTCAGTAGAGTAATACGTGCCCCCGTCCGAAGCCATCACGGCATAATCAGTGCCACTGTCGCTATACCCCCCCATGTCATTAACCAATAAGCCATTCCCAGAGATGCCTGAGTTTGCGGCTGTCCAGGGGCCAAAATAGTCGGAAGAAACAAAGACCCCGCCTCCTGCCGTCCCGATAGCCCATTCTGCGGCATCATCCCCTCCAAACCAGAAATAGGTGATATCTGTGTTTGTCAACCCCGTTGAAGAACAGTCATCATAATTTGCCAAATCATTGGTATAAAAAGGCCCGCTTGCAGTAGCTACAAAGATGATGGTACTTGCAGGACCCGGTCTAATGTCATTAACTTCCAGGTTTCCCAGGTTTCCATTGATATTCACCCAGTTTGACCCGTTATCCAGGGTCCGGTACACCCCGCCTCCTTCGGTACCCAGGTAAATGGTATCGACAAAGGTAAACATCGCAGTGGGCGGGAAATTACCCAGACCAGTACCGACTGGCACCCATTGTGCAACTGATACACTTGCAAGGAGTGCAATAGAAAGAAAAAGTGTCCATTTTTTCATAATAATACCTCCATTTTTTTCGCTAAAATAGAAATTATTTGTTTAACAACAAGTTATACTGAATTTACTGCCTTGACTCCAGCGTCAACTCATAGCAAGTCCCTATCTTTCCGATCAGTCCCTGTAAAACATTACCTGGGCCAAGTTCGATGAATGTCCTAGCTCCATCTGCCAGCATGTTTTTAACCGATTGGGTCCATAAAACAGGGGCTGTCAATTGAGCAACCAGATTGATTTTGATTTGGGTCGGGTCCGTCACTCGCAGGGAGGTGGCATTTTGGTAAACCGGGCAGATGGGTTGATTAAAATGGGTCTTTTCAATGGCCTCGGCAAGTTCAATCCTGGCCGGCTCCATCAACGGAGAATGGAAGGCGCCGCCAACTTTCAGCGGCAAGGCACGCCGGGCGCCTGCAGCTTTCAACTGCTCACAGGCCATCTCAATCCCTTTCACAGAACCGGAGATCACCAATTGTCCCGGGCTATTAAAATTGGCTGGTACGACTACGTCAGAGATATTCTTACAGATTTCAACAACCTTCTCATCATCCAGACCCAGGATGGCAGCCATGGTGGATGGCTCCTTTTCACACGCCTTCTGCATGGCCATCGCACGGGCATAGACCAGCCGCAATCCGTCGTCGAACGACAATGCTTTGTTGGCTACCAGGGCAGAAAACTCTCCCAGCGAATGGCCGGCAACCATGTCGGGTTTAAAGTCATCCCCCAATGTGGCTGCAAGGATCACTGAATGGAGAAAAATAGCCGGCTGGGTGACCCGGGTCTGCCGCAGGTCATCTTCTGTTCCCGTGAACATCAGATCGGTGATCCGGAAGCCAAGGATCTCATTGGCTTTCTCAAACATGCCTTTGGCCAGCTCCGAAGAATCATACAATGGTTTGCCCATCCCTGGAAACTGCGCCCCCTGGCCCGGAAAAACATATGCTTTCATAATATTGGGTGATTTGGTGATTGGGTGATATTTGTCATTGCGAGCCGCAAAGCGGCGTGGCAAGAGTGATTTAGTGAGGATGGATATTGGAGGTTGGATGTTGGAGGATAGATGTTGGAGGATAGATGTTGGAGGATAGAAGATTCCAACCTCCATCATCCAACCTCCAACCTCCAACTTCTATTTTCTGTTTCCTAAAAACCGCAGCAGGAACAGGAACAGGTTGATGAAATCAAGATACAGCGTCAGGGCGCCCATGATGCTCAGCTTTCTTCCAATATCCGTGGCGGTTGGATCACCGATTCCGGCGCCGATATTTTTCAGTTTCTGAACATCATAAGCTGTCAGTCCGGTGAAAACAAGCACCCCGATCACACTCACAATGTAATCCAGGGTTCCGCTTCTCAGGAAGAGGTTAACAAGCATGGAGATGATGATGCCGATGAGGGCCATGGAAAGAAAAGCGCCGAATTTCGTCAGATCTGTCTTTGTCGTATACCCAACAACAGCCATGATACCGAACATACCGGCTGTCACGGCAAAAGTCTTATAGATGGAACCTGCCGTATAGACAGAAAAGATGAAGCTGAGGCTCATCCCCATCAGGACGCTGAAGAGAATAAATACCAGGGTCATCACAGAGGCGCTAAGTTTCTGAAATCCGAATGACATAAGTAAAACCAGGCCAAAAGGGGCCAGGGTGACAATCCATCCCAGTACAGAGATGCCGCCTGTTTCAGTGTTGATGAGAACACGCTTGAATTCCTCATTCGTTCCAAAATAGAATGCCGTTAAGGCAGTAACCACAAGGGCTCCGAACATCCAAAGGAAAACATTGGCCATGAATGTCTTGGCTACCGGAACAGCCTGGGTTTCACTGGAAAAGAAAGTGGGTTTGGTTTCCATATTATTTGGTGATTTGGTGATTTATGTTATCAACCTCTCTATTAATTATAAATTATTAATTATTAATTACTTAGTGTAGTTTAATCCCAATCAAGTGCATAAACTCCGCCCTTGTTTTATCTCTTTCAAAGGCGCCAACGAAGTCGGAAGTAGTAGTGACCGAGTTTTGTTTTTGAACGCCCCGCATCATCATGCAAAGGTGTTTGGCTTCGATGACAACGGCAACGCCCAGCGGTTTCAGGGTTTGGTTGATGGCATCCTTGATCTGGGTAGTAAGTCGTTCCTGTACCTGCAGGCGACGGGCATAGATCTCAACAACCCGGGCAATCTTGCTCAGGCCGGTGATATACCCATCAGGAATATAGGCTACGTGGGCTTTCCCGACAAATGGAACCAGGTGGTGCTCGCACAGGGAGTAGATCTCAATGTCTTTCACAATGACCATCTCCCGGTAATACTCCCGGAATTTGGCAGAATTAAGCACGTCCACAGGGTCGGTGTAGTAACCCTGGGTAAAAAACCGCATAGCTCTGGCAATCCTTATTGGGGTTTTCAATAGCCCTTCACGGTCAGGGTTCTCACCGAGCAACCGAAGGATTTCCTTATAATGTACGCCCAGATCCTCAATGATCTTCGGATCATACAATTCGCTTTCTTCAAGATGATTTTTCATGAGGTTTCTGCTGGTATCAACAATCGGACTATTCTCCAAAATAATCCACGATATTGTTTTCTGTTTCGTAAATTTTCACACAGTGGAGCTCTGCTCCAAGGGTTTTCACCGGTGTCTCCAGTTGTTCCCAAATAGCTTTCGCCAGGTTTTCGGTAGAAGCCAGTCGTCCCTTCATGAACGGTACTTCCACATTCAAATTCTTATGGTCGATGTATTCCACCACCTGTTCCTGGATGATGCGGCTGAGGTCTTTCAGGTTCACCAGAAAACCGGTTTCAGGATTAACATGTCCGCGAACTGTCACAAACAGGGTGTAATTATGACCATGCCAGTTCGGGTTAGAACATTTCCCAAAGACCTTCCGGTTCTGTTCATCTGAAAAATCATCCCGGTAAAGCCGGTGAGCTGCATTGAATTGTTCCCTGCGGGTGATGTAAATCATATTTCGGTTTCCCGATGCAAAATTATGCATTTTTATGCAACTGTTTTACCTTTCCCAGCCTTTAGCCCACCTAGAAATTGTGGACGTATAAGCTGTTCTAGGACGATCTTTTAAAATGAGATAACAGGCTTACGATCTCAAAGACGGAATAGAATATATAAAGTGCCAGGAATAAAACCCCAAAAGAGACCGCATCCGTCCGGTTTATAAAGACATAAATCACCATGACCAGGGCCAGGAATAATAGTTTCAGCATGGTAAGCAACAAGAAATTGCGCTGAAAGCCGGAAAACTTCATCCCGGATATTCTGATAAGGATGGCATGCACAATGAGCGTCAGAGAGAAAAACAACAGCACAAGGTATGGAAAAGCCGGGGAGATCCATCCGGCCGGAAGGAAAAACCTGAGCAGAAATCCAACAGCAGCAATGATGATAGTGAAAATGATCAGCTTATTGAGGAATCGTGTGAAGGGTGTTCTCATTTTACGTTTTGTGTGGTGTTTTATCCTGCTTATCCGTTGAACGCAGCAAGTCCTTGGTTACAAAGTAGATAGCCATGATGACTGAAGCAAGGGAGAGGATGATGGTCAGGATAGGTTTTGTATGTAACTTGCCGTCAAGCCAGTAGCCGGCCAGGGAGCCAAGTACAATGATAACCAGCATCTGCAATGCCATGCTGGAATACCTGGCGTAACTATGGAGTTGGTTTTTCTGCCGGTTTTGGTCCGTCATGAAGCGGAGGTGTTGGTTTCAATGATTCACGGACACGGTCCTGCTCCATCTTGCAATTTCCGGAGAAAACAGCGCCGGGTTCGATGGCGAGTTTATTCGTGGATATCTCACCGGAAAAGTTGGCGGATGATTTAAGTGTCAGCAACTCAGCAACCATCACATTTGCCTTGACCATCCCGGAAAAATCTGCATTCTGACAGTTGATCTCTCCTTCAATGTTGCCGGTATTTCCTACAACGACCTTTCCCTTGCAGTGGATGGAACCGGTGAAAGAGCCGTCAATGCGAAAATCACCATTCACCTGGATATCACCCTTTACGATGGTTCCTGCACTCAACAGATTGATTTGCGGGGTTTCGGGTTCTTTCTGTTTCGTCATAGCCTGAGGTTTAAATAATTGATGAACCAAATGTACAAAAAAAGGTTTTGACGACTTGATAAAAAGCGCAGCAACTACTCCTGACCGAGGTAATTTTTAAGGAAAAACCGGAGGTATTGTCCGGTATCCCGGCTTTTGTAGAAAACAGGATAGTTATCAGAAGAAATGACAAAATAGGCGTAATCACCGGCGCTTTCCAGTTTATTAAAGATGTATTCGCTGGCCCGTATGGCTTGATAATAGCCCAATGCCTTGTCAGCATCCTTGAAATTCGAGACCGTGATCATCTCATGGTCATTGTTTAACACAATGCTGGATATCTGGAGGTTTTCCAGGTCGTAATTCTTGATATTGAAGTCGGAGATCTTGACCTT
>VGGL01000055.1 GCA_016868575.1 Bacteroidota bacterium
GCCAATGAGGATTGCACCGATGTAAGCAAGGATGGTCCAGATGGCCGCTACCCATTTGGCGCGTCGCACTTCCTGATCACTTCGGATGGCCATCATCCTGGAGAGGAGCTGGGGCTGCCCCGTATATCCGAGCGCCCAGCTAAGTCCGCTGAGGATAAACAGCACAGCAGCGCCGCCGGTTTTCATCTGGGTGAGTGAGAGTAATGAAGGATCGGCTTCAGCCAGCATCTGTACCACCGGGAGGTGGTAGTTTGCGGCAATGAAAAGAGCGATAATAGGAAAAACCACAAGGGTGAAGATCATCAGGATCGATTGAAATACATCTGTCACTACAACAGCGATGAAGCCACCCATCATACAATATAGCGTCACCACGGCAGAGCCGATGATAATGCCCCAGACCGGGTCAAGGTTGAAGGTTTTTTGAAGGATGATACCGGAGCCGCTGAATTGGGCCGCAATATAAAAGAGGAAGAAGAAGACGATGATCAGGGCCGAAAGCATGCCAAGCTGCTTTTCTGCACCGGGGAAGTGCTTACCCAGCAAGCCGGGAACCGTCATCACCCCTTTTTGTTCTGTTTGGAACCGTAATTTGCGTGCCATGACCATCCAGATGAACAGGATCCCGATCACACACCCCAGCGCCACCCAAATGGAGCTGATCCCTTCGGCATAGGCATGTCCGGTAAGACCCAGCAGGAGCCAGGCCGACTCCCCGGTAGCACGCTCGGAAAGCGCCAGCGCCGTGCCGGAAAAACGCTTCCCACCCAACACAAATTCTTCATTTGTCCGAGCTCCCCGTGAATACCACCACGCCAGGCCAACGGTGAAGACCAAATATAAGATGAAAACAACCAGCATGAACCGGAACAATGTATCTTCCAATGCAAAAGTAAAGGATTATTTCAACCTGAAGCGTCGATACTTCCATTTCGTGCGTTTTCGTGCCTTGGTGTCTCTGTGGTTGAAAATTTAACCGCTAAATCACGGGGTCACAGAGTGGTGATTGGTCTGATTTCAGAGCTCGTTGATCAATGTTCCATATTTTGTTCCATTATTCCGAATTCCAGGAGCAGGAAGAAGAAAACGATGAATTTGTGAACCAAACAGCGGAATATCGATCAACGATCTTTGAAATGCGAGCAACGAGCAACGATCAATCAACAACCAGCAACAATCACAAACCGGAAATATTTGTACTTTCGGATCGGAAATGGATGGAATATTGAAAGCGCAACCGGATATGAACGATCTGCAAGTGATGCGAAAACGTTGCATTCAAAACATGCTCCGACTCTACAAAAATGCCAATGCCGGACACATCGGCGCCGGGCTTTCGTGCATCGACATCCTCGTCTATCTCTACTTTTTCCGCATGCAGAAGACCGACCGATTCATTTTATCCAAAGGCCACGCCGCCCTCGCCTGGTATGTTGTCCTGGCTGAATCCGGGAAGATCAATCCCGATTTGCTTGATACTTTCTACCAGGAAGGAACGCTGCTACCTGCACATCCCCCGGTTGGTGGTACTATCGACGGGATCACCTTTGGCACCGGGAGCCTCGGCCACGGCCTCTCGCTGGCCTGCGGAACCGCTTTATCCTGTCGATATACCGATAAGCCTTTCGACGTTTATTGCCTGTTATCGGATGGCGACTGCAACGCAGGCTCAACCTGGGAAGCAGCACTATTTGCAGCGCATCACAAACTTCAAAACCTGTATGTCATCATCGACCGGAACCGGTTGCAGGGATTCGGAAACACGGAAGAGATACTCACCCTGGAACCACTAAAGAAAAAATGGGAATCCTTTGGATTTCAGGTTGCAGTTGCAGAAAACGGCCATAACTTCAATTCCCTTCATGCTGCATTCGGCGCTTTCGACAATCAATCAACAAAACCCGCCTGCATCATCGCCCAAACGGTTAAAGGCCATGGGGTATCTTTTATGGAGAATAAGATGGAATGGCATTATCTGCCGATGAATGAAGAACAGTACAAACAAGCACTGAGGGAGATCACCGAATCATGAGAAGAGCATTTGCAGAGCATATCAGACAACGGGCTGCCGCCGATCCCCGGATCATCTTTCTCACAGGGGACCTGGGCTTCATGGCGCTGGAGGGCGTAAGGGAAGCCATGGGTGGACGGTTTATCAACGCCGGTGTGAGTGAACAGAACATGATGTCGGTGGCGGCAGGACTGGCTTCCGAAGGACTCATCCCGGTCTGCTACTCCATCGCTCCGTTTGCCGTTTTTCGCCCGGCTGAACAGATCCGCAATGACATCTGTCAAAACAAGCAAAATGTAAAAATCGTCGGCAACGGCGGTGGTTATGGCTATGGGATCATGGGATCTTCCCATCATGCACTGGAAGATATCGCCTTGATGTCGGCTCTACCCGGCATGAAATGCTACATTCCATATTGTGCTGAAGATGTCCCTGGCGCTGTAGATGCGATGCTCGATAATAATGGGCCTGCTTACCTGCGACTGGGTACTGGTTCACTGGCTACTCCGGAAATCCAGCCTTTCTCAGCAGTCAGGAAAATACTGGCAGGAGAGTCAGTCACCGTGGTCACCCTTGGTCCCATTACGCTGAATGCCTTGAAAACCATGAAGGAAAAGAGACTGGAAGGTAACGCAGATCTTTTTACCATCGGCAGGCTCCCGTGTGAAGATGAACTGGAGACATTTCTGGAGAGTGTCAGGAAAACAGGAAAAGTATTGACCTGTGAAGAGCATGTGGCCAGGGGTGGGGTGGGAGAGTACCTGTCGATCCAACTGATTAAGCACCATATCTCCTGCAGGTGGTATCACCACTTTGCAGTGGGTTATCCGGATGGCCGGTATGGGAGCCAATCCTACCATCAGCAGGCCGGTGGCCTGGATGCGGAAAGTATACGAGAAACAATCACAAAGATCATACATGACAACTGATCGGGTTTATGCCTGTTCCTGGAATGAAGAACAGCAAGAAGAAGCCTCCCGCCTGGCGGGGCCTGTGATCATCATCGGCGCTTCCGGCTTCATTGGCGCCAACCTGTTTTACAGTCTCACCCAGGTACGGAAGGATGTGTATGCCTGCTCCCGGCATCCGCGGAGAAGCTGGCGCCTGGCAGGAGCCGACAAGGAACGGCTGGTCGACATGGACATAACGGATTTCGGGCAGGTTCTGGCGGTTATCAACCGCATCCGGCCACAGACGGTCTTCAACCTTTCAGCCTACGGCGCCTATGCCCGCCAGGTGGACCCTGAACGGATCCACCAAACCAACTACCTGGGAACGATGAACCTGCTGCGGGCCCTGAGCGAGACCGGCTGTAAGGCCTTTGTCCAGGCCGGTACCTCCTCAGAATATGGCTTGAATTGCAGGCAACCGGCTGAATCTGCCGAGTTGATCCCCAACAGCGATTATGCAGTGTCGAAGGCCGGCGCCGGATATCTTGTCAGGTACTACGGCACCATTCATGGATTTCCCTGTGTCAACCTGCGTCTCTATTCCATCTATGGCCCATGGGAGGAACGTGACCGGCTCATCCCAGTCGTTGTAACCCATGGCCTTCGGAAAACCCTGCCACCCTTTGTAGCCCGTGACATCTCCAGGGATTTCGTCTATATCGATGATTGCACCCACGCCCTGGTTCGATCTGCACTGACCATCTGTAAGACCAATCCGGGGATTTCTGTTAACATCGCCTCAGGAATTAAAACAACCATGGCAGAGGTGGCCCAGGCAGCCCGGACGGTTTTTGATATCAGGGAAGAGCCTGTCTTTGGCACCATGGCTAACCGGAAATGGGATCTGGCGGAATGGTATGGTGATCCCGCGTTAGCTGAACAGGTGATGCAATGGAAGTGTTCCGTCTCTTTTAAAGATGGATTGCAGAAAACCGCCACCTGGCAGGAAGCAGCCGATGAAGTGATCAGCCAGGCGGTGATCCCGGCAGTGGAGAAAAAGATCTCCGCCATTGTCGCTTGCTACCGGGATGAGCGCTCCATCCCTGTTTTATATGCAAGATTAACCCAGTCATTCAAAACATCCGGTCATGATTATGAGATCATCTTTGTCAACGACCATAGCCCGGCCGGTGATGAACAGGTGATCGCACAACTGTGCTTCAGTGACCACCACGTGATCGGGATCTCTCATTCCAGAAATTTCGGCTCTCAGTCGGCCTTTGTGAGTGGTATGGAAGTCGCCACCGGCGATGCGGTAATATTGCTGGATGGAGATGGCCAGGATCCCCCGGAATTGATCCCCTCTTTTATCGAGAAATGGAAAGAAGGATATGATATCGTATTTGGACAGCGGACCAGGAGAAAAGCCCCGGTGTATATGCAGTTGCTGTACAAGCTGTTCTACCGGATATTCCGCAAGGTCTCCGACATCCATATCCCGGTGGATGCCGGCGATTTCTCACTCATCGACCGGAAGGCTGTGGATTATCTGCTCTCCTTTACCGAAAAAGATATCTTCCTCCGCGGATTGCGGGCCTGGATCGGGTTCCGGCAGACAGGCGTGAGCTATACCCGGCCGGAACGGCTCTTCGGCAGAAGCACCAACAGTTTCTTCCGGAATATCTGGTGGGCCAAGAAGGGGATCTTCTCTTTCAGCACAAAACCCCTTCAGTACATTCAGGCCATCGGGGTAACCGTTTTCATCCTGACGGTATTGCTTGCCATTTTATACCTCGTGTTATATTTCATCCAACCCCCAGAAAATGCACGTGGTATCACCACGGTGATATTGATCATGTTGGGTTTGGGTGGCGTTCAGCTCATCTCCATTAGCATCCTCGGTGATTATATCGCCAAGATCATGGAAGAGGTGAAGAACCGCCCGAAATTCATCCGGGAGAGACTCTTTATGAATGGCAAATCGTACCAGACAAAGGAAGAGATACAGAAGATCCTCCGGGAAATTGAAAAGCAAAAAGAATTTTGATGGGCAGCCTGAAGGATGAGCAGGGACACAACCAGGGATTTCGCCCGGGAACCTCAACAGATATCCGTACCCGCCGAAGGGCGCAGTTCATGATGGAACAGATGTCGCTGAAAGAAGGGATCCGTGTGCTTGAAATCGGCTGTGGTACCGGGGAGATTGCAGGTATACTGGCAAAAGAGATGAAAAGTGCCGGGATCACCGGCATGGACATCAGTCAGCAATTCATTGATCAGGCTATCGCCTCCTTCCCGCTTCCAAATCTGACATTCTTCAAAGGGAACTTCTTGGACGAAGGGGCGACATTTCACGGATCCTTCGATTACATTGTAGGTAATGGCATTCTCCATCATCTTTACCCTGATCTGGATCATGCATTCCCAAGGATCAAGGCATTGCTGAAAAAGAACGGAAAAATCATTTTTCTGGAGCCCAATCTCTACAATCCCTATTGTTTCCTGATTTTTAACACCACCCCGTTTTTCCGGAGATGGGCCAAACTCGAACCCGATGAGAAAGCCTTCACCGGCGGTTTCATGGAGAAGAAGCTGAAAAAGGCAGGTTTTTCAGAAATCAAAATCGAATACAGGGATTTCCTCCTCCCGGGGATCCCCCCCATATTCATCAAACCATCAATATTACTGGGAAATCATCTCGAAAAGATCCCTCTGTTGAACCGTTTATCTCAATCCATCTTCCTCACCGCCCTCACCACTGACCACTGACCACTGACCAAAGTGAGAACCTCAAAATTGGAATCCTTTAATTGTTCACTGTTTACTGATTGCTGTTAACTGTTAATTGATAATTGATAATTGATAATTGATAATTGATAATTGTTAACTGTTAACCGCTCTTGTAGCGTGGACGAGAGTTGAACTCGTGACCTCCGGGTTATGAATCCGACGCTCTAACCAACTGAGCTACCACGCCGTCTTTTGGGGCTGCAAAGATAAAAGTTTTTTGGATTTCAGAAGCGATAAGACATCATCATCAAAAATAGCAGGGTTCGAATTTTTATTCCTAGTATTGTTTGATGATTTTAATAGAATAGTTTTCACTTCCCATCAAATGTAAGGAAGCCTGATATATTCCTGGTGAACAGGATGTTCCTAACCGGTTAGTTCCGTTCCAACAGATCCGATGTAATCCATTTGTAAAATGTTTATTGGCAACCTGGCAAATGTGCTGTCCGTGAAGATCGTAGATGGTGATGCTCACATGCTGAGGTTCATCCAACCGGAATTCAAAGATAGTTTCATGGTGAAATGGGTTAGGGAAATTCCTGAATGTAAATTCATGGGAAGAAGTTATTTCAATAATATTTACAATGGGATCCGGTCCGAAATTTCCGTTTCCGTCGTTGAACAGGATATCCAGGTTGGAAGGAATTTGTGTATAGATTGTTCTGACTGTGATGATATCATTGTACCCATTGTTATCCATTTCGGCACAGTGGATATTCCGCCAGCCTTCTCCATAATCGGGAACTGAGACATGCTGCGAATCACCTAATTGGAAGTTGCCCTGGTTATAGAAAATGATATGACCGGAGAAATCATTCTTCTGGAAAAGGACATCCGGAAGGGAATCGTTGTTGAAATCGGTTACAAAAAACCTGTTGGTTCCCGGTTGAAATGAAAAATCAGGAAGATGAGAAAATGAGTTATTACCCTCATTTTTGAAAACAGCAAGAATGGAGGTTGGAATGTAATCAAGTCCAACCACAGTAAGAACATCATTCATTCCATCCAAATTTAAATCAGAGATTTTTACTCCATTCCTGGGGTAATTTTGTTCAATTAATAAGCATTGAAATCCTGATGCATAGCTGAAATATACTTCTGTGTTCTGTCCGCAGATTACGACATCGTCTCGTCCATCGTTATTTAAATCTCCGACTGCAATATCTGTCGGATAATAACCAGTAACGTAATGATATTCAGGTTGGGAAAATATTTCATCACCTAAATTAAATAAGATTCCCCAAAACTGGCCTTGATTCGAAGAATATACAATGTCGGTGAGTCCATTATTGTCAATATCACCAGTGGTAATATATTCAATTCCATCGTAAGTATATGTATCGAGATAGACAGTATCAGTAAAATCAAAATCGAATATTATTCCAATAAATTCTGTTACCGAATTATCTTTAATATAGATAATGTCTGGTATTGGATTTTGATTCAACTGGGCCGTTTGAATCTCTGGTTGCCACGCATAAGAAAATAATGAATCAGATAATGAAAAATTTCCTATTGGATTATTTTTAAGAACTGAAACGCCACCCCACTGTGTCTGAGAATCGTAATTATGTCCAACAATGATATCATTATCCCCATCCAGGTCTAAATCATCTGCCCAGACAGAGTAAGCGCCGATTGGTAGGGTGTATTGACTTTTTGAAGTATCACCTTGGGTAAAACCAAGAAAGAAAAGAGAAATGAGGAGGAAAAAGATAAATAGATGACGTTTCATGCTTGATGGAGGCATATAGCAATGCAAATATAATCATAAATTACGGGAAAGCAATATTTTTTTTCACTTCATTCAAAAAATCTTTACTTATGCTTTTTCTTCACGGCGCCATCACCATGATAAACGCCTGTGAGTTGTTGTCGACAATGCCCATGTCGTTCGTATCCACAACGCCGTCGCCATTCACGTCAGTAGCAAGATAGCCCATGGCAAAGTTCTGGGCATCATTGTCAACTTCACCCAGGTCATTGGTGTCGATGATGCCATCCTGGTTTGCGTCGCCACTGTAAATCACATAGTCTGAACCGATTTGCAGGAGATTATCTCCATAAGCCATCGCAGCATCAGGAGTATAGTCGTAGCTGATATGTCCGGGTGCAAAAGATACCGGCAAAGCGCTCCAGGTTTCAATGCTGTTCCGGTGTTCAATGATAAGGTAATAGCTCGTCAAAAGAGGGGCAGGGACGATCAGGGAGCAGCTTCCATCTGTATCTAATTCAACATCATTTGCTATGTGCAAAATGGTATATGGCGCTGTGGATTGAGCGATTCCGATGGAGATGTGATCAGCAATGTCGCTTCCATAGTGATACCCGAACTCATCCATGACCGGGAGCATCATTCCATTGCCAGGATCATACAATCCTTCAATCATTAGAGTTATATTCAACTCTTTCTGCAACACCTGGACGGTGGCAAAATCGGTAAAGGTGCAGCTTCCGCCGGTGATCTGGGCACGATAGTCCCATCTGCCAATAGCATTCGGAACCTCACTGAACGTGTTCCCGGAATGAGCTATGTCCTCCCATGCGCCGAGTTCAAACCGCCGCTGCCATTGGATCACGGTGGCGCCGGGATCAGCAACGGTTAACAGCGGCGTAGGATCTCCCAGCCGGGTTGTTCCATCACCCAGGATATCTCCCGAATACATAGAAGGAACAACGGTAAGTTCAACGGTATTGCTGAATAACAGCGACCCGCAAGGACCGGCAACGATGCAGCGGTACTGGGATCCATCCATTGACAACACCGGGCGAGAGATGATAAGAGCGCTGTTGCGTGTACCACTGTAATATTCATCATCATACAGCATATCCCAGAAATTGACATTCCAAATCTGCCAGAAGAACAAAGATGCAGTTCCAGTCGTGGTCACTTCAATGATGGCTACGCCAGTGGAGTCGCATAGTGCGGGTGGGTCAACAGGTTGGCCTGTGATCTCATGTGGAGTGTACACTTCAACGGTCTTGGTGATGAGATCGGTGCATATACCGTTGTTGGTGATACTTAGTGTTACATCATGGGTTCCCGGGGTGGTGTAAAGATGATTGATATCTCCTTTGGTTGTATAGGTCACCCCGTTCTCTCCCACATCCCAGAGGTAGGTTGTGGAAGCTGAAACAATGGTATCAATAGGGGCGGAGATAGATACTGCATCGATCTCGCTCCAGTAAGCGATGACCGGTGAGTTGAAGGCGATGCGGATCTGCGAAACCGGATAGGATGTGGGGGTGGGAGAGGTCACCTCGAAAATCCGTGCTTCCTTTGCTGCCTGTACTGCAGTACCCGACCAGAATAATTCCCAATGACCGGTAGAAGGGTTTTTCACGAAGACCGAATCTACCGATCCGGGCATCAGCGTTTCATAAATGCTCACTTTGTTGATTCTCCGGGGCGTTGCATATCCGAGCTCCAGAAATTCCCTTTGGCTGCTGGCAGTAAGTGACGCCCATGCATGGGGATCGTCGGCATAATTCGGGTAAACATCCGGCACTCCCAATGCCTGGTATGCTGCCCAGTTTACCGGATTCCACTGACTGCTGTAACCAATCAGGGTGCTCGCAAACTGGACATCATATACAATCTCCAGATTTTGGCCTGCACTCAGGTCTTCAAAATACATGGGTTGTCCAAGGCAGATGTTTTCAAAACTGAAATCCGGGGATGGTATTCCATGCACAGTTATGTAATCGGTCTTGGTCAGCGGGCAGTCGAAATATCCGTCATCGACCGTTAGCGTTACGGAATAAACGCCTTCGTTTTGAAATATGTGCGTTGGATTTTGCTCACTGCTGAAGGACCCGTCGCCAAAATCCCAGTTCCACGATTGGATGGGGGAAGCGGAGATGGTCGCATCGGTGAAGGCCACTGTTTTGGGTGCGCAGCCAACTGTTTCAGAAGCATTGAAATTTACAGCTGTTGCATACTGGACAACGATATGTCGGGAAGGTTGGGAAGAGCAATAATAGTCGCCATAGTTGGATAAAGTAAGCGTGGTAAAAGTGAGTGTATTACCGGTGGCATAGTATTGCCCATTCTTATACCAGTTGAAAGGCGAAATGCCATTGGCCTTGAATTTTACCGGGCTGTTGATGGGCTGCCCCGAAACGAGCCGGATCTGCTGGGATGCGCCATTATTTTCCATTACTAGTTCCTGGATTGACCAGTTGCCGTTATTGATTAGGTCCCCCTGAACAATCACCTTAAGTAGTCCGCCATCACTGCCATTGCGGATCAATCCCTCATTAGCCAGCGAGCCTTCGAATGTGATGGTATGATTGGATGTGCCATTATTTTCCAGGGTGTCTTTAACATGAGAATTTCCTCTCATGAAGACATTGCTATCAAAGACCTTAATAATCCCTTCCAGGGTTGCATTCTGCATCCATCCGTTCCCTCTCAGAACGGCGCCATCGTGCATGTGTAGTGAAAATGTGTTGGCAATCCACCTGGTGTTCGAAACGTAATTTCCGGAACCCTTGACAGAGATTCTGGAACCATCGGTGATGTAACAGGTTGGCGAATCATTGTATTCGAAAATGAGGTTGGTCCCGTTGAAGCTTAGATCGGAAGTGATGTAGATGTCTCGGGAACTGTTGTGAACATTGAAGGTTGGTCCAGTATAGGTTATAGATGGAGCAAAATAGATGGTTTGGTCATTTGTGGTGCCATTTACAGTGGTGGAATAGTTGTACCACCTGAAGTTATTGGTGATATCTCCCTGGATGTATACATTGAGGTGTTTCGTTACAGGTGGCGCCTGATCCCGAATGACCCCATTATTAATAATAGCGGAGGTAATATCTAAATTTGGGCCTGAAGACCCCGCTTCCAGGGTATCAGATACGATAACAGATTCAAAACTTGCATAGGTATGAATACGTACAATCCCTTCCAGCCAAATCATACCTGTGACAGTCGAATTCCTTATGACAGCCTCTTTACTCATGATGAGTTTGTTATTATCGCTGATCAGGTTCGCCTCAATGATCCCTTTATCCTGCCCGACAATTCCAATAATGATGATCTTACTCCCGGGTAGAGGAGTGATAGTATGGTAGTTGCAGTCAATCAGTGTCCCTTCAAATATGACATCGGTCAATAGATTGATGGATTGATTGAGGATAAAGGAAGTGCCTGTGAATTTCTTCCCGTAACCGAAAGAAACATTCTGAGTACTCCCTCCATTTAAATAAACCTGATTATTAGACCATTCTGAACCATTATAGGTAACATTTCCTCCAAGATAAACAGCCAGGTTTGAACTTCCGTTACGAATACCTCCATTGATATTTAATGTGCCACTGATGGTGATTCCAGGGTTTGAACCATAACTCTCCATGATTCCCGGAAGATTTAGATTCTCATTAAAAACACAGGCATTCACCCTGGCCACGCCCGTCAGGGTGATGTTTGAGACCGTAAGATTTTGGAGATAGCAATTGGCGTCGGTTGATATCGTTGCATGGTTTCCTGTGATGTTCATTTTTCTAAGTGCGCTGCCTGCTCCGTATACTGTGAGAACATTGACAGAACTGGAAATTACAAGGGAAGAATAATTGAACTCCACCAGGGTACCTGAAAATGTGACATGGCCATCCAGGTAGATGGTACCTGTCATGGCTTCAGTATCCATAAACTGAACACAAGAAAAAATGTGTGATCCAAGACAAACGATATGGTGGTCGTTGGTCCCCTTCAATTCCACCCGGTAGTTGCTCCAGGTACCATTGTTGGTGATATGGCCGTAGATTGTCACCCATAACTGGTTGGAAGCATTTTGAATGGTTCCTTGGTTCATTACCATGCCGTTCACCGTCAGATAGTGGGTTCCTCCGGTATTTTGAAGGGTGCCGTAGACGGTTAGATTGTTACAAGCGAATGAACCATCGGTAGAAACAGTCGAGCCGCTGACAATGGTTACGTTATCTGCTGCCCCTGGAATGACGCCGCCTACCCAGGTATTGGCGTTGTTCCAGTTGCCACCTGTAACCTTGGAAAAGATATTCAGCGCTAATAGAGAGCCGGTGAGAAATAGCATCATGGCTGTTAGTGCCATCAAACGGATTGGACAGATTGACCTTTTCATCTTGAAATGATTTTAGAAGTACAAAGGTACAGCACGAAGAGAGGAAGGATCTTACGTGAAATCACCGATTTTTCCCGGAGAAAATCACTGATTTTCCCCTCAACCCCTTCCCCTTCTCCCACTGGGAGAAGGGGAAGGGGTTGAGGGCATTGAATCTACGCTTTCACGATACCACTCCGGATCGCATACCGGATCAGAGCGGTCACGCTGTCCAATCCGAGCTTCTGGAGAATGTTGTTCTTGTGCGTTTCCACCGTCCGAGGACTGATGAAGAGCTTCTCTCCGATTTCCTTGTAACCCAACCCGTCGCAAATCATCCGGATGATCTCTACTTCCCGGTCAGATAAATTGACTTTTTGCTCCTGGTTTTCAGATGAACCGTTTTTCACCGCTTGGAAAAAATGTTTGGCGATCACTTGTGCGGCATGAGAAGAGACAAATGCTTCGCCATGATAGACCTTTCTGATGGCCTCTGCCAGTTCATCGGGTTTCACACTTTTCAGTAAATACCCCCTGGCTCCGGCACGAATCGACTCCCTGATAGATACTTCATCTTCATTGGCCGTCAACATGATGATTCCCGTCTGTGGGTATGTTGCCCCAAGATTTCGGGCAATCTCAATCCCTGAAGTTCCAGGTAGGCCAATATCCATCAGGATAATGTCCGGTACCTGTGTTTTCAATAGTGCAAGGAGCCCGGATTCACCGTTCGCAGTCCCGGTTACTGAAATATCGGACGCAGTCATCAGACAAAGGCTGATACCCTCCAGTACCACCGGGTGGTCATCCACCAAAATCACCATGATCTTTTGCTCATCCATGTGCGACAGCTGGAATTGTAAAGATAAAGATACTACCTTTTCCCGATTCACTCTCAACCCGAATAGCTCCGCCATTTTTCTCAATGAACTCCCGGCATAGGATCAACCCCAGTCCTGTGCCTTTCTCAGGAGATAAGCCAATCAGCCTTTGACTGATGTCAATCCGGAATAGTTTCTCCTGGTCTTCTTTGCTGATACCAATCCCCTGGTCGATTACCCGTACCTCCACCATGTTGTTTAACAAGGTGGCAATGACTTCAATGGAAGTGCCTTCGGGAGAGAACTTCACCGCATTTGACAAAAGGTTCCGGAGTATCGTTGCGACCATATTCTCGTCCCCATATACCTTTTTAAGTTCATCAACTCCATTTATCAACCTGATCGATTTCTTGTCTGCCTGGAGCTGAACCAACGCAAGACACCTTGCGATGGTCTCCGACAGGTTGAGAGGGGCAGGGCGAAAAGGAATGTTACCTGTTTGGGAAATACTCCATAACAGCAGATTCTCAAGCAGGTTATGGGTAAGGTTAGCCGAATGGTAGATGGTTTGAACAATCCTGGATTTCTGTGCCTCATCCAATTCGTGATAGCGCCTGGAAAGCATCTCCGAAACTGTCACCAGGGTCTGAAAGGGATTTTTAAGGTCGTGGGCGATGATCGAAAAAAATTTGTCCTTGGTGGCATTGAGCAGGGCAAGCTCTCTGTTTTTTTCTTCCAGAAGTTGGTTCGTTTTGATTTTAAACCGGTATCGATTAAAAAGAACAATTGCAAGAAAAGCAACCAGGATGACGACGATGAAAAGGAAGTTTCTTAAATGGACTTGCCGTGTTAATCGGAGAGCTTGTATTTCTGCGCTTTTTTTTAACAGGATGTGTTCTTTTTCCTTTTTCTCCTCCAGGTAACGGTTCTGTATTTCCGAAATAGTTCTACCATGCTCGATACGAAAAAGCGAATCCTTGAGGCTTGAAAACTGTAGCTGGTAGTTCAATGCTTTTCGAAATTCGCCTTTTTTCTCATACACCTTTGCCAAACCATCATAACATTCCTGTTTAAGAAAAGGGGATCTGATTTGATTGGCCAGGAGTAAGGCTTCTGTAAATCTTTTGAAAGCCCTTTCGGAATAACCATTGGCTTGCAGTACTTTACCCAGATCGATTCGGGTGGCGCAATCTTCATATCGGTCGCCAAGCCCAATATATATTCTGATTGCTTCCCTAAGATACCCGAGACCCGCTTCAAGATTTCTTCCTTCATAACAGCTATCTGCCAGAACCAAACCTTTATAGTGGAAGGCTGCGGCTCTTCCTGCTGCATGGTTTCGCAGGGCAACAATGGCCAGCGCTGTATCAATATGGACGATGGATTTTCGACAATCACCAAGTTGATAATAAACGCGCCCGATATTGGTATGCGCAACCCCTGAATTTTTCTCAGAACCAAGTTTTTGAAAAAGATGCAATGCCTGATTAAAATAATTCAGCGCCTGTGAATGATCTTTCATCATCAGATAGACCTCGCCGATATTATTTAAAATAGCAGCGTATGCTTTTTGATCTTTAAGCTTTTCCTTGATCTTCAGTGACTGGATGAAGTAGTCGACAGCCTTGTTGTAATCATTCAGGTAGAAATAGGTTGAGCCAAGATAAAGCATCACTTCTCCCTGGTAGTGGGGATTTTTCAATTTCTTTGCCAGCTGCAGCGCTTCTTCTCCATACCGGATACTTTGATCCGGATCATGGGTCTTGTAAATCCAGGCAAGTTCTGCGAGGATACCCATCCGGTCAGATCCTGAGGAGTTTGGAAGAACTTTCAGCAGGCTGTCTGCCCTATATGGTAATTCAGCGTATCCGGAAAATGGCAAGGTGAAAATGAACAGGATCACCGTTGTCATCCGGTAGAAAAGTTTACATCTCTCTATATTCCAAGAACAGAACAAGTTCGATTTTTGCGCCATTTCAAATTGACTTTCACGGGATAAAAATACGCATTTTCGGGATAAAAAAGCCGCGGGGAAACCCGCGGCTGCAACAATAATTGATTATAAGGTAATGAAATGAATTCGATCTATAACGCTTTTCTCTCTTATTTGTTCATCATTCACTTACCGCTCTGCCATTTTCACTGTACACTGCGTCGCTGGCTGATTTTCATATTCAGTGTAAAGTGAAAACACTATAATTGGCAGGGAAAAGAGAATAGCGAAAAAAGAAAAGTATTGTTGTTGCCCAAAATAATAAAGAACCGAAATTATAAGGTTTAAATCAGGTAAACTATAATGTAACCCTTTTTTAGGACAGGGAGTTAAAGTAGAAAACAAACCTTTAATTTTACTGTCATGGAAAAACGAAGCAGAAGAAAATTCACGGCTG
>VGGL01000056.1 GCA_016868575.1 Bacteroidota bacterium
AACAAAAAAAAAAAAAAAAAAATTAAAAAATATTTGAAAAATATCCAAAACCATAATTTTTCCCTATTTTTGTCCCGAAAATCAAATTACCATGAAATCAATTAAATTAACAGACAAAGAAATTGAATTCCTGCGCGTACAGTATCAGATGGAGCTTGAAGAAGCGCTGAAGTACGTTGAGGAGATCAAAGTTTTTCTCGGAAAACTTGGTGCAAAACCGGTAGAAAAAGAAGAGCCGGAAACGAAAAAAAGAGGCCGGAAACCAAAGGTTGCAAAAGCTGAAGCTGTTTCTCAGGCACCCAAGAAAAGAGGCAGAAAGCCGAGAAAAGACAAGGGTGCGAAAAGAGGCAGGAAAAAAAAGGTTGAGACAAAAGAAGCTGCCGCTAAGGTTGAAAAAGCCCCCAAACCGGTTGTAAAAAAGGCTCCCAAGCCAGCCAAAAAGAAAAAGGTCGTTCGGAAAAAAAGAATCCGTGGCGGCATCGTTCTTAAAAACCTGAGCAAGCCCATCAAGATCATTGAACCTCAGACCGCCGTGGCAAGTCAGGAAAACACTGAGAAATAGACGAAGTAGTCTGATCTTTAAGGTTGACGAATAGTTTAGTACTCATTCGTTGGACCAATAAATGAAAGGTGCTTTTTGCCTTCAGGGGTAAAGAAAAGCACCTTTTTTTTGTGTGTTGAAAATTTATTTATTTTTGCAACAGAATACATATATAGATATTTAATTAACTAAAACTGTTATGGAACTGGAAAAGCAAGTAGAAGCCTTGAAAGAGCAGGTTTCCCGCCTCGAAGCAGGCACTAAGGAACAGGTTTCCATGGTCGTCTTTTCAGGCGACCTCGACAAAATCCTGGCGGCCATGATCATCGCTACCGGTGCGGCAGCATATGACATGAAGGTCAATTTATTCTTCACTTTCTGGGCTACGGCATCCCTGCGGGATCCCGCTAAGTCCGGGAAGGACAAATCCATGATGGAAAAAATGTTTGGCATCATGTTGCCCAAAGGAGCCAGAAAGGTGAAGTTGTCAAAAATGAACATGTGTGGCATGGGAACCCAGATGATCAAAGGGATCATGAAAAAACACAAAGTTGCTTCCCTGGATGAGATGTTTAAAACAGCCGGGGAATTGGGAGTTGTCATCAATATTTGCGAGATGTCGATGAACCTGATGGGATTTAAGCGGGAAGAGATGATCGACTACCCGCATATGAATGTATGTGGGGTAGCGACATTCCTGGCAGATGCCGCAGAAAGCAAGATTCAATTATTCATCTAACCATACAGGAGAAAAGTATTATGACAACGGAAGAATTAAAAAGTGTGAAGTCAAACATCGTTGTTGATGCTCGTGGAACCGCATGCCCTGGCCCCTTATTGGCAGCCAAGAAAGCCATTGGTGATATCGGGAGTGGCGAGATCATGGAAATCTACTCATCCGACGAAGGCACCAAGCATGACATCCCCAAGTGGTGCCAGAAAATGAGCCATGAGTTTTTGGGTATTGTTGAAGAGGACAGCTATTCCAGGCTATTCCTGAAGAAGGCCTGACGGCAACATCAAACCCGCCCTCCAACAGTTTTTCTCCTGTTCATGGGGGAGGTATAATCATTTGAGAACAACCGAAGATCATAAGATGGAAACAAAAAGATCACCCCGGATCCTTGTTTTCTCGACGGAGAAGATATCAGATCCAGGCATTGACCAGGCCGGTTTGCGGAAGATCCATTACTCCCCATCGGTGTATGTGATCAGCCTGCCCTGCTCATCTGGAATCAAGCCCCGATGGGTGTTGCATGCCTTGAAGAAAGGATTTGATGGGATCTTCATTGCCGCTGACGGCCATGAGTGCTCCTTCAGTCCGCACTGTGCTGAGCTGACCAACAATATCATTGTGGAATGCCAGCGCCGGATGAAGGAAGAGAATTTCAATCCCAAGCGGATACGGATGGCTGCGCTGTGCTCGGTTTGTGCAGAGCCGTTCGCATCGCACATGGCTAATTTTTCGAAAATCTTAGCAGAACTTGAATCATGACAGAAGAGAAAAAATTTGATGTCCTCATCATTGGAGGTGGCATTGCGGGACAGGAAGCGGCCTTGAGCCTGGCCAATATGGACTACCAGGTTTTGATGGTTGAGAAGGGCCTGTCCATTGGTGGGAAGATGATCCAACTCAGCAAGGTTTTCCCAACGCTGGACTGTGCGGCTTGCATCACTACGCCAAAAATGTCGGAAACTGCCCGGCACGAAAATATCACCCTGGCATTGAATAGCGACATCCAGGATATCAGGAAGAATGAAAAGGGCTTTGATATTGAGGTTCTAAAAAATCCCAGGTATGTGATACCCGAAGCCTGTACCGGATGCCAGGAGTGTGAGATTGCCTGTCCTGAAGTCAGAAGCGATGAATACAACCGGCATCTGGCGGGGAGAAAAGTGGCCTATATCCCATTCAGTCTGGCTAATCCGAGGATCGCAACGATTGACCGGCAGGGGACTTCAGCGCCCTGCATTGCAGCTTGTCCGGGAGGGGTGAAACCCTATGGGTATATCACCCTGGTCAGAAATGGTCAGTATGAGGAGGCGATGCAATTGCACATGGAAGATATTCCATTGCCTGGAAGCCTTGGTCGGGCTTGCTATGCTCCATGCCAGGGAGAATGTACCCGTTCGGGATTGGAAGCATCCGTTGATATTCGAAAAATCAAGCGGTTTTTTGCCGAAGATTTTTACAACAAATATCCTGTTCCTCCTGCCCGGACAATTGGAGACAGCAGCGGCAAGAAAGTGGCTATCGTGGGTTCCGGACCTGCGGGTCTCACGGCCGCATATCACCTTGCGCTGGCAGGGCATCATGTGAAGATCTTTGAAGCAGCCAGGGAAGCAGGAGGCATGCTGAAGCTTACCCTGCCGGAATACCGGCTTCCGAATGCGGTCGTCGACAGAGACATCCTGAATGTTACCTCGTTGGGTGTGGAGATCGAACTCAACCACCGGGTCGAAAATATTTCGGATTTGAAAGATGCCGGGTTTGATGTTGTATTTATCTCTGTAGGAACCCATGAGACCACCCGTTTAGGCCTTCCGGGCTCTGAAGCAGAAGGAATCGTATCATGTCTCGACTTTCTCCGTGAATCTAAAATTGGGAAGAAAGAAGACCTCAAGGGCAAGCGGGTGATGGTGATCGGCGGAGGAAATACGGCGATGGATGCTTCCCGTACTGCCTTGCGATTGGGGGCAGAGAAGGTCAGCATTGTTTATCGCCGGGGACGGGAGGAGATGCCGGCCTGGAAAGATGAAATCCTGGAGGCGGAAGAGGAAGGGATCGATTTTCAATTATTGCGCAACCCGGTGGGGTTAGAGGTGAAGGATGGAAAGCTTACCGGCGTGAAGCTGATCCGCATGGAACTTGGTCATCCTGATGCCAGCGGCCGGAAGAAACCGGTGGAAGTGAAGGGCTCGGAATATTTGGAACCGGTTGATTTGATCATTGAAGCCATCGGCCTGCAACCTTCCACTTCAGTTTTCGGTGGAGCGCTGAAGCTCCATCAAAACGGCACGATCCAGACCGCACATAAAACCTTGCAAACCAGTATTCCATGGGTATTTGCAGGTGGTGATGCGGTGACCGGCTCAACCACCATCATTGAAGCCGCAGAGCAAGGAAAGCAGGCTGCCTTTTATATTGACAAATACCTGCGTGGGCTCGAGATGGAAGCTTTTGAGTTTGGAGATAAACTGCCTGCTATCGACAAAGCCCCGATCTTATCCGGAAAAGACATCATCCGTCAGTTACCTGTTGATGGAACCATGCGTTCGCCGGAGACCCGGTGTCACGATTTTCAGGAGATCGAGCGGACATTCACGGAAGAAGAGGTTCGCATGAGCGCTGAAAGATGTCTTGATTGCAGCAATTGCCGCGAGTGTCATCAATGCGTAACTGCCTGCCCTGCATATGCCATTGATTTTGCCCAGAAGCCGGAGACCATCCGGGCATATACGGGTGCGGTGATCATTGCTTCCGGCTTTCAGTTATTCGATCCTGCTTTGAAACCGCATTATGGCTCTGAGCGATTTCCTAACGTGATTGATTCTTTACAGATGGATCGATTGATCGCACCCACCCGGCCGTTTAATAATGTCCTCAGGCCATCAGATGGAAAAGTGCCCGGGAATATTGCATACGTCCTTTGCACCGGCTCTCGCGATGCAAGTCTTGACAACTATCGTACCTGCAGCATGGCCTCTGCCAATAACCCGATCTGCTCACAGATTTGCTGCATGTATTCGATCAAGCAGGCTCAATTGCTAATGGGTGCCTTGCCGATGGCTGATATTTCAATATACTACATTGACATACGGGCATTTGGCAAGGGATATGACGAGTTTTACCAGCAATCGAAGTCGATGGGGATCAATTTCATCAAAGGAAAAGTTGCCCGTGTGATGGAAAAAACCGGTAGCAATGGTGATGTGATCCTGCGGGTTGAGGATGTTGAGTCGGGTCAGGTAAAAGAGTTTACCCATGACCTGGTTGTGCTGTCAGTTGGGGTTCTTCCTGATAATGGGGTCATGAAATCGTTCAACCATCAGGTTCCTGAGCTTGATGAATTTCGCTTTATCCGTCAGGTTGATCCCCTGATGAATCCTGCCAGGACGAGTGTGGACGGTGTTTTTGTTGCAGGTACTGCTGCCGCACCCATGGATATTCCGGATTCAATATTATCTGCCGGCGCTGCGGCTTCTGAAGTGGCAGCATATCTCAGCCAGTCTGTCAATCAATGATTGAAATCATCATGGAAGAAAAACAAGAAAAGAAACGAATAGGTGTTTACATCTGCCATTGCGGTGGTAACATCTCTGATTATGTGGATGTAGAGCAACTGCGTGACATTGTCAGCAACGAGAAAAATGTAGTCATCTCCAAAAATGTGATGTTTGCCTGTGCCGACTCAAACCAGAAGGAGATGATCAAAGATATCCAGGAAGAGCAATTGGATGGGATCGTTGTAGCATCATGTTCACCCAAGCTTCATTTACACACGTTCCGGAATGTTGCTGAGCGGGCTGGTTTGAACCCTTATAACTACGTACAGGTGAATGTCCGTGAGCAATGTTCCTGGGCTCATTCCGATCATCCTGACCAGGCGAGCTACAAGGCAGCCGGACTGATCCGTGCCGGGATCAAGCGGGTTTCACATTCTGAAGCCCTTGAGAACATTCAAATCAAAGCACACAAATCGGTCGTAATCATCGGGGCAGGCGTTTCAGGGATGCGTGCATCCATTGATTTGGCTCGCATGGGAAACCAGGTGTTTCTGATCGAGAAGGAAGCCAATGCCGGTGGTCAGATTGCAGGGAAAGGTAAGCTGTTTCCGACGGAACAGACCGGAAAGATGGTGGTAGACACACTGATGGATCAGATCAGAAGACTCCCCAACATCACCCTCTTCACCGAAGCAAGAGTTGCGAAAGTGACCGGCAGCATCGGAAATTTCAAGGTTGATATTGTGATCCAGAAAGCCCAGGATGAAACGATTTCACTGCAAGCCGGATCCATTCTGGTAACCACAGGGTATGAAACCTACACGCCGAAGGAGGGAGAATTTGGTTTTCAAACATCTCCAAGGGTGATCACATTGGATGTCTTTGATCGGATGATCCGGGAATGCGAAGGAAAATTGGTTTACGACAAGAAGCAGGTTTCTTCAGTGGCTTTTATTTATTGCGTAGGGATGCGACAAAGCAAAGGGGACAACAAGTATTGTTCAAGGACATGCTGTACATCCACGATCCACTCTTCCCTGGTCATGCATGAGAAGTTCCCTCGTATTCGTGCGCTTCACCTTTACCGCGATATCCGCACATATGGCAAGCAGGAAATGCTTTACGAAAAATCTTCCAAAGCAGGTGATATTTACCTGATGTTTCAGGAGCAGCACCCTCCCCATGTTGAATCATCGGGTGATCAGATGAAGATCACCGTGAAGGACCATCTTACCGGTAAGCAAGAACTGGATGTGAAGGTTGACCTGGTGGTTCTGGTTACCGGCATGGTGCCTCGAACTGATAGCAACCAGGTGGCAGAATTATTGAAGATTCCTGTGGGCAGTGATAAATTCTACAATGAGATCCATCCGAAACTTCGGCCTGTGGAAACAGTGATCAATGGCGTTTTCCTGGGTGGTAGTTGTCAGGGACCCAAAAATATTTCTGAATCGGTGCAGTCTTCCTTGTCTGCTGCTGCAAAGATCAATGCCATCATCCGGAAAGAAACGATAGAACTTGAACCCATTATTGCGCGGATCGATGCCGAGAAGTGCACCTGGTGCGGGAAATGCCAGGAGGTTTGTGAATATGACGCCATTTTCCAGGTTGAGACCAACGGCAAATTGGTTGCAGCAGTAAATGAAGCGGTTTGCAAGGGCTGTGGCATTTGCACACCGGTTTGTCCTTACGATGCGATTGATCTCATCCAGTATACCAATCAGGAGATTGAAGGGATGATTGATGGATTTGCTCAAGATGTTGAACTCAAAGCCAGGGAACGGGAGGAAGGAGCAGCGCATGAGGAAGGTGGTGTAATGATGAAAGACTTTCCGCAGCTCTGGCGTTCGATCATGGATGTCCTTGACGAGGGGCCTAAAACGATCCCACAGATCGCATTGAAGCTGTCGCAACCTGCAGAATTGATCACCTGGCACATGATGACCATGAACAAGTATTTCATCGTTGAGCCGGCTGGCATTGATGAAAATGATGAATATTACCGCTATCAATTGAAAAATAAAGCCTGATGAAGACAATGGATCTTTCCTTTTCAGAGGAAATCAAAAGATATGGTTCGGAAGATTTTTATACTTGTTACAGCTGTGGCAATTGCACAGCTGTTTGTTCCCTGACAGAAAAGAATGCGAATTTTCCACGGATGATGATCCGTCATGGGATGCTGGGGCTCAAGGACGAGATCCTTTCCAGCAAGGAACTTTGGCTCTGCTATGCCTGCGGTGATTGTACGGAGACCTGTCCGCGCCAGGCTGACCCGGGACATTACATGGCGGCACTGAGAAGGTATGCCATTGCCTATTATGAACCAACCGGATTGACACGGCTGATATTTAAAAGCAATCCGTTTGCCATTGTTTTGACCATCATTCTCTCTTTCATTCTTGGCTTATTCCTTTTTACGCTCAAGCCTGATCACGAGGTTGCCAGGTGGATATTCAAGTGGCTGCCATTTGATGTGGTCCACGATATGGGGATGGTCATTTTTATCCTGACAGGTATCAGTATGGTTATCGGTCTGTTCAACATGTTCAGACACTTGTCCGGAAAGAACCAGCCTGCGAAGGAAAGGAGAAACTCGTTTTTTCAGATTATGCGTCATCTTGCAGACGAATTCGGGACATTCAGAAGATATCAAAAATGTGATCGGGAGGAGGAATCCTTTTGGCAGACAAAGCCCTGGTATGTAAGGCCCTGGGCAATTCACTGGACGATCATGTGGGGATTTCTTGGTCTTCTGGCAGCGACGACCTTAGATTTTATTTTCAAGGATCCTGCAATGAAAATCTGGTGGCCAAGCCGGATTTTAGGTACCGTTGCTGGCTTGCTGATGATGTATGGCGCCACCCTGGCACTTTGGTATCGCTTCAAGCGGATCACCAAATCTTACAGCGAGAGTCACCTGGCCGACTGGATGTTTCTTGGCTTTTTGTGGGTTGCCGGATTAACAGGATTCTGGCTTGAAATCGCCGTTGCATTTGATTCAGATAGCGTGGTTAACCATGTCACTTTCCTCATCCACACCGTGATATCAATGGAACTTGTGTTGCTATTTGCCTTTTCCAAGTTCGCTCACGCGATATACCGGCCACTGGCGTTGTTTTTCTATTTTAGGGAGAAGGGTTGATGTGCTGATGTGCTGATTTGGAGATGTGAAGATTTGGAGATGTGGAGATGATGTGGGGTGTGTAAAGGTCGGTGAAGTTAAAAGGAGGGGTTTAGGTGATCAATTCTTCTCCGATTTGGTAGGCGTTGGTGAAGCGGTCGAGGCCGTGGCTGCCGCCGTTGACAAGTCGTCTGGCAAGACGCAGATCATTTTCAAGTAAAGCTTCTTTGATGGCTCTTTCTTTGTTTTTCAGGAAAGATGTGAGTAGCCTGGCGGCCGTTTTCGGATCGTTTGCCAATTCAGGGTTTGTGATCAATTTGTTACCCAAGCCGATAGCTTTGCCGTGTTTTTGGTAGTTTGCACGACCTGTAAGCTGAATAAATCCGCGACCCTTGAATTTTTCCCCATCAGGAACACCCTGGTTGCCCAGGTCTGAGCGGTTATCGTACAGATCGAAAGAGTGACCCCCCGGAGAGGTGTTGTACTTAGACTTCCCTTCACTGATGGGTTCAAATCCTTCGGTTTCTGCCCGGATTGAGGCAAGTGCCATTAGCACCATCGGTTTATCTGTGATTCCGTATTCTTCGAGCGCCTGCAGAACAAAAGGAAGGTTGCGTTTAATGCTGTCGACCTGTGTGAAAGGGAACATTTTCGAAACCATGGTTGAAGTAACCGAGGCTATGCACGGTGGGAGGGATGGATCATCCATTAAACCCATGGCGGTGAGGGTTCTGGGACCGGCGACCCCGTCTGCGAGCAACCCCTGGCTCCTCTGAAATCCAATAACGGCGGCTTTGGTTGCAGGACCGAAGTCACCATCGGCGGAACCCGGATTATATCCCAGTGTTTTCAGCTTTTTCTGGAGTTTTACTACTTCAGGTCCTGATGATCCTTCCTTGAGTGTTTTCATAAGTTTTTTCTATTGGTTTGAATGATTGACAAAATTCAATATGCCTTAGGTTGGAATATCACTTATGGCAAAGGTCTGGTGGGAAATACAAGGTGATCCACTGAAAAGACATCCCATCCATTTTCTTTCGCCATCTGCATGGCGGGTTGTTTCTGCATGATGTCACCGCCCCACTGGTTGTGATCATAAATGTGCGGCGTTTCGAACCAGCTCTCAATGTTCATGGCAATGCCGAGATCCACCGTGTCTCCTTTCGAAATGGAAAAATTTGATCCCGGGAGAGAGACCCGGAAATAATTCTGAACGAAGGCATAGATGGAGTCAACATCATATCCATTGCCATGATATAACTGTCCGATGCCCAGGTGAAAATTAAATGGCTGGATTTGGGCATTGGTATCCATCCACTTCCCGTTGATCATCATATAATGATACCCTCCGCCGAGCACTTCCGGCCAGGACATATTGACTTCAGGGGGATTGATGAACAAGTAAGGTTGGTTTTTTTCCTCAGAAATACCAAATAGAAAAGATATGGAGTCGTATATACCCGCGGGAATTGGGTCGAACAACAGGATTGATGTTGATTCCGGCATGTCATCATCCACATAATAAATATCTTTCCACTGGTGAATTTTCACGGATGTGCCGTCATCTTTATAGAAGGTGATATCAGAAACAAAATACATCAGCTCATTGATGATATATTCATTCTTGGCAGCATTGGTGTATGTTTTAATGTCCCTGATCAGGGGTTCTCCATCAACAAGATGGATCAAATGGAGCCTGACTTTTCCCGTTGTCGGCTCTGGTTCGGATTGATCCTTTTTACATGACGAAAGACTGATGGACATGATCAACAAAGCAGCAAGGAAGAAAAATGTCCTGGTCATAGGATTAGAAATTAAAGCCTAAAGATAGGAATAAAATCCTGTCTGGTTCGTGCAGTGGCCTGGCATCTCCGATGATCCTCCTGTTCAGGTGCTCGTAGTAAGCGTTGTTTAGTGATTAGTGCGTATCTGCACAAGAGGGGGGATTAAAACTTACCGTATTTCGGGCCACAGCATCTCTTGAATATTTTGCCGCTTCCGCAAGGACAAGGTTGGTTTCTTCCGGTCTTTGAAAACTGCTTTTCCTTCAACTTCTTTGTTTCCTCAACAAAATCAATCGCCTGCACTGATGGTATTCGGAATGAATATACGGTTTTCCCCTGATAGTTTGTGATTGCTAAATCACCCATATTGATTATGTCCATTCCAAGTAGACACTCCAGATCATCCATTAATGGACCTTCTGTAACAGTCAATCCCTCGATTCGAATTTTATCTTTGAGGATGATATCAACAATATATGTCGCAGCTAAAACATTTTGTTCACTCGCTGTATTAACACGAGTATAATTTGATGGAGGTAACTTAAGAGCCTGAACAACTTTTTTTGAGATAACAGAATTTGTGGCGCCTGTATCGATGATTCCATTTGTGGAATATACAATATCACTCGTACCAGTGATGCAAATTTTGACCGGGAGGGTCAGAATGTTTGAAAGTCCAGTATATCTGGTTGAAAAGGCATGACCTTTGGCTGGCATGAGTATTACCTTTTAAAAGCTACTCTGTGGGTATGGAATGTAACGGTGTAATCTTTATTGCCTGGTGAACAAAGTTGTATGATAAAATTACCTAACCCGAATTTCTTAACTGCATCATGATATGCTTCGAGTTTTGTTGGATAGTCACCTACAACTTTTTCACCCATAATGACAAGATATCGACCGTTGTATTGCTTAACCAGTTCATCTTGGTGATCAAGATAATACTGAAACTCTTTCTTCAGTTTTTCCATGGCTTTGGTTTTTGGCTCTACAAAGATAATACAAAATCTTTAAGCAGAATAAAAAGCATCGGATCTCTACCTGGGGTTCAGATGCCCAGAATACCGCATAAAACCCTTATTAAGCAATAATTATCCATCCCTATCTTCATCGGACGCAGAAACCCTGGTTATCTTCCCATTTATCTTGACCTGAATAACCTCAGTATTTTCGAGACCTTCATTATCGACGACCCTGACGGCTACCTGGTGCATGCCAGGTTTGAAGGAATGCTGTTGTTAGCCTTCCTTGTCGATTAGAACCATTGGCTTGAATCCCTTTTCCTGGTCATATTCAAAGCCCCAGGCATAGATACTCATTCCGGGATCGGTCTTTCCGGAAGCCTGGAATTCTATTTGCCGTCAGCTTTCGAGGTTGTCGCCAAGGATGAGTTGATTGATCATGTCTTGTTGATTTGCGTGGTGAAGGTATAAAATCTCTCAACCTATAATTTACTTCTCACCACCCACAAATTTCACCCTTAGGATGTAGTCGAGTTCCGGGTACTTCTTTTTCAGGAAAGCATTGCCTTGAACCATGATGGTGTCTTGATCTTCCGCTGGGTCAAAGCCATATCCGGAGTAAAAGGATTCAATGACTCCCATGCCGCTGACCACTTTCCCCACGGGTGGAAATCCGCGGATGCCCTGAAATACAATGGTGTCGAGCTTTTTATTATCATTGAGGTTGATGAAGAGCTGTGTTGTTCTTGTTTTCGGGCCTCCGTGGGCAAAAGAGACCGTTCCCTTGACATTGCTTTCCTTTAATGGTTCATCGTCAATGGCTCGTTTGTCCCAAAAACGGTTCACCTCTTTGCTGTCGGAGATACCAAACTGGATGACATATCCCGGTTGTACTCTGAAAATGCTATTGTTATTGAAAAATCCTGATGCAATGAGTTGAAATAGCCGGTCGGCTCCGTTGGGAGACCAATCCCTGTTCACCTCGATGGTGAAGTTTCCTTTGGTGGTTTCAAATTCGGCATGGAAGACCTCCGGGGCACGGACAGTTGCTGAATCGCGCTGGCTGAAAGTGATTATGGGAAGGAGGATGAGAACAAGGACAAGCACATGTTCAAGTACAAGTTCAAGTACAAGGACATGTGCAGGGGAAGGGGATTGGGATTGTTGTTGTTTAAATGCTGGGGCGAAATCGCAGCTTTTCATGGCTTAATATTATGATGACAAATATAGGCATGATCGTCCAATTGTGTTACGGGCTGATAAGTGGTTTCAATGGGAAAATGATCCATCTCACCGAAAATTATTTTACCGGAGCCCCGTGGCCTTTACTTTTGATAACTTAATTTTATTTTATGCGTATTCAGAAAGTCTTCATGCTGATGGTTTGTATCCTCTTCTTGCAGGTATCCGATTGTATTGCTCTTCCGTCGAATACTTTGTTTCTGGGAAGGAAGACGATCCAGGCCTCACGCATTGCGGATATCCCTAAAATCGATGGCCGGTTGGATGATCCATGCTGGAAATTGCTGCCGGCAGCGCAGGATTTTGTCGAGTACTCTCCATAACAACGGGAAGAAAGCTCCTTTTGCTCCCAAGGTCAGGTTTGCTTACGATGACATGGCACTTTACATTGGCGCCATGATGTATGATCCTTATCCGGATAGTATTTGCCGGGAGATTGGAAAAAGGGTGGGACGCGCGGTATGGGAAACAGCTACGTCTATCACTGATTCAGGGTGGATTGCAGAGGTCAGAATACCATTCGTCTGTCATTCATGCTTTATGTATCAGGATACCTTGAAAAGTCTCCCGAGCGGGGCGATTGGAAATATTCGTTCCGGGGTGGCATGGATCTGAAGTATGGGATCAATGAAAGTTATACCCTCGACATGATCCTCTTCCCCGACTTCGGGCAGGTGCAATCAGACGACCAGATATTAAACCTGACTCCTTTTGAGGTCAAGTATGATGAAAGGCGGCAGTTTTTCACAGAAGGTACGGAGAAGTTCAATAAATGCGGGATTTTCTATACCCGGAGGGTGGGCGCAATGCCAAGGAATTTTTTCCGGCCGTATGACAGTCTGAGACAGAACGAAGTCATCAATAAGAATCCGGAGGAAACCCGAATCATCAATGCGACCAAGATATCCGGTCGCAATGCTGACGGGCTCGGTATTGGCTTTTTCAATGCGATAACCTCCCGCGCCAGGAGCATCATCGAAGATACCCTTACAGGAATCAAGAGAAACATCACCACGCAACCGTTTACCAATTATAATGTACTCGTGCTGGATCAAAACTTGAAAAACAATTCCTACTTGAGTCTGGTAAATACAAATCTCTGGATTCCTGGTGATGCCTACTCCGCTAATGTAACGGGGCTGGAGACCAAAATAAGCAACAAGAAGAGTACGGTGGCAGTGTTTGGAAACCTGAACATCAGCCAGAAATATGATGAGAACAGCATGCCTGTTTTTGGCCACTCGCTGTTGATGAACATCTCAAAGCCCAGTGGGAAATTTTACGGCTGATCTGCAATTTGTGTGGTATTTCGCGCCGGGTAGCGAGCTGAGTGTAGTCTGGAAAAACCTGATCACAACCCTGGGTGACCAGATTGATAAGAGATATTTTACCGATTTGAAGAATACGCTGGACGCTCCGCAGTACAATGGATTGTCAGTCAGGTTGCTATATTTCCTGGATTACCGTAATGTCAAAAGGCTCTTCTCTTCTTCTAAAGGAATCGGCCATACAGAGGATAACCCTGATTTGATATATTCTTTTATCTGACTAAGATATTGTGTTAATTTGTGTCTACAAATCGGATATCCCATGAAGCGGAAACACATCATATTGATCCATGCTGTCTACTGGTTTTACCTCCTCAACCAGCTCCTTTATCCGATTTACACCGGAGCGAAAGTGGATAGGGACTACATGCTCTACGATATCCCGTATTCGTTGGTCATTTCGGCCTTTTATTTCTACTCCTTCTATCTGACATATCCTGTTTATATCCGTTTGCGTCCCCGGATCTTTACCGTGTTGGCCATCCTGGCCACGCTCGGCTTGGTATCGCTCAGTGCAGCGGTGATTGGACAACTAATGTGGACCAAGGTTTTCAACATCGAGTTGAAAGAGAAAATGACCTTTGCCAACATGTACTATTACGCTTTGCGTGGAACAGTGATATCTTCCGCCTATGCGATACTGATCACCATCGCCATCAACTGGTTCCGGACGCAAAGCTCAAAGCCGATCTGATCATGCAAAACCAGGCGAGCGAATTGGCGCTCCTTCGCTCCCAGGTCAACCCCCACTTCCTTTTCAACACCCTGAATAACATCTATTCGCTGGTCTACCGGAAAATGTTTTTCGATATCCTCGAGAACAAGAAATGCAATTAGACCGTTCTCCTGCTAATCCTCCGGCTTGAACCACCAGGGATATTCATTTTTTCCAATGATCTTCCGGGCGATCTTTTCGATGTTCAGCGAGGCTGAAAACCGGAGCGATGTGTATTTCCAATCCAATAGTCCCTGCTGAAGCTGAAAGTTGAAACTGACAGGATCAGATGAAGTGTTTCGGATGACCATGCGGTACACGAGAGGAGAATCTCCGATTCCCAGGTACCCATGATAGCCTCCAACCTGATTCTGAAGGGTTAGGTTGTTCATGAAATAATCAACACCAGCCCCATACAGAAAGGTGTCATTTTGCCTGCTGTTTTTATCAAATGTCTGATAGGAATAAAAACCTGCCATTCCGTATATCCGGTAACCTGCTCCGGTGCTTGATTTCGACAAGAATTTCCGGCCGATCGAACAGTCGAAAAAGTAACCTGGCGTATCGGTGTACCTGGCTGCTTCCAACTGGGTGCCGGAGGCTGTTTTGAGATTGATGGTCAGTAAAATATCCGGCAGGTATTTCATGTTCTTGCACACCTGAATCCAGGTGCCGATATGGAAATCGCCTGAGCAAAATCCTTTTCCATCCTTCTCCCTGACACGCCGCCTATCTCGTGTGGCTGTATCCATCGAGTAATACTCCAGAGGAATTACTTTAACATCAAGCCCAATCCGCCCCTGCCAGAAAGGAATATAGATATTGGTATATACATCCGTCGTCTGGTCTCCCTTGCTCAGGTGGAGATCGATGCCGGTTTCCAGCAACTGCATCTTTCCCGTCAGCCCATTCTTGATGTCAGGGACCGATAGTGCATTCGGGCCCATATATGAAGGGGACAACAGTAGACACTCCGTCCAGTGCTTGCCAGGATCGGTCAAATGCTTCTGATTCCACCAGGTGTAATCCTGCGAATGGAGG
>VGGL01000057.1 GCA_016868575.1 Bacteroidota bacterium
AGGCACTTGTATTGGAGGAAGTAACAAAGGGATAGCTTCCAAAATCGATATCAAGCAAGGTTCCCTGAGCTCCTTCTGCAAGAACTTTCTTTCCAGATTTAAGCCGGCTGTTAATGAAATAGGCAGCATTGATCACTTTCAGTTGCTTCAGTGCATCCAGGGCATCCATCCATTTCTTTTCATACGTAACAAAGTCATCCTTTCCGATGACGTGTTCAACGGGTGATTGATCGATCAAAGCCAGATGACTGGCCTTGAGCGCCTCATACTTGTCCATGAAACCCGGCCGGAAGATGTCCCCGACCCGGAGACCACATCGCGCTGTTTTATCTGTGTAAGCCGGTCCAATTCCTTTGAGGGTAGAACCGATCTTGGTAAGGCCCTTGCCTGCCTCCATGGCAGCATCAAGCAGCCGGTGGGAAGGGAGGATCAGATGCGCCCGGTCGGAGACCAACAACCGCTGTGCCGCTGTTCTATCTACCTGATGTATCTGTTCAAGTTCTTCGGAAATCGAAACCGGATCAATCACAACGCCGTTTCCAATAACATTGATGATATCCCGGTGAAAAATGCCGGAAGGGATGAGGTGAAGAACATATTTTTGACCCTTGAAACAAATGGTATGGCCTGCATTCGGTCCCCCCTGAAAACGGGCTATTACATGATATCGGGGCGCAAAATAATCGACGATTTTTCCTTTGCCTTCATCCCCCCATTGCAATCCAAGAATGACGTCAGCTTTCATCCCTTCCTGTTCCTTTTCGTTTTATTAATCTTGCTTACCCCGTAAAAGACCAAAGAATGGCTCTGAATGTCTACGTCAAAGGCTTTTTCTACAGCCACCTTTATCTCCTGGATCCGCGGGTCACAAAACTCGATGACTGATCCATCCTGGAGGTTGATGAAATGATCATGTTTGCTGAACTTGAACGATTTCTCAAATTGGGCAGATTGGTTACCAAACTGATGTCTGATGACAAGTTTGCAATCAAGCAATAATTCCATGGTGTTGTAAAGCGTGGCCCGGCTAACCCTGTATTTGTGGTTTTTCATCCGGATGTACAACGATTCGATGTCAAAGTGACCCTCTGTCTGGTAGATCTCCTTGAGGATCGAAAATCTTTCAGGCGTTTTCCGGTGTCCATTATTTACAAGGTATGCCGTAAAATAATTCCTCACGGACTCAAACGTTTCATCGTTCACTGGGATATTTTTCATACGCTCTCGACTTTGTTACGAACCAATAACTGCCATCCTTTTTGGAAGACACCACAAAGGTAATAACTATTTAGAATAAATAAAAATAGAAATGAATCAGTCCATCCGGATGACCTTCTTCACCCCATCCAGCTGAAGCAGCTTATGAATAAGTTCCTGCAGATTTTCCCGGCCGTAGACATACACTTTGACAATACCTTCCGTAATGCCATCTTTACCTTCAATTTGCAGCGCCGCCATATTCATTGAGAACTCAACAGAAATGACCTTTGAAACCTCATTGATGAGGCCCAGTTTATCAATACCCATCAGCTTGATAGTTGCCGGGAATGTTTTTGTTTTCCGGTTGATCCATTTAACTTTGACAAAGTTCTCGCCGAAGCTTGAAATGTTACCAATAGCTCCCTGGCAAGCTGTTCGATGAATTTCCACCGGCCGGTGAGGCCATAGTATGCCAACCAGGTCATCACCTGGTATTGGATGACAACATTCGGATATTCGGTAAGTGATCATGTCAGGTTTTCCTTCCTCAATCGTTATCTCCTTGAATCGTTTGATTCTTTCCCGTACTTCCTTAGGTATTGCGCCATGATCGGTATCTCTTTTTCCAAAAGGAAATGGCAGATACTTCTTCCACTTCGATCCATCATCCACCGATGCAAAATCCTTTACTTCCCGCAGTGTGATCTTATTCATCACAACATCGTAGAAAAGGTCAACCGGATGTGCATAATGAAACTTCTTTTGGAAGGATTGAAGAATATCAGCATTAAAAGCCAGGTTGTTTTTTATAAACAGATCCTCAAGTTTTTTCTTCCCCTCCTCAGCATAAGCACGCTTGCTTTCCCGGATAAAATTTTTAATCTGAACCTTCGCTCGCGTTGTAATGACCCAGCTAAGCCATTCTTCTTTTGGCTCAGTGGATTTAGCGGAGATGATCTCAACTTGTTCCCCATTCTTCAGGACATAATCCGGCGGCCGGAGCCGCTTATTCACCTTGGCACCCAAACAAGAATTCCCCAGTTCAGTATGGATGGCATAGGCAAAGTCGAGCGCGGTAGAGTTTGCGGGCAATTTTCGTAATTCTCCCTGGGGTGTGAAAACTGAGATTTCATCCAGAAAGAAGTATCCTTTAACATCATCGATAAAGTTGAGCGCATCCGGATCAGGGCTTTCAATCAGTTCCCTGATCCTGTTCAGCCAGTTGTCAAGGGCCATGCTGAAGGAGGTATCATACTGCTTGTACTTATAGTGCGCAGCATATCCTTTTTCAGCAATTTCATTCATCCGGGTAGACCGTATTTGAACCTCAACCCACTGCCCTGAATCGCTCATCAGCGTACAGTGGAGGGCTTCGTAGCCATTTGCCTTGGGATTTGAAATCCAGTCCCGAAGCCGGTCGTCGTGCGGCCGGTATATGGAAGAGATCACCGAATAGACTGCAAAGCAATCAGCTTTTTCGGCTTCCAGCGGACTGTCGATGATGATCCGGAAGGCACTTACATCATACACCTCCTCAAATGAGATCTCCTTTCGTTTCATTTTCTGGTAGATCGAGGCGATTGATTTCCCCCTCGTCTCGATGGTAAAATGATAACCTAATTCCGTCAGTTTTTTCTTGATCGGCAGGCCGAATTTCTTGATGAATCGTGTTCGCTCCTCTTTGCTTTCACTTAGTTTTCGTGAAATCTCCCGGTAGACTTCAGGTACATTATTTTTGAGGGCAAGGTCTTCCAGTTCGGTTTTTATCTTGTGCAAGCCCAGCCGGTTAGCCAGGGGTACATACAGGTCGGTGGTTTGGGAGGCGATTTTCAAACGTTTATCCTCCGGCAGTGCATACAGGGTCCTCATGTTGTGCAGGCGATCTGCCAGCTTTATGAGGATCACCCGAACATCATCAGAGAGGGTTAGAAGGACTTTCTTGAAATTCTCAGCTTGAAGTGGTCTGTCGGCATGGTGCATCAGCCCCCTGATCTTGGTGAGTCCTTCGACGATAGAGGCCACTTTATCCCCAAAAATTCCACGGATATCTTCCACCGTGGTTTCGGTATCTTCAACCACATCATGCAAAAGGGCACAAATAACTGAAGTGGTACCCAGACCAATCTCCTTGACAGCAATGGTCGCAACTTCTATTGGATGATAGATATACGGTTCTCCCGTCTGTCTCCGCATATCCTTATGGGCATCTACCGCAAAGTTGAATGCCTTCCTGACCATCTTCCGGTCTTCCGGAGACTTGGGTTTCCAATATTTCATCAGGTTTCTGTAACGCCTTAGAATTTCCTGGTACTCTTTTTCAGGATCAATCAGATACATACCTTAAACATTCGGGAATCAACCATCAAATTTATTCATTTTTAACGAATGTCTGTTAGAACGGCGCCGTAAGATTGCCAAAATATTTCTACATTTGATTGCAATTCCTCTTTAAACCGTGTATTTCAGGCATTTCATACTGGCTATTCTCTTTCTCTTTGCATCTCAGGCAGCCTATCCAACCCATCAACGGGCAGCAGAGATTGTCTATATCCATCTCTCTGGACTTACGTTCGGCATTTATGTGATATCCTATACCTTCACCCCTTCACCGGCCAACCAGTACCGGAGTATTCTTCCTGTCAACTGGGGCGATGGAACGACCGAAAATATTCCACGTATCCAGGAAACACTCTTGCCCGACGACATTACCTATAACCTCTATTATGGAGAACATACATTTCCCGGCCCTTCCACCTATGTCATCTCCATTGAAGATCCAAACAGAAACGGTGGTATCCTCAATATTCCCAATTCCGTTAACATCCCGCTATTTGTACAAACCGAGCTGGTGATCAATCCCTTCATGGGGGGTTACAACAACTCAGTTCAATTACTCATGCCGCCCATTGACAATGGCTGTGCGTTGCAGCCTTTTTACCACAATCCAGGGGCATACGACAAGGATGGCGACAGCTTATCTTTCAAACTTGTATCGTGCAGAGGTGCACAAGGGTTGCCCATTCCCGGCTACACTTTTCCACCGGCGACCCAATCCTTTAGTCTTGACGCTGTAACCGGAGATCTTATTTGGGACAGCCCTCCCCAACAAGGTGAATACAATGTTGCCATCCTGATTGAAGAATGGCGGAACAAGATCAAGGTGGGTTCTGTGGTGAGGGATATGCAGATCATCATCATTGCTTGTAATAACAACCCACCTTCTTTTGATCCGGTGGCCGATACTTGTGTTGAAGCCGGTCAGACACTGACCCTGCCGGTTACAGCCAGAGATATTGATGGGGATTCCCTGCTGCTTTTCGGATCCGGAGGCCCCATGCTGGTTGCTGTAAATCCAGCCACCTTAGACCCATATCCCGCAGTTGGGAAAGACTCGGTAACAACCTTTTTCCAATGGCAAACCACCTGTGATCATGTCAGGAAGCAACCCTATCAGATGATTTTTAAAGCGATTGACAACAGCACACCGGTCAATCTCGCTGCCATCCTTTCGCTTTGGATTGAAGTTGTCGCACCTGCGCCCAAAGGGATCACCGCAACACCCATTGGAAATGCTATTCGCCTGTTATGGAATCCATACTCCTGTCCACAGGCAAGTGGATTCTGGATTTACCGGAAAGCTGATTCAACCGGGTACCTCCCGGGTTATTGCGAAACCGGCGTTCCGGCCTGGTTGGGGTATCAGAAAATTGCAGAGGTACAGGGGAACAGCGCGGTTCAGTATCTTGATGATAATCATGGCACAGGGCTCGTCAGAGGTGTTCAATATTGTTATATGATCACCGCCTTCTTTCCCGACAAGGCTGAAAGCTATCCATCTGCCGAAGTTTGTGCAGAGTTAAAAAAAGACCTCCCGGTCATAACCCACAATAGCATCCGGCATACGTCAAACTCAACCGGATCAGCCTATATCGCCTGGTCGAAGCCCACGGAGCTTGATACCATGCAAGCCCCCGGACCCTATGTGTTAAAAATCAACCGGAAAACGGCCTCCGGCTTGCCTTTTATTCCGATCGATTCACTCCCTAACCTGAATGACACGGTTTACTTTGACACATTACTGAATACTGCAAACGACACATTGACCTATCTCATCGATTTGTTCAACAATACACCGGGAAACAGGTTTTACCTGGGTTCAACCCAACCGGCACTGTCGATGTTTTTAAACCCTGTTCCAACCGATGAGGCAGCCTTATTGAGCTGGAGTGTTGATGTTCCATGGCAAAACAAGACCTATATCATTTTCAGAAAGGATCCGGGACAAATTTCCTATGATTCCATTGGTTTTAGTCAATCGAACACCTATGTTGATCATGGCCTTGTAAATGGAGAAGCATACTGCTATTTCATCCAATCGATTGGCAGTTATTCCTCCTCCGGGTTTATCGACCCGATCATCAATTACTCCCAGCAGGCTTGCTGTATTCCTGTTGACAATATTCCTCCCTGCCCACCGGTTCTTCACATTCGTACGGACTGTGATCTCCTGGAAAATGTTTTAACCTGGAATCCAGGCGCCGATACCTGCCCTTCAGATGTCGCTGGGTTCTACATATATTATGCAGCATCTTGGGTTCCACCCGATCAGCTCATGCTCATAGATTCAGTGAAAAATCCTGCGGACACAGTTTACATTCATCATCAACCTTCCACCATCATTGGATGTTATGCCGTTACAGCTGTTGATTCGGCCGGAAACGAGAGCCTGCCAAGCAATATCATCTGCGTTGATTCGTATGCCTGTCCGGGATACACCCTACCAAATGTCTTTACCCCAAATGGAGATGGGAAAAATGATGTATTGGAACCTTTTCCTTACCACTCCATTGAAAGCATCAATCTGACTATTTTTAACCGCTGGGGAACAGTTGTCTGCTCAACCGCCGATCCTGACATCCAATGGGATGGGAAAGATAAATCAACCGGAAGATCCTGTAGTGAAGGAACATATTTCTATGTCTGTCTGGTCAAGGAGCAATCGCTCACCGGAGTTGCTACAAAAACGCTGAAAGGAACAATTTTGATCCTGAGATAACAAAACCTTCAATGATTCTTTCGTTTTGTACATTTTCAGCCGAAAAATACTCAAGCTTGAGAGGTATGCGAGATTAAAGTACTTCAGCATGAGTCATTCCGAATTATTGTTAGGTAGATATTAGGATTTTTGTTCATTATTCGATTATTTTCAATTTTCCATTTTTATACCTTTGCGGCAACTAATGATAAGTTGTTAGTATCTGTTATCAATGACACATTCATCCAGGCAACAACCAAAAGATCAGATAATGAAAGGTCTGCTTATTGTCGCACTGGTTGTTTTACTAGTGATCATACTGATTTTTTTATTTAAGGGCATGCAATTATTCCTCTGATGACAAAGATCATTCACAAAGACATATCTGTATCCGGTGAATTCCGCTGGTCATGCGGGTTTCGGTTTGCAGCCATGCAGAAAGCTTACGCATTGGGGATTACCGGATATGTAACGCGAAAAAAATCTACCATCTACATCGAAGCAGAAGGAGAAATGAAAAAACTGGAAACCTTTATCGCCTGGTGCCATATTGGTCCTGTTGGTTGCCGCATTGATTCAGTTCTCGCTGAGGATGGTGAAATGAAAGGCTATACCTCCTTTGAGATGAAATGAACCTCACAGGTTTCATTCCAGGTTTTCTTTCTCTCTTCACCTGACATTTTTTCCTATCTTTGCCGCGATGAATCATATCCGGAATTTCTGCATCATTGCTCATATTGACCATGGTAAAAGTACCCTGGCCGATCGCTTGCTTGAATTCACAGGTACGATCAATGACCGTGAATTTCAGAACCAGATACTGGATGATATGGACCTGGAGCGGGAAAGAGGGATCACGATCAAAAGTCATGCAATCCAAATGATGTACCAGGAGGGAGAGCAGAAATATATCCTGAATCTCATTGATACCCCTGGTCATGTTGATTTTTCGTATGAAGTCAGCCGTTCCATTGCAGCCTGTGAAGGAGCTTTGCTGGTCATAGATGCCACACAAGGCATTCAGGCTCAAACCATATCAAATCTCTACCAGGCTCTCGACCACAACCTGGAGATCATTCCTGTTCTCAATAAAATGGACATGGAAAGCGCCATGCCAGAGGAGGTCAAAGACCAGATTGTTGACCTGGTGGGATGTCGCAGGGAAGAGATTATTGAAGCCAGCGCCCGTACCGGATTAGGAGTTGGTGCCATTCTCGCAGCCATTATTACCAGAATTCCTCCCCCCAAAGGAAATCCGGCAGCCCCCTTACAGGCACTGATCTTCGACTCGGTATACAACACCTTCAGAGGAGTAATCGCTTATTTCAGGATATTCAACGGAACCATCCGGTCCGGTGACCATGTTAAATTCGTCTCAACCGGCATGGATTACCACGCAGATGAAATCGGCATCCTCAGACTGAAACCCGAACCGAGAAAATCGCTGTCCGCCGGAGATGTTGGGTATATTATCTCCGGGATCAAGTCATCCAAAGAAGTTCAGGTTGGAGATACTATCACCCATGTGGATAATCCGTGCCAGCAGGCCGTTGAGGGATTTAAAGCCGTGAAACCCATGGTATTCGCAGGGATCTATCCCATCGATGCCGATGATTATGAAGAACTGAGAGACTCTTTGGAAAAACTCCGGTTGAATGATGCCTCCATCTCTTTCGAGCCGGAATCTTCGGCTGCCCTTGGCTTTGGCTTCCGATGCGGTTTTCTGGGATTGCTTCACATGGAGATTATCCAGGAACGGTTAGACCGGGAGTTTGATATGGATGTGATCACGACTGTTCCAAACGTCTCCTATAGGGTTTACACAACAAAAGGTGAGATCATTGAAGTTCACAATCCTTCGGGACTGCCACCCGTTACCCATATCGAACATATTGAAGAGCCCAATATCACTGCAAATATCATTACCAAGGCGGAATATGTGGGCCCGATCATGAAGCTATGTATCGATAAGAGAGGAACTATTAAAAATCAAGTCTATCTGACCACCGACCGGATTGAATTATCGGTCGACATGCCTCTCGGTGAGATTGTTTTCGATTTTTACGATAAACTAAAAAGTATTTCCAAAGGATATGCCTCTTTCGATTATTTCACTTCCGGCTACCTGGAAGCTGACCTGATCAAGCTGGATATCTTGCTGAACGGCGAGATTGTGGATGCCCTCTCTTCACTCATCCACCGGAGTCACGCCTATGATTTTGGCAGAAAACTCTGCACGAAACTCAAGGAATTTATTCCCCGTCAACAGTTCGATGTTGCCATTCAGGCTGCCATTGGGGCTAAGATCATCGCCCGTGAAACTGTGAAAGCAGTTAGAAAAGATGTTACTGCCAAATGCTATGGAGGAGATATCACCCGGAAAAGAAAACTCCTGGAAAAACAGAAAAAAGGGAAGAAAAGGATGCGGCAAATCGGAAATGTCGAAGTTCCACAGAAAGCCTTCCTGGCTGTCCTCAAGCTCGATTAACCGAGCTCAAATCAACTACCCTGGCTCCTGCTTCCTGGAAGATCGTTCCCGGTTGTAACATTTCGAAATTTCCATCGTCTAAGAGAAGTTGAATCTTAAATCTAATTACTTATGAAAAACCTAATGCAAAAAACCTTCGTTTTTATTATGATTGGAGCCATATCGCTCCTTTCCACTCCGTCTTTTGCCCAACAGAAAGACACCACCGAAATGACCTTCGGGAAAATGACCATCAAGAAGATCGGCGATGACTCATTATTGATCGTGATGAAAGATTTCAAAGGGCCGGGATGCAAGAAACATAAATCCCATGCATGCAGCAAGAGGTATAATGGTCACTGGGGCGGCATTGACCTGGGTATCAATGGATATATGACCCATGACTTTTCCCTCAACTTGCCAGCCAATGAGAATTATCTTGATCTGAAGTGGGAAAAGTCATGGGCGGTGAATCTGAATTTCTTCGAGCAGAACTTCAACCTGATAAAAAACAAGTTTGGATTTACAACAGGACTGGGTTTTGAAATTCACAACTACCGTTTTACTCAAAATTCAACCCTGATCGGAGATAGCAGCAAGCTGATGGCATATTATCTCAAAGACAAGGATGGCAATCCAGTGGATCTGAAAACCAATAAGCTCGTTGTCAATTACTTAACACTTCCTATACTTTTCGAGTTCCAGACCAATCGATACAGCAAGATCAACAGCTTCCATTTTGGAGTAGGCGTTATTGGAGGTGTACGTATTTTCTCTCACACCAAGCAATATTTCCGGGAGCCCAATAAGGAGTACTTTTTGTATGACTTAAACAATGTACTCCGTGCTTCCATCACGCCCTCACAGGAAAAGGTTAAAAACAGAGATGGCTTTCATTTGAATCCATTCAAGCTGGACGCAACGGTAAGAATTGGCTGGTCACACTTGGATTTGTGGGGAACCTATTCCTTCACACCGATGTTTAAAAAAGACAAGGGACCGGAAGTATATCCATTTGCGCTCGGGATTTCACTTACAGCGTTTTAATCTGCATTGCCGAATCGCCGAAATATCATGTTACTCATAGCGTAAAGAGACGATAGGATCAACGCGGGCTGCTTTGTTGGCAGGAACAATGCCGGAAACGAGGGCTACAATGAAGCAAAGAAACACACCCAGCAAGATCCACAACCACGGAACAATAAAGTCAGAATGGATCAGCAGAGATATGGTATTGCCAATGAAGATGCCCAGAATGATTCCCAGGATTCCACCCAGCTGGGCAATGACAATGGATTCAACCAGGAACTGATTCCGGATGAGCCGGCTGGTGGCCCCGAGGGCTTTTCGGATACCTATTTCTCTGGTCCGTTCAGTTACTGAGACCAACATAATATTCATCAATCCGATGGCTGCTCCGATAAGTGTTATTAAACCAATGATCGTTGCAGCCATTGTAACATATTTGATGTTTTCGATCAGCATTTGTGCGATCTTGTCACTCTTCGACACCTCGAAATTGTCTTCCTGTCCAACCCGGACTTGCCGGATGGTTCTGAAAACTCCCTGGGCTTCCCCGATTGCTGCATCCAAAGCCACCGGAGAGGAGGCTTTGCCATTGATCTGGTAGGACATATTGGGCCTTGGAAAATATTTCACCACATTGGTTAGCGGGATGTAGCAGGTTCTGTCACCGCTGAAACCCATGCTGCTTCCCTTTTCTTCCGTTATACCAACAACAGTATACTTTCCCGCACCCACAGATATGATCTTCCCAACCGGATCTTCCTTATCTTTAAACAGTATCTTGGCAATTTCATTCCCAATGACGACGACATTAGACCCTGATGTTACTTCATGCGGAGAGAACATCCGGCCTTTGGCAATTTCTTCACCGGCCGTGATGAGGTAGTCTTCATCCGTTCCAATGACATGGATATTTGGATTCGATTTATTTGACTGGTATTTAACGGTGGCATTCCAGGCGCCAAATGTGAAGACCGAAGTAACAGCCGGGAACGGATATTTTGTTCTAAACTCCATGGCCTGGTCGAGCGTGATGCGCTCAAAGAGTTTCTGCGGATTGGAATGACTTCCGATCCGGATGCGCATGGTCCGGTTCCTGATGGTGAAAGTATTGGCCCCCATCATGGTAAAATTCTCATTCAGGAAATACTTAATGGAATCGATGGCTGTGAGGATTCCAACAAGGGCCATGATGCCGAAGGAAATGATAAGGATGGTGAGTACCGTTCTGAGGAGGTGACTCCTGATGGCGTTGAAAGAAACTTTAATATTCTCGAGGAATAAGCGTCTCATGGCCGGTGCTTGTTATGCTCTTCCATTTCTTTCATTGCTTCGAGCCAAATGCCAGGTCGCCTGCATCGCCCAATCCCGGAACAATATATGCCTGGGCGGTGAGTTCGTCATCTACTGCTCCCACCCAGATGGAAGTATCTTTTGACGAGATATGTTTTTTCAGGTATTCGATTCCTTCAACACTCGCCAGAAGGGTAATAAAATGTGTATGCTCAGGCTTTCCATGTTGAAGTAATTCGCGGTATGCGAGTAACATCGACTGGCCTGTAGCAAGCATCGGGTCGGAAAGAATCAGGATCCTGCCGGTCAGGTCTGGGGATGAGAGGTATTCAATATTGATCGTAAATGTGTTATCCTTATGGTGTTTCCGGTAAGCTGAGACGAAAGCATTTTGAGCCTGGTCGAAGAAGTTTAGCATTCCCTGGTGAAAAGGCAGACCGGCCCGGAGGATTGTCGCCAGGACCGGTTGCTGGGCTAATGCCAGACACTGAGCGGCTCCCAGCGGTGTTGTGACTTCTTTCTGGGTGAAAGAGAACTCCTTGCTGATCTCATAGGCGAAGATCTCGCCCAGGCGCTCCATGTTTTTTCTGAACCTCAGGCTGTCTTTCTGGATGACTTCGTCCCGCAGCTCCATGAGGAACTGGTCAAAGATCGAGTGCTGGTTCCCAAGCAGATGTACCATAATATTCTTGCATTAATCCGGGATTATCGTCGTTTTGTCAGAATCCCCTGATCCTTTTGATCAACAATATTACAAAATTTATCAAAGCCGGAATTTTGTTTTGACGAATGCAGAAATAATGGGTTTCTTTCGATCCGAAGCTTTTATAGAACCTGGCCACATCCGGCTCATTGGAGCCTTCAAAGTCAAGGATCATGTCATTCCCGGCATGTTGTCGGATAAACGAATGGATCAGCCACGACATAGCCCCAACCTGTTTTCCCTGTTCGCTGGAGGCGGCAAAGAGGAAAACAATCCGTTTTCTGGAATGGATAAAGCATGCAGCGGCACAAAGTTGATTCAATTGATCGTATACCCCTCTGCATTCACCTGCTCCTTTTGCAATGCAGGTGTAGATAATCCGTTTCAGCAAGTGGTAGTCTTTGTCTCTCAAATTCTTAACCTTTTGTCCGAAATTCTCCCGAAAAAGCTTAATCAGGTCATCAGGATGGATGTTCTCAGAAACAGAAAGTTGCTCCTTTTCAGCTTTCCGGAGGTTTCGCCTCTGGTTCTCGGAATATCCTTTTACAATTTCTTCTGCTGATGGTGACAATGAAAGCTCCAGGTTCAGGCCGTGAAAGCCATTTTCATATCCGGAAGGCAAGATATTGTTTGTATTAAGATTAATCTCGGTCAGTTTGAATTTTCGAGGTATCGCTTCAAGAAAAGACCGGATGGATATTTCATCCACCGGCTTCCTGCAGAAAATGCCCAGTTGCTGGGAAAATTTTGGCTGCGCCAGGTAATCGATCCCGAACTTTCGCAGGCAGGTCAAAGGCATCACAGAGATATAATCATCCTGGACCAGCGCTTGCCATCCGGGACTCACCACATCCAGGTACCATGAAAAACCATACAGATGACTGTTTACCGATTGAAGGATGCAAGAATCCCATTTGGGCCGGTCAATTTCAGTATTCTCAATTAACCGGATCATTTGGATGCAGTTTGAATGATTGATTCGTAAGCGTTTTTCCATCCCTGCCATTCTCCCATATCGCAAAGAGACTCGTTATGCCAGACGGAGATGAGCGTTCCGTTCACCGCTTTAACCTGCTCTGTCAGGGACGCACATAATGCGATAGACGCCGGGATTGAGAGCTTCAAATAGTTTTTCAGGGTAACATCCATGAAGACAAAAGGGTAGATAGTCAGCTCACTTTCCTGGTCAGTGCGTAGATTAAAGAAACGGAAAGGGTTGGCAATACCGGCGCGAAATCCGGGCTGATCGGCAAATCCCATGGAATAGTCTTCGCGGATCCCTGCGTTTATGTAGTGTTCATAGGTGTCAGGAAATGAAAGCCGGATAAAATGCTGTCTTGCCTTTGTGACCGTTCCTTCCAGCAGGTATTCCAGCCGGTCCTTCTCGACCTTGACCCGCCGGGGTTCATCCGCAGAAGCATAAGACGGGTGAAGGCCGACGGCGCCTGATGAGTGCATCTTGCTTACAACCGATTTCATCGTAGGTGATGAAAAGGAGTTGGAGGGATCATTTTTCCCATGATCGCCAACCAGGAAAAAGCTTATTGTATCAAGACCAAGTTCCTGGTTCTTTCGGAGAATGAAGTCGAAAGTATCAAAGGGATCTTTAGAACGACCACTGATTACCTGCCATCTTTCGTTCAGGTTTTCCCACTTCCCGTTCACCAAATCCCGGAAAGATCCAGCGGCTGTCCTCAGGATTCCCTTGTGGGCGTATGAAAAGGATGTATCAATATCGTAAGTGGGAAGAAAACGATAAGATGGTTCCTTAAACACAAGGGCCGGATAAACGGCTTTCAGGTGGTCTCTGATCTCACGGGTCCACAGGTTGACAACCGGTTTTTCCAGAAAGCCATGTCTACCGGCCAGGCTTTCCCGGGCAGAGAACCGCCCGTGAACATCTTTGGGATGATCAAGATACTCCTCATATCTTGACACAAAAAAGAAGATGGCGCTGAAAAGATCATACGAAAGGGTGACTTCAGGATCTTTTACCGGAAAACAACGTGGCAGATCATCTTTCCATTTGATTTCAGGAAGTTGATTCCTGATCCCCGATTCATGCAGTAACCCTGCCGGAGCCATACGGATGCCTTCAACAAAGTGCGTACTTGAATAGGCCAGCTTAGGCCCTTGATAAGCATTGAAATCTTCTGTGTTATCCGTAATGACGAATGACAGTCCAAGCAGGTCCCGGAAGGTCAGGTTCATGGTATACCGGATACGCGGAGTAATCCTATCAGAGAAGATCAATAACATGTCAGCAAGTCAAACCGTTCGCCAAAGTAAGAAAAAATCGGCATGTGAAATGACAGCGAAAAAACTTTAGTACCTTTGAAATCATTAAAGCAAGAAGTGATCGGGTATGGAGAATTTCATCGTCTCGGCGCGTAAATACAGGCCTCAGACTTTTAATACGGTGGTGGGACAGAAGACCATCACCGGCACATTAAAAAATGCCATCATTCATCAACAGGTGGCGCAGGCATTTCTATTTTGTGGCCCCAGGGGTGTTGGCAAGACTACTTGTGCCAGGATATTGGCAAAAACGATCAACTGTGAGAACCTTATGCCCACCGGGGAAGCCTGTGATACCTGCCCGTCCTGCCAAGCTTTCAATGATAATGCTTCTTTTGCCATTTTGGAGCTTGATGGGGCGTCAAACAACTCGGTGGATGAGATCCGGAACCTGGTCGAAAGTGTCAGAGTCCCTCCTCTAAATGGGAAATACAAGGTATATATCATCGACGAAGTACACATGTTATCCCAATCGGCCTTCAATGCTTTTTTGAAAACCCTTGAGGAGCCTCCGGTATATGCCAAGTTCATCCTGGCTACAACGGAGAAGCACAAGATTCTGCCAACCATCCTATCCAGATGCCAGATATTCGACTTCAAAAGGATCACTGTGGAAGACATTGTCGAGCATCTCCAATATGTTGCCAGTAAGGAAGACATAGAAGCCGAGGAAGAAGCGCTTCATGTGATTGCGCAAAAATCAGATGGTGCCATGCGGGATGCGCTTTCCATGTTTGACCAGCTTGTCAGTTTCACCGGGAAAAAGCTCACCTACAAGGCAGTACTTGAAAATCTAAACATCCTAGACTACGATTACTACTTCAGGATAACAGAACATATTATTCATGGGGATATTACTTCTACCCTGCTGATCATTAACGAGATTCTCGAAAAAGGATTCGATGGGCAGCATTTCCTGATAGGCTTTGGGAGCCACCTG
>VGGL01000058.1 GCA_016868575.1 Bacteroidota bacterium
CACCTGGTTGTAAGGAGCGGTGGATTCGTGCAGTTGCACCGTGATCTGATCGGCCACATTACCCGGGAACTGGTTCCCTGTCTCATTTTGTGCTTTCCGCATCTGACCTTCGCCGTTGTAGAGTCCTTCGAGATAGACCTTCAGGTTAAGGGTGATATTGGCAATACCGGCTTGTGAAACCGTAACATCAACAGGTGTCATCCCGGATGCAGAAACGGTGACCGTAGCAACCCGAGGATCGATAGAGGTGTTCTGTTCATAGTTTGCAGTGATGGTTCCATTTCCGGAGCCGGAGGGGGTGACCGTACACCATGTCTGGTTGCTGCCGGCTGTCCAGTTGGCAGAGGATGTAACGGAGAAGGTCGTGTTTCCTGCGTTTTCAGAAACTGCCCTGTTGGAGGGAGTAACGGCAAGGGTGCCGCCGCCAACAATTACCAAATAATCTTCCACTTGTCCGTAGGTAAATGACCCGCAGGATGTCGGATCAGTACTGTATCGCAGAATAACCCTCATCCGGGTAGTCCCGGATGTGGCGCCTGCCGGAACTGTGACGTTGGTACTCAGCGTTCCTGCACCGGTAATTTGACCCAGATCAACACTTTCCCCGGTGTCAATAAAATCGCAATCCTGATTCCAGTCAAAGAATGCCCAGATGTGTTCAGTCCAAGATCCGATGGATCCACAACCGACAGAGATCGGATAAACCGAACCGGGAAGGACGGTTGTTGAGATCGATGTAAAGTTTTGATATCCGACGGCGCCGGCCGATGTATTGTTGATGGTGTTGAAGGTCACATTGCTGATCCATTCATCATTGGCATTGGTTGCTGAAGCTGTGCAATAGGAGCAGTTTACAACAGTAATATAGTTATCCTTCGTTTCTACATCAAACCCATAGGCATTCGTTGCAGTTAGGGTTACGGAATAGGTTCCGGTGGCTGTAAATTGCACTTGCGGGTTCTGCGAATTTGCGTTGGTTCCGCTCATGTATGTCACGGATGCAGGATTGAAACACCAATTCCAGGATGTCGGAATATTAGCGGATTGATCTGTGAAAGTTACCGTTGTGTTGACAGCAGGTGTAGCATCCGAAACGGTGAAGTTGGCCACAGGAGGCACATTGACATTATAGCAACTGATGGCAGCAGCCCATCCGGTGGAGACAACGCTTCCATCTGAAGTGAAATTAAAAGTAAGTGCACCAGCAGCATTTGTAGCTGTAACGGTTCCCGGGCTTGTTGTGCCGTGGTAAGATCCGATCAGCGGAGCAGAAGTCGATGTTCCATTGTAGATTTTCAGGTAATCATATCCCGACTCGGTGTTGAATGCGCTGAAAACAGCCCTGACCATACTTCCGGAGGTCGAAGGATTGAAGGTCATTGTAAAGTTTTCGCCGTTCTGATAATTTCCTGATGCGCCTCCGGAATCATAAAAGTTTCCAACACATGTGCTGATGGTTGTATTGGAGATGATGTATGTGGGAATAAGACCGATCACAACCTGTTTCGGAGATGAAGCAGTGTATTGTCCGCTAACCCCGCCGGTGAGGGTGCAAGTCAGATCAACAGGAGTTCCGATAGGCGTGGAGGCGTTGGCAGTGACGCTGAAAGTGGCATTCACCGAACCTCCGATCGATAATGTTCCAACGCTGAAAGTTGAATTATTGATGGTCAGATATGGGCTGGACCCTCCAACAATAGCGAGGGTGGCGAAGACATTTCCAACGGCGGCATGGCCATTATTGGTCGTCACGATGACCAGGTTGGCTGTTTCGCCGGGATCCAAGATGCCGTTATTGTTTCCGCCCGGTGCAGGATCGGAGACCGACATGGCGCCGATGGCCAGTACTGGCGCATTGGCGGTGATATTGAAATGGGATGTCCACGTGTTTGTCCCGCTTACAGCATCAATATCAAATGCGATGACCGTCTGATCGGGAATATTGTTGGCAACGTTATACGTGAAAGCATCGGTGCGTGCAACAGTCTGATTCGGATCGATGTTGCCATAATTCTCGGTGTTGTCTGTAATTGTGATGTTTGGATTGGCAGTCGACAAGGTGGCTACGACATTGGTCGCTTGCTGGACGCCAACATTCTTCATCGATACAGTCAACATATTCGTTTCACCAAAATCCATCTGGTTATTGTTGTTCCCGCCTGGTGTGGGGTCGTTGATTACATTGGAGGCATAAACAATATAAGGTCCTGAGGCAGGGATTACCTGGATGGTGCCGATATGGGGCTGTTTGTTCTGCTTCGTGATCACAATATCGGCATATCCCGGCGTTGAAAGCGGGGCAAAATTGAGCGTTGCGGCGCCCGTCGCGTTTGCAATCTTGGCATCGAGCAGCGCGCCTCCAAGGGAGAGGGCAATATAGGCGTATGGCTCGGTATTGACCGTCAGCGTCGTCATGCCGATCATCAGGGGATTCTGATAAGTTGCGGTCATCACCGGAGGGACAGCGAAATAAACCATCAGGGAAGGATCTCCCATCAAATGATAGATCTCCCAATAATACTGCTTCCTGGATGAGCTTGACTCTTCCACGGCAAAATTTCCACACACGAACATCTGACCTTGCGTGACATACCATTTGGCAATCGGCTCACCATGATCATGAAAAGCGCCATCATAAGCGCCAATATGGTTGGGATCATAAGGCGGATGCAAGGTTACCGTCTTAAAACCGCATCCCCACCAGTAGTCTTCATCCCAGTAGGTGTTGTTGGAACCTCCGATATACCCCAGCGATCCTTTGTTAGCAGCACGCAGCTGCTCTTCGGCAAAGCTGGTTACATCAAATTTTGCTGACAGGCAGCAGTTACCGACCATCAGGCAATATTTATTTGCATTGGTCAGGTTTGGAATGTCGGCGATTACAAAACTGGGATCGGCCCAGCCGTTGGCGCTGCAATGGGCGGTATAGTTGGCAAATCCAACCCCGTTGGAAATATTGTTTTTGATATTTTGCGAATAGTTGCCACCGGTTGGTTCAGGCTGCAGGTAAGTATGTGAAAGGATATTGTGGGCGGCATTGAAATAGTTTTCCGTTCCGTAATAGATCTGACCATTGCTGTGGGTCTGGAAACCGGCATCAGCGCCGGCTACCATGACTGCCTCGCCAAGAAAGGCCGTATTGGGCATCAGGTATTGCTCGTACTGCAGGGTTTTGTCAATCTGCGGTTGCAATTGTGCAACGGTTGTGGCAGAAAATCGGCCGTAGTAAACCTCCGGAAGGTTATCACCGGTATATTCACAGTACCTAAGGTCAGTGTAATGCGATCCAGCCCCGCCTGACCATGCCGGTATCTGGGCAACATCACCAACAAACAACACAAAGCTGGGAGGGTTATATCCGGCCGGCGGACTGTTGTACAAACCCTGCAGGTAGGCCTTGATAGCGGTTGTGGTCGTCCCCACAGCAGGATTATTGGTGTATCCTTCAATCACTTTGAACCCCTTTTTGGTTTTCCACTGGACAAACGGTTGCAGGGCTGTCTGGAACATGGGATCAGAAACGATCACATAAGTCACGGGAGAACTCTGGATCAACTCATCGGTAGGAGGGAGTCCCTGGTAATTTCCGGTCATCGAATAAAGGCTTTCAAAATAAGGGGAAGCCTTTTCTTTCTTGAGATCCAGGGTTTTCTGGACGTTGGCGTCTTCAAAGATGATCTCTACCTCCAGGTTGTCGATGATGACCACCTTTTTAGTCACCGGATTGTATTGTACCGGGGAGATATCAAGCCTGGCCAGGTTCATGGCCCGCATGATACCGACAGGTGTAACAGTAACCAATTCATCCATCATGAGCTTATCTTTGGAATATGCCTGGGCTTTGTAAATGAACTCAACCAGGGTTGGGTTGTCTCCCTTGGAGATGGGGGGTTGAGCCGGAAAAATGGGATACATAGCGCCAGCTTCCGAAAGATCAAACTCACGGCTGTGCTGCCGGATGATCCGGTATCGTACCGTGGCATCGAATGGAATTTCAATCATTTTGCGGTAAACCGGTAATGCAGGCTCACCCTCAACATTCCGCCGCCCGAAACTTTCGATCACCGGCATGGAGAAAATCCCCAATGGGGTGGTGATGTCGGTGAATTCGACAGTCGAGATCACACTGGTGACAACCAGGTGCTGATACGTGTTGTTTGTGAATTTTACCTGTGTCTGGACAGGATTCAACCGGATGTTCCCGGACATCGTCACCAGACTGACAAATGTCAAACATACTACGGCAAAATAGCGCAGCGAAACGGTAATACTTCTCATGGAATTTGTTTTGATTATGATGATGTAAATGAGGTTACGGAGTGATTTTTGAAACAAAAGCCCATATTTTCAGATAATCTTCTGTGGTGGATGACCAGTCGTTGAAATAAGAAAAATAGTTCGGTTCATTCGTTGGTGGCGCTGTTGCACCGTCCCATTCGGAAGGCTGCATACCAGATGGATCGCCGCTGGCGCCGAGGTCAAAATAGACTGCAGTTGTGACTTTCGTTGGTGACAACGTTTCATTTTGCGAGAAACCCGGAAAAATGAACTTAAAAATGAATACAAGTGTAACTAATTGTTTCATAATGAATTAAGATGTCTACATTTTTACAGATGCCTTGCAGAATGTTTGTCCAAAGGTAGTAATTTTTCTTTTATACCTTAGCTAAAAAAACTAACAGATATATGATCATAGAACATATCAAGGAACTATTCCCTGTCATCGAAGATGGCAAATCAAGGGTTTGCGGGGCAGACATGGCAACCGTTCATACCATCAAAGACGCCTGGCTATTGATAAAAGATGGTTTGATTGCAGATTACGGACCCCACCCCCTTCCCCCTCCCCTGCAGGGGAGGGCCGGGGAGGGGTCCTCCCCTCCCCAAGCGGGGAGGGGCAGGGGAGGGGCTGTGAACGCCTCCGGCTGCCTCGTCATGCCTGCCTTCTGCGACAGCCACACCCACCTCGTCTTCGCCGGTAGCCGCGAACAGGAGTATGTGGATAAAATCCGCGGATTGTCTTATGAAGAGATCGCCAAAAGGGGAGGGGGGATACTGAATTCCGCCCGTCGTTTGCATGAGACATCTGAATCAGATCTGTATGACGCAGCACTGGCGCGGGTACACGAGATCATCTCTTACGGAACCGGCGCCGTGGAGATCAAAAGCGGCTACGGGCTGACCACTGAAGATGAACTCAAGATGCTCCGGGTGATCCGGAGGCTGAAAGAGACCACCCCGCTCACCATCCGCGCTACCTTCCTCGGTGCCCACACCGTTCCGGCGGAGTACAAAGGGAGACAAACGGAATATGTTGATCTCATCATCAACGAGATGATCCCGCAGGTCGCAACCGAAGATCTTGCCGATTACATCGACGTTTTCTGCGACCGGGGTTTCTTTACGGTGGAAGACACCGAACGGATCCTGATGGCCGGGATCAAATACGGGCTGAAACCCAAGATCCACGCCAATGAGCTCGATTTTTCCGGCGGCATCCAGGTAGGCGTGAAGTACGGCGCCCTGTCGGTTGACCACCTCGAATACACTGGAAATGAAGAGATAGCGACTCTGCTGCAAAGCGACACCATGCCTACCATTTTGCCCGGCGCGTCGTTCTTTCTCTGCCTCCCTTATGCTCCCGCAAGAAAGATGATCGATGCCGGCCTCCCCGTCGCCATGGCCAGCGACTTAAATCCCGGATCCTCGCCTTCCGGAAACATGCAGTTAATCCTCTCCATGGGGTGTACCAAGTACCGGATGCTGCCCGAAGAGTCCCTTCATGCCGTCACCATCAACGGCGCCTATGCCATGGGCGTCGACGAAGAGCTCGGAAGTATCACCCGCGGCAAAAAAGCCAACCTCCTCATCACCAAGCCCGTACCCTCACTCGCCTACCTCCCCTACTCCTTCGGCTCCAACAAAGTCGATAAAGTCATACTTAACGGCACCCTCATTGAGCCCCGGTATTAACAAATTCTCTTCATTCTTCATTCCTCATTCTTCATTGTGTTTGAGCGCAGATTCCACAGATGAAACGCAGATTTGCACTGTTTGCCTTACCCTGATTTCCTCCGGATAAAACCGTTGATTTGCCCGGCATGACTGCAGGGATCTTCTTCCCCGTTAATCTGCGGAATAAGTCTGCGCCCTTCCGCGGGAAACTGTAAAAAAAAAACTTGGATGTAGTTGTCTAATTAGGTAACTTTGCAAAATGAATGGAGAGTTTAAAAGGAAAGTCATTGTTTATGGGGAGGAGTTCTGGGATTTTTATAATTCCCAGAAAAAGAAAGTTCAGGACAAGATTGACTGGGACGAACATCTTGACGAAAAATACGGAAAAAGTGGCACCGCTACCCGTGAAAAATTTGAGGAGGAGTTTGAGGCTTTTAAGATCGGTGTATTGATTCAAGAAGCCCGTAAACAAAGGCAAATGACTCAGGAGGAGCTTGCAGAGAAAGTCGGCACAACAAAAAATTATATTTCGAGGATTGAAAATAATGCAAGTGATATCCGCCTGACAACTTTGATGAGAATTGTTAGAGAAGGACTTGGTGGACATTTAACTTTGAATCTTGACTTTTAATCATAAAAACACACTTACTCAGAATCGATTAATCGGCTACATTCGTAAGACCGCGTGCACCACTTCAAATGACAGGATTAGCCGAATGACGAATGGCGACAAGGTGAGCAGGCAAAAATCGCAATTCGGAAGTGGGGGGAGAAACAGCAAGAGATTTGCGATTGGCCGATTTTTGATTTCAGATTGCATTGACGATCGGGGGATTGAAGAATTATCCGGGACTTGACACCCGTGAGCATCTGTAAAATCAGTGTGATCAGTGTGCCATAATTTCCCATATCTTTACGCCCCAAACCTGCGTCCTCATGAAACGGCTTCTGAAAATCATCGCTACCATCATCGGACTGCTGGTTGTCCTGCTGATCGTTGTGTTGCTGTTCATCTCTCCCATTGCGGAAGATGTGATTGAGAAAAACAGTGAACAGCATACGGGCAGAAGGATCCAGATGGAAAAACTCTGGATCAACATCCTCAGCGGCCGTATCACCATCAATAAACTCCCGCTTCCCGAGGCAAACCACCGGGATACATTTCTTTTTGTTCATTATTTGGAAGTTAACCTAAAACAAAAGAAGAATCAGAACCTTCATCAACACCTTCTTTCAAGCTTACCTATAGAGTGGTTGATGATGAAAATGAAACGGGGAACTGATGGATGGTTATTAGGTTATTAGTTATTAGGTTACTGGGTTATTAGGTTATTGGTAATTGTTAATTGTTAATTGGTAATTGGTAATTGTTCACTGATTGCTGGTCACTGATTGCTGTTTGCTGCATGATCCGTCGCTTCCAGCATTGGTTTGATCGACAGATCCTGCCCCACAGCGCCTTTCATCCACAGTCCCGGTGTTAACCGTCCCTGGGTATACATCCGGATGATCTCCTCAGCGAAGCTCTTTCCCTTGATCTGTTTTTCAATCTGGAACTCGATGAGATGTCCGATAGGATAAGCAGAGAGATACAATGGGTTATCGATCATGTGTGAATAGATCGCCAGGATAGGTTCATCCTTGCTGCCAAAGACCGGTGCATAGTAGAGGTTCCATATCTCCTTGGCGATCCGGATCACATTCTCTTTCAGCTCCTGGGCATTGGCTTCCGGGTGTTCATACATCCATTTCCACACGTTCATGTCGACCAGCGACACCCCCATGATCTCGTAGCATGACCAGAAGTTGTCAAGCGCCATTAGGTTTTCCTTATCCGGGTTGGGGTCAGTTTTTCCAAGCAGTTCCAGGTCTTTCCGCTGGAAGAGAAATGCGGTGGCTTCTGTGAAGGCCGTGTTGGGCACCCCGTTCATTAGGTAATAATCCATATCATACAGCGTGAGGGTTTGTTCCACATTATGCCCAAATTCATGGACAGCAATGTTGTACCCTTTGTATTCCATCCCTGTCGGGGGTATCCGGGTACGCAAGTGGGCCTTGTCGCCCTTCATGGCGGCACCCCAGGCATGACCCGATCCCCGTGCGGCATCCACCACGATACGCGACGCAATCTCCATCGCTTTATCAGGCTTGAAGCCGAGTTTCACCAACATGGTTGACATGTCGCGCTCAAACGCCTTCGTATCAGGATATTTGTTGCGGACGATGGCTGTCAGGTCTTCTTCCTTGATCCCCGACCGGGGCTTGAAACCATCATACCAGATATCGAAAGGCTCCAGGTTGCGCCCCAGCCTTTTTTTGATCAGCTCAGCCACCGCCTTCACCTGTGGAGAAGAGACCAGGTCGGTGAAGAGTTTCTCCACCTGCTCCTGCGGGATCTCCATCTCCGATTCAAACTTCCGCTTGATATAGGTTGGGAAATTCGGTGAGTACTTGTCCACCTCTTTCATCACCAGGAAATTATCAAGCAGCACCTGGTAGCGCTTGTTGGGTTCTGCTTTTGCCTCCATCTCTTTCCCGCCGGCAAATACTTTGTTCGTATAGGGATCCCATTCCACGCGCGGATTGTTGATCACACTGTCGGGAATGGTCTGGTTGATGATGTGTTTCATCACCTCATAGATCATCTTTTGCTTGATCAGCCCTTCTTCTCCCTGGGCATAGTTGGCTTTCAACTCATCGCGCAGCCCCCAGTGGGTGATCAGCTTCATGTCGGCCGGGAACATTTTCTTCCCTTCCTTACCCAACAGATTGCCCATCATGATGTTGTAAGCCGAAATATAATTATCCGCAGCGGTGAGCGTGGAGCCTGCTTTTTGCAGAACCGATGCCGGCACCCTTGAGGTAAAGAGATCGCCCATCCTTGCATACGCCCAGTCCAGTCGCGACCAGGAAGCACCCATCTCATTTTTTTCTTCCAGTGAATAGAATGGGAAGTTCAGGATGATGTAAAAGGCCAGTTTGTTCGTGAAAAAGTCATCATTCAGGTGTGCCCCGGCTTCGTATGCACCGAAATATTCATCAACAAGGTGGATTTCTCCGACATCCTCATGTAATCCTTTCTTCAGGTTCAGACTGATGACGTTGAAGTGACCAAAGAGGGTCTCGAGGTTATTGGAGAGCTTCATAAATACCTGCTCTCTTTCTTTCTGATCACCAATGAAATGGTCCATGCAATATGTTTCAAAAGCCTCCGCATTGCCGTCTTTCATCCGCCAGAGGGCACCAGCTTGCTGGACCCCTTTCTTGATCCGTAATTTTTCTTCTTTTCCGTATTTGTCGATCAGGTTATTGACGACCTTGACCATGGTTTGATCGTTGATGAAGCCCGTTGAAGGAATGTCTTCATCTCCGGTGCTCTTGTACTTATCACCACATTGGGTAAGTAACATCATGATTGGAATGCTCATCATAAGGAATAGGATCTTTTTCATATGATTAATGTTATTGATTAAGCCAGAACAAAGGTAGAAATGATTTTTTACCCCCTTCAGCGCTTGGAAGATAATTTTTACTTTTGCGGCAAGAGGCAGAGATCAGAGTCAGTGTCAGAGGTCAGTGTCATAGGTCAGTGACTCTGTGACTTTTTGCAAATTGGAAATTAGAATAAGAGTACGAACAACGAACAACAAACAACGAACAACGATTAAACCATGAACCAACTCATCGAATGTGTTCCCAATTTCAGTGAAGGACAGGATATGTCTGTCATCAAATTAATTACTGACGAGATAGAAAAAATTGAAGGGGTTTTTCTTCTGGATGTTGATCCGGGGAAGGCCACGAATCGTACAGTGGTGACTCTTGTCGGCACGCCGGATGCCGTGGTGGATGCAGCCTTTGCAGCCATTAAAAAAGCCGCTGAGGTCATCGACATGAGCAAACACAAGGGGGAGCATCCCCGTTTTGGTGGTACCGATGTTTGCCCCTTTGTCCCGGTGCGTTACATCACCATGGATGAAACAGTGGTATATGCCCGGAAGCTGGCGGAAAGAGTCGGGAAGGAGTTGGAGATTCCAGTTTATTGTTACGAAAATGCAGCTTTTACAACGGAGCGGCGCAATCTTGCCAACTGTCGGTCAGGGGAGTATGAAGGGTTACCGGAAAAGCTGGCAGATCCGCATTGGAAACCTGACTTTGGTCCTGCCCGTTTCAATCCACGTACCGGCGCCATTGCCATTGGCGCCCGCGATTTTCTGGTCGCCTATAATGTGAATCTGAATACTACTTCTGTCCGCCGTGCCAATGCCGTTGCTTTTGATATCCGCGAAAAGGGCCGCCCGGTGAGAGAAGGAAATCAGGTGACCGGAAAGATCAAAAAAGACGAAAACGGCAATGAGGTCTGGGAACCCGGCTCACTGAAGGCCTGCAAGGCTATAGGGTGGTTTATCGAGGAATACGGCATTGCACAGATCTCCATCAACCTGACCAACATCAGCATCACCCCGGTGCATGTGGCGTTTGAAGATACTTGTGTGAAGGCACAGGAGCGGGGCATGCGGGTCAGCGGCTCGGAGCTGGTCGGGTTGATCCCGTTGCAGGCAATGCTCGACGCAGGGAAGTATTTCCTCCGGAAGCAACACCGGTCGGTCGGTGTCTCTGAAGAGGAGCTGATCAAGATCGCCGTGAAATCCCTCGGCCTCGACGACCTGAAGCCCTTCAACCCCAAAGAGAAGATCATCGAATTTATCCTGGAAGAGAAAGAAACCAAACACAAAAAATCACTGGTGGCCATGACCTGTCGTGGCTTTGCTGATGAGACAGCCTCAGAATCCCCGGCTCCCGGCGGCGGATCGATCTCCGCCTACCTTGGCGCATTAGGCATTTCGCTCGGAACCATGGTCGCAAACCTCTCTTCCCACAAGCCCGGCTGGGACGACCAGTGGGAGAAATTCAGCGAATGGGCTGAGAAAGGGCAGAAGATCAAGGATGAACTCCTGTTTCTCGTGGATGAAGATACTATTGCTTTCAACAAGATCATGGATGCATTCAGCTTGCCGAAAGGGACGGAGGAAGAAAAACACCTCCGCACGGAAGCCATCCAGCTGGCGACCAAATACGCCATCCAGGTGCCATATCGCACCATGCAAAAAGCGCTGGAGTCGATGGCCGTGATCCGTGCCATGGCCCTTGATGGCAATACCAACTCAGCCAGCGACGCCGGTGTCGGCGCCCTCTGTGCACGCGCTGCCGTCCGCGGCGCCCACCTCAACGTCCGCATTAATGCCGGAAGCCTCAAGGATAAAGCCTTCCTCGAAGATATCCTCTCCAACGGAATGAAAATGGAGCAGGAAGCGGAAAGACTGGAGAAGGAGATTTTGGAGTTGGTAGAGAGGAATTTGAAAGGGTAGATTAGTGGCATAAAAAGACTTTTCAGAGGAGACTCAGATTTTTAGATTTTAGATTTGAAATTTTAGATTTGAGATTTTAGAGGACTGATGTTTGTTGAATTTTCTGAAAAGGAATGGTGGTTTTTGTTATCCGGTGCGACGGTGATCGTTGCGGCAGTTGTTTTTTTTCATTTTGATAAAAGGAAGATCGCATTATTCTTACTGGTAGCCGGGACGTTCCTCCTGGGCTGCTTCGTAGCATGGATGAATGACTTCCTTTCAACCTGGGATGAACAATTCCATGCGGTAGTGGCCAAGAACATGATCCAGCATCCATTCCAACCCATGTTGTTCAAAGACCCTGTTCTGCCTTACGATTATAAGTATTGGATTGCCAACCATACCTGGCTGCATAAACAGCCGTTGTTTCTATGGCAGATGGCTGCCTCGATGTCGGTTTTTGGAATCAATATCTATGGCTTGCGCCTGCCAAGCATTTTGATGCATGCGTTGGTCGTTTTGTTAATCTACCGCATCGGAAAGATATCCCTGAACGAGCGTACAGGGTTTTACGGCGCCCTGTTTTTTGCAGTGGCCCACTATCCCCTGGAAGTTGTGGCCGGCATCCATGCCACCGACCATAACGATGTCGCTTTCCTCTTCTATTTATTTGCAAGTATATGGGCATGGTTTGAATATTGGCACTCCGGAAAAAGGAAGTGGATCATCCTGATCGGCCTTTTTGCCGGTTGTGCGTTCCTGGTGAAGTGGACCACCGGGTTGCTCGTGTTTGGGTTATGGGGCATTGCCATTCTCTTCAATGCAGAAAAGCGGAAAAAAATCAGCAGTTATGTGAGCCTGGCAGTGAGTTTCCTCATTGCCCTCGCGATGTTGCTCCCCTGGCAGATCTACATTTTTCATGCGTTCCCGAATGAAGCCAGACACGAATGGATGATGAATTCAAAACATCTGACGGCATGCATCGAAGGGCACTGTGGAGGCTTCTGGTTTTATTTCCAGAATATCTCCGTACAATATGGCACAGCCGAACTGTTGCCATTCATATTGCTGCTCTCTTTCTTCATTATCTTATTCAATATCCGAACCCTCGATTACAAGATGGTCCTCTTCGGAATGATCTTCATCGTGTACCTGGTTTTTTCTCTTGCCAAAACAAAGATGATCTCATATACCGCCATCGTGATGCCCATTGCTTTCCTGTCACTGGCTGCGCTGATCGATGCGTTACTGGCTTCTTTTGACCGATTTGTGAAGATCAGGACCTATCAGATATTGGTAAGTTCATTGATCGGTATCATCGTGGCCTATTTCCTCTTCGATATCAATGGGATATATAAACGGGTGAGCTATGGCAAATACCAGGAGAACTGGACGTTTTATGCCAAAACGGTTGAGAAAAAGATCATCGATCAGGTTAAAGAAACCCTAAACACTTCCGGATATGTTTTGTTCAATGCCAATTACATGTACAATACCTACGCTGGTATCATGTTCTATACCGACCATGTTGCCTACTGGTTCATTCCTGATCCGGAACAGATATCTTCGTTAAACCAACAAGGTCGTCGTATCGCCATTATTGACTTTGGAGACTTGCCGGATTATATTCTGAATGATCCGGAAATCATTAAGATACCTGTTGATGATGAGGAAACCTTGTATCGTCGATCCCGTCTGGCGCAAGGAAGATGAAATGGTTGAAGAATAGCCACTTCATGCTGTAAGGGATCGGTTATTTGCCATTCCGTTCGGATTTCGGAATCTCTTGTTTTTTTGGACATATCAAATTAAGTTTTATATTTGCCCCTTTCCGGAATGCCAATGCCGTACAAAGTAGGCAAATAATGCTTTAACCATGAAACAGTTTGCTTTTCAACCGCGCATGAAGACGGCAAATACCTTTTTCTCTTCTGCATCTGCATCTTCCGGATGGATGTTGCTGATGCTCTGCCTCATTCTCCTCGTTAGCACCAGCGCCATTGCCCAGGTCAAATTCGACCCGGTCAATCCCGATCGCAGTGAAAAAACCGTCAAAAAGCTAATCACCGCCAAACTCGATGATCTGAAAAAGAACAATGTGAAGAAGGTGGTCATTTTCTCTTGTAAGGGAGAATTTGTTCTCAGCAAGACTGTTGCTCCCGATGCTTTTGTAAATGTGGATGTACCTGAATACAAGCGGGAAGAGTTTACCAGGCGCGAAGGCTCCAGGATTTTGGATCAGTTGTATTGCGTGGATATGACAACCCGGTTGTTGGATTCGGTTGTTGCTTTGTTCAATAACGCAGGCATCGAAGTGGTGGCGCCGGAAGTCTGGCAACAGCATCCGGTTTACCAGGAAATGCTCAAGATCATGCTGACCCAGGATGCCGATGAAGCTTCATCCTACAATGCCTGGACAACCATGAAAACGACTGTCAGAACCCTCACCGTTCCTGCGTTTGGCTACAGGCTTGAACCCGAGAACATCCTGAAGATGTTGAAGTATGTAAAAATAAGTACACAGGATAAGGGAAAGATCCTCGAAGATAACAACGCACAGGCTTTCTGTAACATACACCTGAAGGTTGATGGGCTGAACCCGAAGCCTAACCTCAGCGGCCTGCAACTCATGTTCGAGACCGGCCTGAAAAAATACGATTCGGGCCAGAAAGACAAGGAAGGAAACAAAAAGTATGTGTATTCCCTGGCCTCATTCCCGCAAATCTATATGACCGATATCCTCGAGTATCCCATCTCCTCGGTGAAAGACGGGAGACTCAACCCCGATTTGTTCGACCTTGCCCTGCAACAGATGCAGACATATGTCCTGTCGTTGTTTAAGGACAAGATCACTGCAACGGAATAACCTCCTACCTTTTAAATTCGAATATCGACAATCGAATATCCTTGATCCCGATTTCGCTTCGCTTATCGGGATGAATTCGACTTATGGTTTCATTTCGCCTGCGGCTTGTGAAAGAAAACGGTGATCCCGATTTCGCTTCGCTTATCGGGATGAATTCGACTTATGGTTTCATTTCGCCTGAGGTGTGAAAGAAAACGGTGATCCCGATTTCGCTTCGCTTATCGGGATGAATTCGACTTATGGTTTCATTTCGCCTGCGGCTTGTGAAAGAAAACGGTGATCCCGATTTCGCTTCGCTTATCGGGATGAATTCGACTTATGGTTTCATTTCGCCTGCGGTTTGTGAAAGAAAACGGTGATCCCGATTTCGCTTCGCTTATCGGGATGAATTCGACTTATGGTTTCATTTCGCCTGCGGCTTGTGAAAGAAAACGGTGATCCCGATTT
>VGGL01000059.1 GCA_016868575.1 Bacteroidota bacterium
GCAGGACGAGGTGATCATCCAGGCGACACGGGCGACGGATAAAACCCCGGCGACATACATCAACATCAGCAGGGACGACATTGAAAAACTGAATATGGTTAAAGACATCCCTTATCTGGTCGAAAATACCCCATCCATTGTTACCACTTCGGATGCGGGCATAGGGGTCGGCTATACATGGATGTCCATCCGCGGCACCGACATTACCCGGATTAACGTTACCATGAACGGCATCCCGCTGAATGACCCTGAATCGCAAAGCCTGTGGTTTGTTGACCTGCCTGATCTGGCTTCTTCCATTGAACAGATGCAGATCCAGCGAGGGGTTGGCACCTCAACCAACGGTCCGGCTGCCTTCGGCGCAAGCATCAACATGCAGTCACTTGGCCGCATTGAAAACCCTTACGGGGAAATCGAAGCAAACGCAGGATCATTCAACACTTTCAAAGGTTCCCTGAAATTTGGCTCAGGACTCATCCGGGAACGCTTTACCTTCGATGGGCGCCTCTCTTATATCCGGTCCGACGGATATATCGACCGGGCCGGTTCGCTCCTCAAATCGTATTATCTCTCAGGCGGATATTATGGAAAGAAAGACCTGCTGAAAATCAACATCCTGTCAGGAACCGAGAAAACCTACCAGGCTTGGTATGGCGTTCCCGGCGACTCGCTGGCCACAAACCGGCGCTATAACCCGGCAGGAGAATACTTCGACCCGGATGGAAATCGAAGGTACTATGACAACCAGACAGACAACTACCGGCAGGATCACTATCAACTGATCTACTCCCATGGCTTCAATAAAAAGCTGAACCTGAATCTTGCATTGCATTACACCAAAGGGAGCGGGTACTATGAAAACTACGAGCCTGGAGAGTCTTTCCGCGATTATGGGCTGGATGACGTGATCATTGGTGGAGATACCATTACGGAAAGCGATCTGATAAACCGAAAAATGATGGATAATGACTTTTACGGGATCACCCTCTCCTCAAATTTCGACAACAATAAAAACCTGCATATCACTTTTGGCGGAGCCTGGAGCCGGTACGACGGAGATCACTTCGGAAAGATCATCTGGGCGCAATACGCCAGCAACGGGGATATCAACAGGAACTGGTACGAAAGCAACGGACTGAAAGAGGATTTTAACCTCTACCTGAAAACCACCCTGACATTGTGGAAAAAATGGAGCTTCTTCGGTGATATCCAATACCGTTATGTTGATTACCGGATAAACGGGAAACGTGACGATGGCATTGACCTTACCCAGCAACATTTTTTCCCATTCTGGAACCCTAAAGCCGGGGTTTTCTGGGAGATCAACCATCAGAACAACCTATACTTCAGCTTCGCTATAGCCAACCGTGAGCCCAGCAGAAGCAACTACCGCGATGCCGACCGTGACCGGCAACCCAAATATGAAACCCTCTATGACTTCGAGCTTGGACATAGCCTGATCTACCCAAAGTTCCGGCTGAGCACGAATATTTACTACATGTATTACCGTAACCAACTCATCCTCACCGGAGAGATCAACAATGTGGGCGCTTCGATCATGACCAATGCACCCTCCAGTTATCGCGCAGGTCTTGAGATTGCATCTTCCCTGAAACTCTTCAGGGAACGATTGCAATGGGATGCCAACATGACCATCAGCAGCAACAAGGTTCATCAGTTCACTGCTTATGTTGATGAATATGATCAGGATTGGAATTTTCTCGGACAGCAAACCGAGTACCTGGGTGAGACAAACCTGGCATTCGCTCCATCCGTCATCGGCAACAGCATTATCTCCATCCGCCCCGTTACAGGTATGTCTGTGGCCTGGATCGCCAGGTACATCGGGAAACAGTACATTGACAACACCTCCAGCAACGACCGCAAACTCGATCCATACTTTGTTAATAACCTCCGGCTAAATTATGTGATCAGGACAAATTGGATACGGGAAATAGAATTCATGCTTTCTGCCAATAACCTCTTTTCTGAGAAATATGAATCCAACGCATGGGTTTACAGGTATATCCTCGATCAACAGGAATATAAAATGGATGGCTTCTTTCCACAGGCAACCATTCATTTTCTTGGAGGAGTTACCTTTCGTTTCTGATCAGCCCTGTTCTTCCTTATATGTGACCGACAATTTGTATCTTTGCTGTCTTCATTTTAACACTTTATTTTCCATGAGAAAGATTTATCCGTTGATGCTTGTCGCATTGCTATTTGCGGCTTCTTCCCTTGCACAGCAAGTGAACCTGGAGACCCCCATTGCAGTGGACCCCAATGTAAAAATTGGCAAACTCGATAATGGTATTATTTACTATATCCGTAAAAACCAGAAACCCGAAAAACGGGTTGAACTCCGGCTGGCTGTCAACGCCGGTTCGGTGCTGGAAGAAGATAACCAACAAGGGCTGGCCCATTTTACCGAACATATGGCTTTTAACGGTACCAAACACTTTCCAAAAAATGAACTGATCAACTTCCTGCAAAAGACAGGCGTTAGATTCGGCGCTGACATCAACGCCTATACAGGTTTTGATCAGACGGTTTACATGGTTCAGATCCCCACCGACCAGAAAGGGTTGCTGGATGACGGATTTCAGATCATCGAGGACTGGGCGCATGGGCAGTTGATGGATGGCAAAGAGATCGACAAGGAAAGAGGTGTGATCGTGGAAGAATGGCGTCTGGGACTGGGCGCTGATGACCGGATGATGAAACGGTATTTTCCGGTGATCTTCAAAGGCAGCAAATATGCCGACCGCCTTCCCATCGGAAAAGTTGAGGTGCTGCAAAACTTCCAGCATGAAGCCATCCGCTCCTTTTACCGCGACTGGTACCGTCCTGATCTTCAGGCTGTGGTTGTTGTCGGCGACATTGATATCGACTCTGCCGAAGCAAAGATCATCCAACATTTTTCTCAAATCCAAATGCCATCGGCGCCAAAAGAGCGTAAGGAATTTGATATTCCCGGCAATACAGAGCCATTGATTGCAATCGAAACCGACAAAGAAGCTTCAGAGAACATGTTTTTTCTGTTTTATAAGCACCCGGGAAAACCTTCAGTGAATCTCCGCGATTACCGGCAAAAATTAATGGAAGAAATATACAACGGCATGCTTGGACAACGATTGAGCGAACTTTCCCAAAAGCCGGAATGCCCATTCGTTTTTGCTTCAACAAGCTATGGCCGCTTCCTGGCCCGCTCCAATGAAGCCTATCTCTCCTACGCCCAATGCAAGGAAAACCGGATTGACAAAGCGCTGGAAACCGTGCTTCGGGAAAATGAAAGGGTGCGCAGACATGGATTCACGCAAGGAGAATTTGACCGGCAAAAAGAGGATATGCTCAGCCGCTATGAAACCAACGCCAAGGAATTCAACAAAACAGAATCGGAGGTTTTTGCAGGTCAGTATGTAGATCATTATTTGGAAAAAGAACCCATCCCGGGTGCCCAGAGAGCTTTGAAATATACCAAAACCCTCTTGCCGGGCATCACCCTGGAAGAAGTAAATGCACTGGCCGACAAATGGATCACGAATGATAATCTGGCACTGGTGATCACTGCCCCGGAAAAAGAAGGAGTTAAAGTCCCTACCAAAGAAGATGTTCTGTCAATTATTGAAAAGGCAAAACAAGAAGAAATCGGGCCTTATGTCGACACCTTCATCGAATCGCCCTTGGTTCAGAATGAACCAAAGGGAGGAAAAGTCGTTGATTCCAAAGAAAATGCGAAGCTTGGCTTTACGGAAATGACCCTTGGCAACGGCGTCAAAGTGGTGCTTAAACCCACCAAATTCAAGAATGATGAAATCCTTATTTCCGCTTTCAGCCTTGGCGGAATCTCCCAGTATGACGACAAAGAGATCATGAGCGCAACCTATACCGATGAGATCATGAACATGAGTGGAATAGGAGAATTCGACAACATCGCACTGCAGAAAAAGCTCAAGGGAAAGGTGATCGAGATCAGGCCTGTGATCGATGAACTCAAAGAAGGGTTCAGCGGAAAGACTACTCCAAAAGATATGGAAACACTCTTCCAGCTGATCTATCTCTATTTCGATGCACCGCGGAAAGATACGACCGCTTATCAAGCCTTCGTGTCCCAAATGCAAAACCAGATGAAATTCATGCGGAGCAATCCGATCATGGCCTTCTACGACACTTTATTCAAATCAGCTTATCCGGGCTACCAACGGATGATCATCTTCCCGACAGAAGCCCAGATCGCCAAGATCAGTCTGGATCGCAGCTATGAGATGTACCAGGACCGGTTTGCCGACGCATCCGACTTCCTCTTTTTCTTCACCGGGAATTTTACCATTGACTCCATCACCCCCATGGTGGAAAAATACCTGGGAAGTTTGCCTGGAAAGAACCGCAAAGAGACATGGAAAAACAGGATGCCCAATCTGGCGCCGGGCGTAAACAATGTCGTCTTTACAAAGGGAGAAGATCCTCAAAGCATGGTCGCACTGGCCATGTCGGATCGCTTTGAATGGAATGACAAAAACCGAATGACACTGAGTTTCCTCCGGGAGATTCTTAACATCAAGCTCGTTGAAGTGATCAGGGAAGAACTGAGTGGCGTTTATTCCCCCGCTGTCATGCTCCAGTTTGAACAATACCCTGAACCCAATTACGACCTGATCATCTTCTTTGGGTGTAATCCGAAAACAACGGAAAAACTCACCAAAGCCGTTTTTAGGATCATGAAAGACATCCAAAAGAAAGGACCTCAATCGGTCGATTTGACCAAAGCCAGAGAAGCCATGATTCGGAAAAGGGAAACTGACCTCGAAAAGAATGAGTTTTGGCTCAGCTATCTCGAAAATGCCTATTTCAACGGAGATGATCCGCTGAAGATCAATACCTATACCGAAAGAGTCAATGCCATTACGACAGGAGATGTGAAACAGGCCGCTCAGAAATTCTTCAACCTCGATCATTATGTACGGGTTGTTCTCAAACCCGAGCCAAAGAAATAGCGATGGCTGGTGGCATCAATATCAAGAATAAGAGGGCTCCACATGAGTATTTCCTGGTGCAGGAATTCACTGCCGGGATACAACTCACCGGAACGGAGATCAAGTCAATCCGCGACGGCAAAGCCAATCTTGCAGATGCCTACTGCTTTTTCCAACAGGGTGAACTGTTCGTCAGAAACATGCACATTGCAGAATATGTCATGGGAACCATCTACAACCATGATCCCAAGCGGGACAGGAAGTTGTTGCTTACCAAAAGAGAACTGCGGAAACTCGAAGCCAAGGTGAAAGAGAGGGGATTTACCATCGTTCCGACCCTGCTCTTTGTCAATGAGAAAGGGAAAGCCAAGCTGAATGTCGCCCTGGCCAGGGGTAAGCACCATTACGACAAACGGGAAACATTGAAAAAGAAAGATACCAAGCGGGAAATCAGCCGCGAACAAGGATAGTACTTATTTTAATCAAACACACATGATAAAAAGAGGATTTCTGATGACCTTCGTTTTGCTTTCTTCAGTATTTCTGTTGAAAGCACAGGAGCGTAGCGAAAGCATCAAGTGGTATAGCATTGAAGAAGCCTGGAAATTGAACGAAGAAAAGCCCCGGCTGATGTTTGTGGATGTCTTTACGAATTGGTGCGGCTGGTGTAAAGTCATGGACAGGGAGACATTTACAAACCCTGAGATCATCTCATACATGAACAAGCATTTCTATTGTGTCAAGCTCAATGCGGAGAGAAAAGACACCGTTTTCCTTGATGGGCAGACTTTTGTAAATGAGAACCCGGGGATGAGCCGTTCTGCACATCAGATTGCCATCGCCCTGCTCAACGGGCGGATGTCGTACCCCAGTTGTGTTGTGATGGATGAGAAAAAAAAGGTGCTGACGGTGCTCAACGGTTATCAGACGTCCGTCAATCTGGAACCGGTGCTTCACTATTTCGGAGAAGGAGCCTACCAGAAGCAATCATGGGAGTCATTCCGTCCGGGATTCAAAGGAAATGTACAAAAACAATAAGTGATGACAACAGCGAAAAAACAAAAGAAGGTTACCAGGGCAAGTATTGACGCCTTCTTCCAATCCGGCACCATTGCTGTTGCCGGTGTTTCCAGGAAGCCGAAGAAGTTCGGTCACGAAATGTTCCGTGAGATGCGGTTGAAAGGGATACCAGTCGTTCCCATTAACCCGCATGCGGATGAGATCCTGGGAGAAAAGTGCTTTAAAGACATCAATTCCCTTCCACCTGAGATCAAAACACTGCTGATCATCACGCAAAAAAAAGATACCCCTGCTGTGGTTGAACAGGCCATTGGCAAAGGCATCCAGCGGATATGGATGCAGCAGATGTCAGAGACCAAAGAAGCCATTGAACAGGCCGAAAAGAACAACATTGAAGTCATCCATGGCAAGTGCATCTTCATGTTTGCCGAGCCGGTATCCAGTGTGCACAAGTTCCACCGTTGGATATACCGGCTGTTTGGTGTAATGCCGAAATAGCCTTTCGACAGGCATGTAATAATGAAAGATTTGTCTGGCGGTCAGACCAAATGCCTTTTGGTTCAAACGAAGTTTTCAGGATTTAGCTTCTGGAATTACCGCGATGTTTGCCTCATGGTGGGGGCAAAATACCCGGCGGCCCCTCTTGGATTGCTGACCGTGGCTGCCCTCCTTCCCCAGCATTGGACATTCCAATTAATTGACGAGAACGTTGAACCCTTGCTGGATGAACACATCAAATGGGCTGATATTGTTTGCTCCGGTGGCATGCTCCCGCAACAAAAAAACATCCTTGGTCTCATCCGTCGCGTACATGATCTTGGTCGAACTATCGTGGTTGGTGGTCCCGACCCTACTTCACAGCCCGATGTTTACCATGAAGCCGACTTCTTAGTCCTGGGCGAAGGCGAGGTTACCATTCCGATGTTCTTAAACGATTTGAAGAATGGCATTGCAAGCGGAAGGTATGTCTCAACGGAAAAGTCCGATATGCTGAGCGTTGGAGTACCGAGATATGACCTGATCCGTTTCCGGGATTATCTCATGATCGGCCTCCAGTTTCTCAGAGGCTGCCCTTTTAATTGCGAGTTCTGCGATGTCATTGAGTTATATGGACGTGTCCCCAGGTTTAAGTCGAACCAACAGGTGATCAAAGAGCTACAGTCACTGTACGATTTAGGCTACCGCGGTCATATTGACATTGTGGATGACAATTTCATCGGTAATAAAAAGAAGGCGAAAGACCTGTTGCGTGAAATAAAAATCTGGACGCAAAAGCACCGGTACCCGTTTTATTTTTCCACCGAATCCTCCATTAACCTGGCCGATGATGATGAACTGCTTCAGTTGATGAGAGATGTGGATTTCAGGTATGTTTTTCTTGGTATTGAAACACCTGAAGATGCTGTGCTGGAAAACAACAAGAAAACCCAGAACGTTGACGTATCCATCGAAGAGGCGGTCATGAAACTCTTGTCATATGGCATTGTGAGTAATGGAGGATTCATCATTGGTTTCGACCATGAAGGTTCACAGATTGCTGGTAAGATGATTGATTCCATCCGGCAATCGGGCATTTGCCTGGCGATGGTCAGCCTCCTTTATGCACTTCCAAATACCCAGTTAACCCGCCGGCTTGCATCCGATGGCAGGTTGTTCCCACAGGCATCCCGGTCGGTGAGTGATAGCGATATTGACCAGACGACCGGGGGTCTGAACTTCATTACCTTGATTCCCCGTACCGTGATCCTTAAAAATTTCATTCAGGTCATCGACACCATTTATGAACCGTCAAATTACTACAAGCGGGTTGTTTTTACCGGCTTGCATATCCGGCCACAGTATAAATACTCGCCGGATTTAAAGACATGGCTGAATTACCTGCGCTCATTCCTCAGGGTTTGCAGGAAAGCCGGTTTTAATTCTGCAACCGGTTATTATTATTGGAAGATGTTTTTCACTTTGATCTTCAGAAATCCAAAAGGGATTGAAACAGCCATTAACATGGCAGCCATGTATATTCATTTCCGGAAACAAAAGGAGTTTGGAATCTCAGCCACGAACAAAGCCATCAAAGAATTGGAAAAGACCGGGGAAGACGCATTCTACGCAAGGATGATGGGAAATGGTCCGGGAAAAGAACAATGAGCAACGGACAACCGAATATGGTTTCAGCAGATGTCAGAGACCAAAGAAGCCGTTGAACAAGCCGAAAAGCATAACATGGAAGTCATCCAATGTAAACTACCTCCTTGGTGTCCTTTGTGCAAGACTTTGCGCCCTCTGTGGTTAAATAGACCGCCTCTTTAACCACAAAGGCGAATAAGGACACACGAAGGGATGTACAAGGAACAAAAGGGAAACGTTATTTTTCTATCAAAGATCACCCGCCAAATCAGGTGGTTCAGATGAAACTTGAACTAAAATGGGGGGTGGTCAAAAGTTGAAAACACAAAAACAAAAAAATCATGCCTGATATTCTGATTGTTAGAAAAAAAATAATCCTCAATAGGTGATAATCCACTTCAGTATCTGGCTTCTATCCAGTTGGGTGACCTTCACATAATAGGCACCCTGTTCCAACCCTGCTACATCCAGATTTATGGTATTCAGGTTTTCACGGGATGATTCCGACTTTGTGAGAACCATCTGACCCAGGGAATTATAGATAGTGATACCGACTGTTCCAATAATGGCGGAATTAAAAACAAGCTGTGAATTTCCGTTTGATGGATTTGGACAGATCATGACGGATTCACTCGATTTATTCAGGTTCGGAACAAATAGGGGTCCCAGATTCCCGTTCAGGTCAATGTTCTGAGCATAAATACTGCCATCGGGATTGAAAGGGAAGTTCCTATTTTCAGCCCATGTGGTTACATAACATCCGCTTGCATAAGAAGATACATCAGGGTAGAATTTGCTTCCGCTCGTTGCAGCAAGAAGGACACGCTGTGCCGGCCATACAAATGCCCCGGAAGTATCAATCCGCGAAGCGAATAGCTGGTCAAACCGAAGAGTATCCGGGCCGACTATCGAATCATATTCCTGTTCGTAGTTGATCATCAGGTCATTGACAGGAGTAAGATGGAGAGTATTAAGATAATAGATTAAATCTAATTTGAATCCGGCAAAAGTTTTTCCCAGGTTACCCCATTTCAGACTTCCACCGGACGACATTTTTTGACCGCAAAGGCCAAAAGAAGCGTACCCACCCAGAGGACGCTCTTCCTCCCAGAATAAATACAGGGATTGATCAGCAGAGCTGTAAGCGATTTGTGGTTCCACCCTGTCATATCCGAAATACTGCGGCGATACCGGTATCCCGTTGATATTCCACCGCAATTGCCCGTTGACATCGACATGCTGTACATAAATGTTGCAGTTATTCGTATTGAACCGGTCTTCAAACCATCTCACAAATACGCCTTCCTGTTCATCCTGTGTAGTAGACACCAACTGGTACTCGGGCATGAAATAGGCCGAATCACCCTTGTCACAAATTGGAACCGCCTGGGGCCATACCGCCTGGCCTGCTGAATTGAAGCGTTGGGCATATATGTATGTCCACCACAAAGTCCCCAAACCACTCCCCGTTGTGAATTTCCTTTGCCAGACAAGGATGAAATCATCCTCTCCAACCGGTAAAAGGACTGGGAACAAAAAAGTACTGTCTGTACCATATAGTTTTACGGAACTGGACCAGCATGGGACCCCTGATGGGGTGAACTTCTGAATACGAATCCCTCTCTTAATAAGTTTATCTATGAGATGGTCGCAAGTCCATGCAACCAGTACATTTCCTTTTTTTGTCAGCGCAAGAGAGGGAGAATGGGTATAGCAGGTTCCGGTATCAGCCCGGATACCGGAAGAGTTCCATACAGATTGCCCTGATGAATTATAGCAATAAAGGTAAACATGACTTGATTCGTTCCCCTCGCGCTAATCATCAAGAGTCATGATCGCATTCCCAGCAGTATCGACAACAAGGTCATACCGTGATATCCAGGTATCGCACTGATTATCACTGATGAGCTTACCATTGGTTCCCCAGAGAGGGTTTCCCTGACCATCAATCCGCTGGAGGTGGTAATTAAAGTAAGTATTGGGTACACTCGATACCGAAGAGATGTAAAATGATCCTGACGGATCGGCAGTTATAAGCGGGTAGGTATGATTATTACCCGACCCTGCTACAAAAGTATTGACACTCGGATCGCTTGACCACTGGGCGCTGACACCTGAAGCAATCAGCATCAGTAAAATAAATGTGAATTTTCTTTTCATATCTTTAATGGATTAGATGGAATGTCAAATCATTAAAATCTGGTTTTCAAAGATATTACTTTTTTCGCTGAAATGGAAGTTTTTTTGCAGGAGGGGGTCTGAAAACCGGATATTATTGTGTTGTTGCCCAAATTGTTAAACTGATCTCCTACAGTTGCATTTTGCAAAAATCTCACACTGAATAAATACGAGCACGGAAAAAATCTTTGGCACCACAAGGATACCCGTTTTTCTTTGGCCGATAAAGGAACCAATATTATTGTGGAACTGCGGGTTCACGTGTTTTCATATGATATACCTGTGATGGAGGGGACTAAGGCCCGGTAATATATGGTTTTGAGTATTCCCGGACTGAAGTCCGGGGTAATTGATCGGATGGGCAGGAAGGAATTTCGACAATTCCCCTTGAGCTGGTGCCTATTGACAAGCGAAATGAGAAGTCCGATCCACATCAGAACTCGTTGATCAATGTTCGATATTTGGTTCCATCATTCTCAGATCATCGATCTGTACCGTGAAAAAGGTACCTCTTCATGGAACAGGTCGGTTATAGAATTAACATAGACCATCTAATGATTTTGGGATAGGGATGCACCAGATAACGATCAATGGATAAAGAGAGAATATCTGGCAGAAAGGACGAAATCCTTTCAGCATACAAACCAGCATAAGGCACTTCTTTTCTCACCCACATTTTTTGTTGATAACTTTTTATAGCATTACATTTTACAATCAAATATATTTTGGTACTTTTGGACAAAATATGTCCAAACTACCTGAATCCAAAGAAATGCTGTCAATAGGAGAACAAATACGGAAGTTACGGGAAGATCAGGGTTTGCCATTACGAAAAGTTGCCGCCGAGCTGGATATTGATCAATCCATTCTGAGCAAAATTGAAAGAGGTGAACGGAAAGCTTCAAAGGTACAGATTGTTCAGCTTGCAAGAATGTTCAAAGTTGATGAAAAAGAGCTGCTTATAAATTATTTAAGCGACAGGGTGCTGTACGATCTTAAAGATGAAATTTTTGCAACAGATGTTTTGAAAGTGGCAGAAAAGAAGATCAGATACATGACCAAAAACCAAAATGGGAAATAGACATTACATACAGCCATTAGAACAGGAATTGCCGAGTCATTTCGCTGACCGGTTAGGGGTCGCGTACACTGCTTCAGTTAGCCAGCAACATAAAAAAGGAAGCGGTCAGTTTTTTACACCGGTTGAAATTGCGATGCTGATGGCTTCCTTTTCTGATTTTTCCGGAAATTCTGTTCGCATTCTTGACCCCGGATGTGGTTCTTTGGTGTTGTCATGTGCTTTGATCGAGCATCTTGTCAAATTGAACATGAATCTGAAAGTTCTTGAATTAATTGCGTATGAAACGGATTCTGAACTCATTCCATTTTCTGAACAATCTCTCAGTTATCTAACAAAATGGAGCGCCGGCAAAGGAATTGAAATAAAAACCAAACTGTTTTCAGAAGATTTCATACTCCACAATGCAGTCTGCTTTAAAGAAACTGACGATTTGTTTTCCCAACCGGTCGAGCCATTTGATATTATTATTTCAAATCCCCCGTATTTCAAACTTCCTATCGACGACAAACGAGTAACAGTAGCTAAAGTTGTGGTGAATGGACACCCAAATATTTATGCTATCTTTATGGCATTGTCGGCAAGAATGCTCAAGGAGAATGGTGAACTCATTTTCATCACACCACGCAGTTATGCAGCAGGAGGATATTTTAAAATCTTTCGGAGCTATTTCTTCAAATTCATTGATTTAGACAAGGTTCACCTGTTCGTGTCCAGAAAAGACACATTCAGCAGAGACAAGGTATTGCAGGAAACGTTGATTATTAAAGGAACCAAAAGAACCAAACCCGAATCAACGGTCAGAATCTCCTCATCGGGTGGATTGAAAGACATACAAACTCCATTGATCAGAAGCTTTCCGAAAAAGGACATCATTGACGTGAATTCAAATGAAAAGATACTGTATTTACCAACAACCGACCATGAAGAAGCGGTTTTGGAGATTTTTAGAAACTGGACAGGCAATCTTACCAAATATAATATAAGCATTTCAACCGGTCCTGTTGTAGCTTTCCGCGCAAGACAGTACCTCAGAGAGAATGATACGATCAGAAAAGTTCAGTTAGCCCCTCTGTTTTGGCTGCATAATGTGAAGCAAATGATCCTGGAATGGCCTATCGTTAAACCAAAAAAAGAACAATACATTAACATTGAAGATAAATCAATGTCTCTGCTTGTCCCCAATAAAAATTATGTTTTATTAAGACGATTCAGCAGCAAGGATGATAAGAGCAGGCTGATTGCTGCGCCTTACTTTTGCAATTTCATCAAATCAGATTACATTGGAGTTGAAAACAAGGTGAATTACATCTACCGCCTCAAGGGACAATTAGAAAAGATTGAGGTTGTAGGGCTTTGTGCTTTGTTAAATAGCAGCCTTTTTAATGCATATTTCAGGATTTTTAACGGAAATGTCAATGTGAGCGCAACAGAACTAAGGGAAATGTCATTGCCTCCCTTAGATACCATTCGAGAAATTGGCCATGCAGTGATCCTGTCAGTCAATTTTTCAGTTGAAAATACTAACCGGATTGTCAATGAGTATTTTAAACCTGCATACAGTACATGAATAAAATTGATGAAGCAAAACAGATACTGGAAGCATTAGGCCTTCCTCCAGAGCAACAAAACGATCGGTCGGCATTAATCCTGCTTGCCTTGTGCAACTTAAAGGAAAAGGATAAATGGAGCAAAGCCAAGGCGGTGAGCATGTCAGTTGTCGGCAATAAGGAAAATGCCAAATATGAAGGTGTCATGCGCTTTATTGCGGAGCATTATAACATACAGTATGCAGAGAACTCCAGAGAAACGTTTCGCAGGCAGACACTTCATCAGTTGGTTCAGGCCGGTATTGTTAACCATAACCCGGAAAACCCTGATCTTCCAACCAATAGTAAGGACAATCATTATCGGTTATCGCCAGAGGCATTGAAGGTCATTCGATCCTTTAACACCGGAAAATGGAATAAAGAAATTGCGTTCTTCAGGGAAAATACCGGGTTGCTGCGTGAGAAATACAATGAGAAACGGGAATTGCGGAAAATTCCGTTAAAGCTGCAAGATGGAACGGAATTACATTTTTCTCCGGGTAAGCACAATGAAGTTCAGATAGCGGTCATTAAAGAATTTGCACCACGATTTGCTCCCGGAAGTGTTCTGTTGTATGTTGGAGATACTGTTAAGAAAAATCTGTATTTGGATAAAAGGGGATTGGAAGAATTGGGAATCCCGATTGACAAACACAGCAAATTACCGGATATCATCCTCTACGACAATAAGAAACAATGGCTATTCCTGATTGAAGCGGTTACTTCCCACGGCCCGGCTTCTCCGAAACGGATTGTGGAAATGGAAGAAATTTTAAAAAATTGTAAAGCCGGTAAAATATATGTGACCGCTTTCCCGGACTTCAAAGAGTTTAAAAAACACACTTCTGACATTGCCTGGGAAACGGAAGTTTGGGTTGTCAGTTCCCCGGATCATATGATCCATTTTAATGGTGGTAAATTTTTCAGGCCTAGATAATACTCAAAAGCAACATCCTCCATGTTCAAAGTCGTAACGCGTGACGAAAATTCTGTAGCTGGTGATATGTGACAAGTGAGTTAGAACCTGATAAATTAATTGGACTCATTTGTTTGGTTTATAAATCCGCATTTTTTCAATCAAAGTGAGCAATGATATGTGCAGAGATCGCCATGTGGGTATACTACCTCCTTGGTGACCTTTGTGCAAAACTTTGTGGCCTTCGCGGTTAAATAGACCGCCTCTTTAACCACAAAGGCGAATAAGGGCACACGAAGGGATGTACAAGGTACAATTGTAAATGGACAATTTGATTGGCAAAGTACAATTTCCAATTTTATCGAACAACGAGCAACAAACAACGATCAACGATTTCCCCTACCTTTGCAAAAATGAACAGCCATGAGCGACCAGCAAAAGCTTCCGCCGGCGTGGGTTGTGAAGGCGCTGGAATCATTCCGGGAGTTCCTGCGCAGGATCATCCGACATACCATGCCGGGGAATGTTGTTGTTTATGAACAGTTTCAACAGATATGGATCATCAGCGCCATGCATGCTGCAGCAGACCTGGACATTGCCGGCCTCCTGAAGGAAGGAGCCATGACATCCGCAGCTATTGCCTCCTACACAGGAGCGCACGAAGAGA
>VGGL01000060.1 GCA_016868575.1 Bacteroidota bacterium
CAATTTCAAAAAATATTATCATTGAATATCAACGACTTATATTTTTAATCCATCGAAAAAATGTTGTTTTTACCTCTTTTTCACCTCTTTTTCGGGGCATAATGCTCAAGTTGGGTCAAGACCTTTGTAAGAACCTGGGATGCCGCCACCATCGATATTTACGACCTCCGCTGCACGCGGGTAGCTTCTCACACGCTACCTCGCGGCCAAACCCACCTGGAAATCAACGTCTCCTCCTGGGTGCCGGGAATGTACGTTGTGGTGTGCGCAATGGGTGGAGAGGCGGTGGTGCGTGGGAAGATTGCTGTCAGTGATCAGTGATCAGCAAGAAGTGATCAGCTATCATCACATCCTCTCATCAGCACATCATCCCATCATCTTCCGAAGTTCTTCCAGCTGTGCTTCAATGACCTTGATGCGTGCAAGGGCGTCGGATTCTTTTTTCCGTTCGTTTTCCACGATCTGAGGAGAGGCATTGTTGACAAATCGCTCGTTGGATAGTTTCTTTCTTACCGTTTCGAGAAAGCCTCTTTGGTATTTCAGTTCGTCTTCAAGTTTCGCTATTTCGGTTGTGGCATCTACCTTTTCTTCAAGGGGAATGTAGAACTCGGTGGTTCCGACAAGGATCACAGCGGTGTTTTCCGGCTTCTGCGTCGTGTAGGATATTTGTTCCAGGTTACAGAGCCGAGCAGCAACCTCATCAAAGGTGGTATCGGGTTTTTCGTTATTGTTTTTCCTGATGAAAAGGCTGATGGATTGCTTCTGCGGGATATTTTTCTGTTTCCGGAAATTGCGTATCGCCATGATGACTTGCTCCACGAATTCGAACTGACTGATCATCTCCTGCTTTGAAGCTTCGTTAGCCGGATAGGGCTGGAACATGATGGTTTCACCTGTTTCTCTTTCCCTTAAATGATGCCAGATCTCTTCTGTAATGAATGGGATAAACGGATGAAATAATTTCACCAACTGTTCGAAGAATGAGATGGTTTGATCCAGGGTTTGAGCATCAACAGGTTTGCCATAATCGGGCTTGATCATCTCCAGGTACCAGGAGCAGAAATCGTCCCACACGAGCTTATAGGCAGACATCAGGGCTTCGGAGAGGCGGTAGCGGGCAAGCCGGTCTTCCAAATCCATCAGCGATTTACTTAACACGGCCCGGAACCATTCCACGGAAACGGCGCAATAATGCGGTTGTTGAAGTGACTGTTCCACCTGCCAGCTCTTCACCAGGCGGAGGGCATTCCATATCTTGTTGCAGAAGTTCCGTCCCTGCTCCACCAGGGTTTCATCGAACAGGAGATCATTGCCGGCCGGAGAACAAAGCAGCATGCCCAGTCTGACGGCATCGGCGCCGTTCCGGTTCATCATCTCAATAGGATCAGGACTGTTGCCCAAAGATTTCGACATCTTCCTTCCGACCTTGTCCCTGACGATGCCGGTAAAATAAACATTGTGGAACGGGATTTCCTGGCGGTACTCCTGCCCTGCCATGATCATCCGTGCAACCCAGAAGAAGATGATCTCGGGTGCCGTTACCAGGTCATTGGTTGGATAATAATAGCGTATATCAGGATTGTCAGGCTGCCGGATCCCATCGAAAACCGAGACGGGCCAAAGCCATGAGGAAAACCAGGTGTCCAGCACATCTTCATCCTGCTTCAGATCATCCGCACTGAAATTCACTTTTCCGGCCAGTTGTTCTGAGGCCATCCGAAAAGCTTCTTCCCGGGTCCTGGCGACCACCACTTCCCCATCGGGAGTATACCAAGCCGGGATCCGGTGCCCCCACCAAAGTTGCCGGGAAATACACCAGTCTTTCACGTTCTCCATCCAGTGCCGGTACATGTTCTTGTACTTGGCCGGATGAAACTTCACCTGATCGGTCATCACCGCGTCGAGTGCCGGAGCAGACAGTTTATCCATCCGGAGGAACCACTGCATGGAAATACGGGGTTCGATCACCACATCTGTCCGTTCAGAATACCCGACTTTGTTGGTATAGTCTTCAATTTTAACAATGTGACCGCGCGTTTTAAGATCTTCTGTGATCTTTTCCCTGACAACAAAACGGTCTTCCCCTACATATAAAATGGCTTTTTCACTGAGGGCGCCATCCGGGTTAAAGATATCGATACTTTCCAGGTGATATTTGAGGCCTATGTTGTAGTCGTTGATGTCGTGGGCAGGAGTGATCTTCAGCGCGCCGGTGCCGAATTCCCGGTCGACATATTCATCAAAGATCAGTGGCACTGACCGGTTGACCAGGGGAATGATGACCCGTTTGCCTTTCATCGACAGGTATCTTTCATCCGCCGGATGAACGCAAACAGCGGTATCTCCCAGGATGGTCTCCGGCCTGGTGGTGGCGATGGTGATCCATTCATCCTCCGTGCCTTCGATCCGGTATCTGACATAGTAGAGTTTCGACTGAATCTCTTTGTAGTTCACTTCTTCATCCGACAAGGCGGTAAGCGCCTGCGGATCCCAGTTCACCATCCTGACGCCACGATAGATCATCCCTTTGCGGAAAAGGTCAATGAACACATCGATTACCGATTCATACCGAGGTTCATCCATGGTAAAACAGGTACGTTCCCAATCGCAGGAAGCGCCGAGTTTCCTCAACTGATAGAGGATGATCCCACCATGTTTTTCTTTCCACTCCCAGGCATGAGCAAGGAATTGGTCTCTGGTAAGTGTTGCCTTTTCGATCCCATCATCCTTTAGTTTGGCTACTACCTTCGCTTCCGTTGCAATGGAGGCGTGATCGGTGCCAGGTACCCAGAGTGCATTCTTACCCTGCATCCGGGCGCGCCGCACCAGAATATCCTGGATGGTGTTATTCAGCATATGCCCCATGTGAAGAACGCCGGTGACATTGGGGGGAGGGATGACGATACAGTAAGGTTCACGATGATCAGGAACAGATCTGAAGAAACCATTTTTAATCCAGAAGTCATACCATTTGTCCTCAGTCAACGAAGGATCATAGCGGGAAGGAAGGTCAGCCGGTTTTGACATAGCGCTTGAAATATCGGCGCAAAGGTAAGAAAAGCTTGTTAGATCGTCATTGCGAGCCGCGCAGCGGCGTTGCAATGGCGAGCTAGAGGAGTTTTTCGCGTTTGAGGAGGTATGCGAGGAGGATTTGGTCGAAGCCCTGGTTGATATCAGACTCAATGAAATCGACATGGTACTGCATACAGCGGAGCTGGAGTTCCTGTTTGAATTGCCGGATCAGCTGAATGTACTTTTCCCGGACATTTCTGGGGTGGACTTTGATCTCTTCACCGGATTCCATGTCGATGAACCGGTAGGGACGGTTTTCATACTCAAAGTCGAGTTCTTTTGATCGATCGGTAACATGAAAGAGGATCACCTCGTGCTTGTTGTGCCTGAGATGTTGGAGGGCTGTAAAAAGTTCCTGGGTGTTTTCCTTTGATTCCATCATATCGCTGAGGATTACTACCAGGGAGCGTTTGTGGATGGTTTCCGCGATCTGGTGGAGGGCATCCACCACAAATGTATTTTTTCTTTCGCTCGGGGGAATAGGCTCGAGCATATTCTCCAAATGACCATACAGTAACTTGTGATGGACTGAGCTCGACTTGGCCTGGGTGTTCAGTTCAATGGTATCGCTGAAGATGCTTAGACCTACCGCATCACGCTGGCGACGCAGCAGATAGATAAGTGCAGCAGCCACATAGACGGCAAAGGTGATCTTGTTGGGTTTTTCCGGAGAAAGATCATCCAAAACAGGGAAATACATGGAAGAACTCCGGTCGATGATGATCTGGCAGCGGAGGTTGGTCTCTTCTTCGAACTTCTTGCTGTAGAGCCGGTCGGTACGGCCATATACTTTCCAGTCGATGTTGCGGATCGATTCGCCCGGGTTGTACAGGCGATGCTCGGCAAACTCAACAGAAAAGCCGTGAAATGGGCTCTTGTGAAGTCCTGTGATGAATCCCTCCACCACCTGCCGGGCTAAAAGTTCCAGCGATCCGAACTTCCGCAGCCGGCTCTGGTCAATTGGCTTCGACAATGGGATCAGATGTGTTTTTCAACCAGGTTTTTGTAAGCAGTCTTTGCCGCTGCACCTACTTGTTTATCTACAATCTGGCCATTTTTGAAGAAAAGGACAGTGGGAATATTGCGGATCCCAAAACTCGCGGTTGTCGCAGGGTTGCTGTCGACATCCATCTCTCCTACTACGATCCGGCCTTCATATTCTTTGGCCAGGTCATGGATAATTGGAGAGACCATGCGGCATGGACCGCACCATACGGCTGAGAAATCAACAACAGCAAGTTTATCAGACTTGATCACCAGTTCATCAAAATCGGCATCGGTTAATTTTAAGGTCATATATAAGATGGGTTTAATGTGGGGTTCAAAAATACGATTTCCGGTTGAATAACCATCATGTGAAATTAACCACAATAGGCACAATAGGGCACAATAGAGATTTATGGTTTGACAACTTCCAGGGTGTAATTGAATTCCTGAGATTCTTCGAGTGCTTTGATGAAATCAGAGGCCTGAACCCGGAATTTGTTGGAGACGGTGTCGAAAGTCACTTTTGCCTCATCGTCTCTCACCAGGATCTTCAGGGCGCATCTTCCCTTGTGGGATTTAGCCAGTTGAACCAATCGGGCGATGTTTTCCTTGCTTACCTGATTCAGGTCGAGTTGGAGGATCACCGAACGGGTGAACTTATCCATCACATCTGCCAGGAGGAAGAAGTTTTGGATCCGGTAGTTGATCCGCTCATTGGGTTCTATCTTCACCTCGATTCGAAGTTTAATCAGCACCATGTTCCCATCCGTCAGCAGGTGTTGGAGTTTGAGGTAATCATCCGAAAACATCATCAGCGATATCGAGTCGGAATAATCTTCCAGCCGGAACGTGCCGTATTTCTTACCGTTTTTGTTGACCCGTTCGAGCTTCTCGGTGATCATCCCGGCAACGATCACCTCCTTGTTCTTGTATTTATCCAGGTTCTGTTTCAGCTCTTCAATCGTCACCGAGCAGAAATTGTCTATTTCGATTTTCCATTCATCCAGCGGATGGCCGGTCATGTAAAATCCGATGATCTCCTTTTCCATCTTCATCCTTTCCAGCTTTGACCATTCGGGACATTCCGGCATCTTCAGGGGCTGGATGAACATATCCTGCTGATCACCGAAAAGCGATTGTTGCTGATGTTTCTTTTTATCCTGGAAGACGGCGGCATGACGGATGATCTTGTCCAGGAAAATCGTGTCGTCCTTGTCTTGCTGATAGAAATACTGCGCTCGGTGAACGCCGGGGAAAGCATCAAAAGCACCCGCCCGGGCGAGGGCTTCAAAACTTCGTTTATTCACCGACCGGAGATCAATGCGATTGGCAAAGTCAAAGATATCCTTGAAAGGACCGTTTTTCTCCCGCTCATCAACCACGTTCTTCGCCGCATTTTCACCCACATTTTTGATCCCGGCCATACCGAACCTGATCTCTCCTTTGGCATTGACCGTGAAGGTCAGGTCGCTCTCATTCACATCCGGCCCGAGGACAGGGATACCCAGCCTGCGACATTCTTCAATGAACAGGGTGATTTCCTTGATGTCGCGAAGGTTCCTTCCCAGCACGGCCGCCATAAATTCCTCCGGGTAGTGCGCTTTGAGATAGGCCATCCGGTAGGCCACATAAGCATAGCACGTTGAATGGGATTTGTTGAAGGCATAATCGGCAAAGGCTACCCATTCGTTCCATATTTTTTCTGCAAGGGCATCCTGGTGGCCTTTATTCTTGAATCCTTCAAGGAATTTTGGCCGAAGCATTTCCAGTACCGGCCGGTCTTTTTTTCCCATCGCTTTCCGGAGGGAGTCGGCTTGACCACCGGTAAAGCCACCCAATATCTGCGAAAGCTTCATGACCTGCTCCTGATAAACGGTGATCCCGTAAGTATCTTTCAGAACCGGTTCCATCTCGGGAAGGTCGTAGGTGATCTTTTCCCGGTTGAATTTTCTGGCGATATAACTGGGGATGTGCGACATGGGTCCAGGCCGGTAAAGGGCGTTCATCGCGATGAGATCCTCAATTTTATTCGGCTTCAGCTCTTTCAGGTGTTTTTTCATCCCGTCCGACTCAAACTGGAACACCCCGGTCGTCTTACCCAATCCAAAGAGTTTGTAAGTTTCCGGATCATCCAGGGAGATGTTTTCGATGTCCACATCAATACCCCTGGATTTTTTGATGTTGATCAGCGAATCGTTGATGATGGAGAGGGTTTTTAATCCGAGCAAGTCCATCTTCAGCATGCCGACCTTCTCGATGGTATTCCCTTCATACTGAGAGATGGGGAACTTCTGTTCTTCCTTGCCTGCTGCAGCAAGCGGGATATGCTCAGCCAGATCTTCTTTCCCGATGATGATGGCACAGGCATGGACACCCGTTTGCCGAACAGATCCTTCGAGGGTTTCAGCAAACCGAAGTGTTTCGGCTATTTTAGGGTCTTCGGAAGCTCTTGCAGCACGGAGTTGCGCTACCTCCTCATAGGCCTCTGCAAGGGTCGTTCCCGGCCGGTCAGGAATCAGTTTGGCAATGTTGTTAACAGTATCCTTATGCAATTCAAGCACCCGGCCAATATCGCGTATGGCCATCTTGGCACCCATTGTCCCGAAGGTGATCACCTGGGCGACCTTATCCTTTCCGTATTTATCGATTACATATTTGATCACCTTCTCACGGCCATCTTCATCAAAATCGATATCAATATCGGGCATGGATATCCGGTCAGGATTCAAAAACCTTTCGAAAAGAAGACCATATTGCAAGGGATCAACATTGGTGATCTTCAGGCAGTAAGCCACGATGGAGCCTGCCGCAGAACCACGGCCAGGACCTACCCAAACATCCATCTTCCGGGCAGCGTCGATAAAGTCGCTGACAATGAGAAAATAGCCCGGATAGCCCATCCATTCGATGGTTGACAGTTCAAACTCAATTCTGGCTTTCACCTCTTCCGTGACCTCTTTGTACCGCACTTTAGCTCCTTCATACGTCAGGTGCCTGAGGTACTCCTGGTCGTTGGTGAAACCATCAGGGAGGATGAAATTCGGCATCACCGGTTTGTTTTCCAGCTCGTAAGTTTCCACCTTGTCGACGATCTCCTGTGTATTTATCAGCGCTTCAGGATGGTCTGCAAACAAAGCTTCCATCTCGTCCCGGGTTTTAAACCACTCCTGTCCGGTATAGCGCATCCGGTTCGGATCATTGAGTTCTTTTGCCGTATTGAGGCAGATGAGCAGATCATGGGCTTCAGCATCCGCGGCATTGATGTAATGAACATCGTTGGTTGCAATCAGCTTGACACCTGTTTCTGCAGATAGTTTTACGAGGGCTTCATTGACTTTTTGTTGTGCCGGAAACACCGTTGTATCCCAACGGTCGCCGGTTGCCGGATGCCGCATCATCTCCAGGTAAAAATCTTCCCCGAAGATGTCGGTATACTGCTGAATGACCTTTCTGGCCAAGTCGATGTTATCCTCTCGGATTGCCCGCGGGATCTCGCCTGCCAGACATGCCGAGGAAGCGATCAGTCCCTCGTGGTATTTCTCAAGCAATTCCTTATCAATCCGGGGCTTGGTATAGAAACCATCAAGATAGGCAATGGAAACAAGCCGGATCAGGTTCTTGTAACCCTGGTGGTTCTTTACCAGCAGGATCAGGTGATCCCGAATCTGATCGATCTTTTCCTTCCGCTCTGTATGCTTTCTTTTAGCCACATAAACCTCACAGCCGAGGATGGGTTTGATCCCCTCTTTGGTAGCATGGGTATGAAACTCCAGGGCACCGAACATGTTGCCATGGTCGGTCAGTGCCAGGGCTTTCATCCCATCGTCCTTGGCCTTGGCAACAAGTTTCCTGATATCGGATGCCCCATCCAGGATGGAATATTGCGAGTGCACATGAAGGTGCGCAAAATCAACCATTTACAAAGACATTGAAAATAAAACAACAGTTGATAAAATTAGAAATAATAAAGAAGCTCCTGACAGGTGTCGACAACCCGAATGATATCGTCTGTTGATGCTGCATGTATATCGATCCATGGCCGCTGCCCGGGATCGAAAACCTTTGGCAACCCCATGATGCATAATGCGGAGTGATCACAAAGAGCGGGTTTCCACATCACGGTGACTTCCCCGTTGGTGTATTCCTTGCCTGGATGATTTCTTGGATCTGAGGTCATAAGATGCAATTTTGTTCCTGCACAAAGATAATATGATCGGCACAATACGAAGCCTAATCCTTCGTATATTTGAAGACCCATCATGAAACATCCGGATCACATCATACCATTGGCAATTGTTGTCGTGTTTCTTTCTGTGTCTATCCATTTGTTTTCGCAGGAAGATCATGGTTGTCCGCATGCCTATGGCAAAAAAGCGGAGAAGTTGTATGATCAGGCAATGTCAGCATATAAACAGGGAAAAAATGCTGAAGCCACACGCTTCCTGAATGAGGTCATCGATGCCGAGTCTGCCTTCGTGGATGCCTATTTCGTGCTGGGTCTGATGCAGGTTAAAAAGAGAGAACCCAACATCAAGGAGGCTGAAAAGCATTTTCTGAAAGTCATTGAACTATGTCCGGATTATGATGCCTATACCTATTATTACCTGGGAGATATCTTTTTTGGCGCTGAGCGGTGGGATGAATCGGCGAAGTACCTGGATCGTTTTCTGCTGGATGTAGAAAAGATCAAAAACGATGAGGACTATGAACGGGCGGTGAACCTGTTGAATTATGCAAACTTTTTCAGTGAATCGTACCGGAATCCCAAGCCATTCAGGCCCGTGGTGGTAGAAGGGATCTCAACCATCGAGAACGAGTATCTCCCGATCATCTCCCCCGACGGACAGATAGCCTTATACACCAGAGAGATCAAGCTCCTGCCTGCCCGCAATGAACTGGTTCAACGGAGCGGATTCAAGGAACGGTTTATGTACAGCAACCAGTCATTTGACGGTACTTTCGAAGCAGGCGAAGAGATGCCTGAGCCATTTAATGTGTTTGACAACGAAGGAGGAGCTACGCTTACAGCGGACAATAACAGGTTGTACTATACGGTATGTCAGCGAACCAAAGGCGCTTACCTGAATTGCGATATTTTTTATTCCGATAATGCATATGAAGACTGGAGTTCAATCCAGTCGATCGGAAAGGCCATCAATCAGCCCGATTCATGGGAATCACAGCCGTCGATCTCGGCGGATGGTAAGACCTTGTATTTTGTCAGCGACCGGAGCGGCGGGTATGGAGGTTATGATATCTATCAATCAGTGATGGATGATAATGGCGTCTGGGGCGCTCCGGAAAATCTCGGAAAGTTGATCAACACCAATGGAAACGAGAAGGCACCTTTCATCCACAGCGACAGCAAAACCCTCTATTTCTCTTCTGATGGAAGGGTTGGTATGGGTGGATATGATATTTTTTATTCCCGGCTGCAGGATGACAGAACCTGGAAAAAACCAGTTAATATCGGATATCCGATCAATTCAGCGGATGACGATGTGGGATTCTTTGTCAGCACCGATGGGAAATATGGGTATTTCTGCTCCAACAAGCTGGAAGGCAAGGGTGGATGGGACTTGTACTCCTTTGAACTGTATGATGAAGCCCGTCCGGAGAAGATATTGTTCCTGAAAGGTACGCTGAAAGATGAAGGCACGCAGGAGCCGGTGAGAGCCAGGATCGAACTCAAGAACATTGAGACAAGGAAGATCTCAGAGATCCCATTGGATACCCTCACCGGGAAATACCTGGCCATTGCCCCTTTTACAAGTGATTATGTGATGACCTTCAAGAAAGAAGGATATGTTTTCGAGTCGAGGTATCTGTCTCAGGAAGATACCATTCTGGAAAAGCCGGCACAGGTAGATGTGGAGATCAAGCCCATCGAGATTGGTAAATCTTATGTGATCCGGGATATCTATTTTAGCTTCAACTCCTTTGAATTGACCAGCGAGTCAACACCCATGCTGGATGAACTGGTGAGGTTCATGGAAGAGAACCCAACCATCCGGATTGAGATCCAGGGACATACGGATAATATTGGCAAGGATGCAGACAACCAGGTTTTATCGGAGCGGCGGGCTGGATCTGTATACCACTACCTGATTGAGAAAGGCATCAGCGCCGGCCGGCTCAGTTTCAAGGGCTATGGTGAATCGATGCCGGTAGCCGGTAATGATACGGAGGAAGGGAGATCAAAGAACCGGCGGACGGTTTTTGTGGTAGTGGAGAAGTGAACAATGACCTCACCCCCCTGCCCCCTCTCCTTGCAAGAGAGTGGGGAGATTTACTTGATTTGCTTGAGCACGTTGGCCATTTCGATGGCGGTCATGGCGGCGTCGAAGCCCTTGTTGCCACTTTTAGTTCCGGCTCTTTCGATGGCCTGTTCCAGCGAATCGGTAGTCAGCACGCCAAATGCAATGGGGATTTCAGTTTCCAGCATCACATGGGCAATCCCTTTGGAGACTTCAGCAGCGATGTAGTTAAAATGCGGTGTGTCGCCTTTGATCACAGCGCCCAGGCAGATCACGGCATCATATTTTTTTGATCGTGCCAGTTTCTTGGCCACCAGTGGTAATTCAAATGATCCTGGCGACCAGGCGATGTCGATGTTCTTCTCATCTGCTCCATGTCGTTTGAGTGCATCCAGGCACCCGGCCAGCAATTTGCCGCCGATGAACTCATTGAACCTGCCAATGGCAATTCCGAATCGGAGGTCTTTGGCCTCCAGTTTACCTTCAATTACTTTCATTTTTTTTTATCCTCCTGAATATATAATAAATGACCTAATTTTTCTTTTTTTGTTTTCAGATAGAAGAGGTTGTTCTCATTGGCAGTGGGCTGGATGGGTTCCCTTCCAACCACTTGTAATCCCCACCCCTGGATCCCGGTCAATTTCTTGGGATTGTTGGTCATCAAAATGAGTTTTTTAACTCCCAGGTTGACCAGTATCTGAGCCCCAATGCCATAATCCCGCAGGTCGGCTGCAAAACCCAGGGCATGGTTGGCTTCCACCGTATCAAAACCTTTATCCTGCAAGGAATACGCTTTCAGTTTGTTGATCAGGCCGATGCCTCTGCCTTCCTGGCGCATATAAAGGAATATGCCCCTGCCAGCTTCACTGATCTTCTTCAAAGCGAAGTCTTTTTGCTCACCACAATCGCACCGCTCGCTTCCAAAAACATCCCCTGTAAGGCATTCGGAGTGCACCCTGACGAGAACAGGAGAGCCATCATCAATATCCCCTTTCACCAGCGCCACATGGTTTTCTCCGGTGATCTTGTTGAGGTAGCTGAATGCCCGGAACTCTCCAAATTTTGTGGGCATATCCACAACTGAGATCCGTTCGATCAGGATCTCGTTCTTTCTTCGGTAATCGATCAGGTCGGCAATAGTGATGATCTTCAGGTTGTGTTTCTTCACGTATTCCATAAGTTGCGGAACCCGGGCCATGGTACCATCTTCATTCATGATCTCGCAGATGACGCCTGCCGGGTAACACCCAGCCAAGGTCGCCAGGTCGATGGAAGCTTCAGTATGCCCGGCCCTGACAAGCACCCCTCCTTCCTTGTACTCAATGGGAAAGATATGACCAGGCCGTGTAAAATCATTGGGGCCTGCCTTCGGATCGATCATTTTTAGAATGGTCATGGCACGTTCATGGGCAGAAATACCTGTTTTGCAGGATCTGGCATCCACAGAAACCGTGAAAGCGGTTTTATTCCGGTCGGTATTATTGACCACCATCCGGTCGATTTTCAGATCCTCCAGACGTTCCCCGGTGATAGGAAGACACACCAGACCTCCCCCATGCTTCACCATGAAGTTGATGATCTCAGGGGTTACTTTTTCAGCCGCGATCACCAGGTCTCCTTCATTCTCCCGGCTCTCGTCATCCACCACGACCAGCATCCGGCTTTCCCGGATATCCTCAATCGCTTCGTCAATCGTATTAAACTTAAATTTTGTCATCCGTTATCAGAAAAATTCATGTTCTCTTAAAAAATCCATGTCGATACGGCTCTTCTTTTGTGCCATCTCATGGTTACCGGCTGAAAGAAAGCGTTCGACATACTTACCGATCATATCACATTCGATATTGACGATATCACCCTCTTTCTTCTCTTCCAATATCGTTTCCTGCTGTGTTAAAGGGATCAGGCTGATGCTGAAGGAGGCATCCCGCAGGTCAGCAATGGTCAGACTGACGCCATCAACAGCGATGGAGCCTTTCTTCACCATGTACAATAAAATGTCCATGCCGGCTTCAATGGTCAGCCAGAGAGCGTTATCCTCTCGTTTTCTGGAAGAGATCGTTCCAATTCCATCAATGTGGCCACTGACCATGTGTCCGCCCATCCTGTCCTCAAGCCGGAGCGCCCGCTCCAGGTTGACCATGGACTTTTCTTTCAAGTCACCCAGACTGGTCGAACGCATCGTTTCAGGCATCACATCCACCGTGAAAGAGGTCTTCGTAAAAGAAGTGACGGTGAGACATATGCCATTGACCGCAATGCTGTCGCCGGTTTTCATGCCATCCAGGATCTTTCTGGCGCCAATGGTTAGGGATGCAGAGGTCCTCCCCTTATGCATGTTCAGAATACTTCCCTTTTCTTCTATGATCCCTGTAAACATCTGTTATCTTTTATTTAGATATGCTTCCACTTTAAAATCAGCACCCATTCTACGGATTTTCATCCCAAAGGGTTCGATCGCACCGGCAAGTTTATCCACTCCGGCACCGCCAAAAACCGGGTAACTGTCTTTTCCACCGATGATTTTCGGGCTGATGTACAAGATCAGTTTGTCAACCAATTGGGCCTTGAGCATGGCAAAATTGAGCGAACTGCCCGCTTCCACCAAAAGGTGACTGATCCCTTTTTGGCCCAGGAAACGCATCAGCGCATGCAGGTCAACTTTTCCCTCCTCGGAAGAAGGGAGCACCTTCACCAAAGCTCCGGTTTTTTCAATCGTCCGGATGCTTGATTTTGGCGCCCGATCCGTTACCATGATCCAGGTTTTCCGGTTATCGCAAGAATTGAGTATCCGTGATTTCAATGGAATTCTGGCCAGGCTGTCGACCACGATCCGCACCGGCTCAAAAACGGTCTTCTCGCCCTTCCTGGCAGTCAGCAAGGGGTCATCAGCGATAATGGTATCAATACCCGTAAGGATTGCAGATACTTTGGATCTGAGAAGGTGAACATCCTTTCTGGCTTGATCATGGGTGATCCATTGGGAGTCGCCGGAGGCGGTAGCGATCTTTCCGTCGAGGGTCATCCCTGATTTGAGCGTCACATAAGGCAAGCCTGTCTGAATGAACTTAAAGAAAGGCGCATTGATCTGTTCTGCCTGGGAAGCAAGCACACCTGTTGTAACCTGTATGCCATGTTCCTTCAATTTATCGATCCCTTTTCCTGAAACCAGCGGATTCGGGTCTTTGCCGGCGATCACGACCCGTGAAACACCGTGCCGGATGATCGCCTCGGTACAGGGAGGTGTTTTACCATGGTGATTGCAGGGCTCCAGCGTGACATAAAGGGTGGCTTTCCGTGCTGATTTGCCAGCTTGATCCAGGGCGAGGATCTCAGCATGAGGTCCTCCAAACTGTGCATGAAACCCCTCCCCAACAATCTTTCCATGCTTAACAATCACCGCTCCGACAAAAGGATTGGGATGAACCGCCCCCGTCGCCTTGACTGCAAGCCGCAGCGCCCGTTGCATGAATCGTATGTCTTTTTTTTCTATCATTCTCTGCGCCCTTTGCGCAATACTCTGTGTCCTCTGTGGTTAAAACCTGAGATCCCTGCTTTCGCATGAGATCCCTGCTTTCGCGTGAGATCCCTGCTTTCGCGTGAGATCCCTGCTTGCGCAGGGATATATAAAAGCCCTGAATTTCTCCAGGGCTTTGTAAATATTTTCTAAGTAAAACAATCTCTTCTTTCATCCAGACTTTACTGTCGGCGCCGAAGTTTCAACGGCTCTGTCACTCGGTTATCCGGGACTCGCGGGCTGTACCGCCGGTCGGGAATTGCACCCTGCCCTGAAGAAATCGGAACAAAGATACAACTTTTATTGAAAACAAGTATTCTTGAAAGATTGAATAACCATCTCCACTTTTGTATCCTTAGTGAAGATCTTATCGGCCTTGGTGTTTAAAGAGACCCATTTTTAAACCATGAAGTCTCCAAGACACAAAACTTCACAAACGCTTTTGTGCCTTTTTGTGTTTCCGTGTATTGGTGGCAAAAATTGTCTGATGACCATTTTCTCGCCGTTTTTCAAAACCCCTTGTTTTTTTTGTGGCTGCCAGTCGATTTTCTTAAATTCCTCATAATCTATTATTTAACCGAATTTTTTTTCGGGAGCATTCCGGAAATCCGGAATAAAAAAAAACGGAAATCCGCAATTGACAAACGAAGATTCGTGTTGTATCTTTGTATACTCATTCTTGGCAGGTTTG
>VGGL01000061.1 GCA_016868575.1 Bacteroidota bacterium
GGCCGTACCTTACACGGGCATGATCCTTACTGCCCGCGAACCTGCTGAGATCCGGGATGAAATATTGCAATTCGGCGTGTCACAGATTGATGGCGGAACCAATATCGAACTGGGTGGCTATGCAGAGAAGAAGCAACATCAGGATATCGACCGGGAACAGTTTCAGATTAACGACAACAGGAGCCTCAACGAGATCATGGATGAGTTGATCCACAAGGGGATGATCCCGTCTTTCTGTACATCCTGTTACCGGATGGGCAGGACTGGCGAGCATTTCATGGAATTCTCCGTACCCGGTTTTATCAAACGGTTTTGCCAACCCAATGCGTTGCTTACCATGGCTGAATACCTGGAGGATTATGCCCCGGAGCAAACAAAGATCAAAGGGTACCAACTGATCGATGAAAAGTTGAATGAATATGAAGATAATACCTTCAAGAACAAGCTGATTGAAAAGCTCGAGCTTGTGAAACAAGGGAAAAGAGATCTCTATTTTTAATCCATTTATCTAAAATCTATGGCTGAAATGAGAATTGTCGGTCTGATGATCACCGACCGCATCAAAGAAGCAGGCAGGATGCAATTGTTATTGACGAAGTATGCTGCCATCATCCGTTCCAGGCTGGGTTTTCATGAAGTTTCGGAAGACCGCTGCAGCCGAACCGGTGTAATCATTCTACAGATGATCGATAAAAAAGATCTATGCGACCGGTTTGAGCAGGAAGTATCGATGATCGGCGGTGTAGAGTTACAAAAGATGACGTTCAGTTTATGAAAACAAGTCTCTTAAAGGCCTGCCTGAAATTGATCGTGTTGATTTTGGTATGGCTGACCGTACAGCCAATATCATCGGGCGCTCAGATGAACATGACCGCCCCGAAAAATATCATTTTAATGATCGGGGATGGGTGTGGATATAACCAGTTTCAGGCAGCCACCTATTATCGGACCGGGTTGGAGTCGGATCCCTTGTGGTCATCATTTCCGGTGCGGTTGGGAGTGAGCACTTATCCCGCTGCGATCACCATTGAGCCATTGGTTTACAGCAATGGATATAGTCCCGACAAGGCATGGAAAGAACGGGCATACATTACCCTATCCTGTACCAATTCCCCGGGAGCCGCCACAGCTATAGCTTCCGGTGTAAAGACTTACAATGATGCGGTGGGTGTTGACCTCAACAAACAACCATTGACAACCATCACCGATGTAGCGAAATTCTTACAAAAGTCGGCAGGTGTTGTAACGACTGTTCCTTTTGCTCATGCTACTCCCGCCGGATTTGTTGCTCATTCCCCTACCCGTTCCAACTACCCGGAAATTGCCAAACAAATGTTGCTGGAGAGTAAAATGGACGTGATCATGGGATGCGGCCATCCTTATTACTCCAAAGACGGTAAGCCTGTTACCCGCGCAACCTCATTCAGCTATGTTGGCGACAGTTTATTGTGGACTCAGCTTCAGCAGCCCGAAAAGGCTGATTTCATTTATCAAGGGATTCCATACACTTTACAAGATGTCAACTTTGATGGTGCACCAGATCCATGGAAACTGCTGATTACCAAAGATGACTTTCAGCGATTAATGACTGACAACCCTCCTCCACCCAGAGTTTTAGGACTTCCGCAGGTATATTCGACCTTGCAGCAGGAGCGCACATACGATTCGACAAAAGTCGATCCTTATGCCACACCATTTATTCAGCATCTCCCTGATTTGACCCTGATGACACAAGGGGCGCTGAATGTCCTGGGCAGTAATCCCAACGGATTTTTTATCATGATCGAAGGAGGTGCGATTGACTGGGCATGTCATGATAATCAGAAAGGGAGGATGATTGAGGAGACCATTGACTTCACGGATGCGATAAAAGCCGTGATGGAATGGGTTGAAACCAATAGCTCATGGGAAGAAACGCTGCTGATCGTTACCGCAGATCATGAATGCGGGAATTTGGGTTCAAGTTCAAGTTCAGGTTCAAGTTCAGGTTCAAGTGCTGGGGAAGGGGCGCTTTCTGAGTTTTTTAAGCCGATCGTGAATAATGGGAAAGGGGTTCTGCCGGGGATGGAGTTTCGGTCGACTGATCATACGAATAGCCTGGTGCCATTATTTGCTAAGGGAGTAGGGAGTGATGTTTTCAGCCTTTTTGCGGATGAATTTGATCCGGTAAGAGGGGCATATATCACCAATTCGGAGATCGGGCAGGTGATGTTTTTGTTGTGGGGAAATAAAACTGAATGAAGTGGGTGGTTCACAAGTCTTTTATGCCATTAAGGCACTAAATCACAAAATTGCACAAATTTTATTTGTTTGATTAACAGCATTTTGTGTTTCTTTGAGTTTTTGTGGTTTAGTGGCGAAAATAAATGATAACATTATTGGAGGTTAAAAAATAAAAAAATGAAAGAAACCAGAATTCTCGGCATTCACATCAACAACCGTGTGTCGGATGCCACAAAAGTTCAGGAGACATTGACCACGTATGGCTGTTCCATCAAGACGAGGCTGGGATTACATGAAGTAGTTAATGAATACTGCAGTACTACGGGGCTTATTTTACTGGAGCTGACCGGAGATGTCAATGAAAGCATCAAGCTTGAGAATGCCCTTCTGGCTATTGAAGGGATGGATGTGCAGAAGATGGTGTTTAGGGAATGACCCCTCCCCTCACCCCTCCCCAAATGGGGAGGGGAAGGGGGTGGGGCTGGGGTGGGGCTAGACTAGCGTAATCCTTGTCCCGCCGTCATCCACTCCCAGCAGGTCGGTGCGGGTGATGATGGTATCTTTTCCGCTGTGTTCCACGAAATATATCGCGGCCCTGACCTTCGGCCCCATGCTGCCATCAGCGAAGTGGCCCTCCGCCAGGTATCTCTTGGCTTCTGCAATGGTCATTCGGGTGATGGCTTGCTCTTTGGGTGTATTGTAGTGTAGACAAACCTTCGGGACATCCGTCATGATAAAGAACTTGTCAGCATTGATCTGTGAAGCCAGCAATGCAGATGCCAAATCCTTGTCAATCACGGCATCAATGCCCTGGGTTTTGTTTTGTTCCACATAAAAAACAGGAATTCCTCCACCACCAACGGCAATGATGATTTGTCCTCCACGGGCGATCTTCTCAATGGTTTTAACATTCGAGATCACCAGCGGCTGAGGTGATGCCACCACCTTGCGATATCCCCTACCCCGCGGATCAGCAGCAAAAACCGATTTCGTCTCTCCGGCAATCCGGTCAGCTTCTTCTTTGGTGTAAAAAGGACCTATGGGCTTGGTTGGGTTTTCAAAGGCAGGGTCATCCTTGTTGACAAGGACATCGGTAATAATCGTGATCACATCCCGGTCCATGTCATGCGCCCGGAGGACATTTTTCAATTGCTGCTCGATCACATAGCCGATGAATCCCTGTGAGTATGCCACACAGACGTCGAGTGGCATCTCGGGCAGGTTATGCATTTTATGTCCGGCAATATTATTCAGCAACAAATTTCCAACCTGTGGGCCATTGCCGTGGGTGATCACCAGGTTATAGTCACGGTTCAGCAACTTGAGCATGTGCTCGGCTGTGGTATAGGCGTTGGCCTCCTGTTCATCAATGGTTCCTTTTTGGTCGCCCCTGAGCAGGGCATTTCCTCCAAATGCAACGACGGCTAGTTTTTTCATTCTATTTTATTTTAATGACCTCACCCATTTATAATAATGACCTCACCCATGGTCTCCAAAGACCTCACCCCCTAACCCCCTCTCGGATTCCTGCTTTCGCAGGAACCCAGGAGAGGGGGTGTGGTGAATTAAGGGCGCAAAACTATAAAAAAAAAATGAAGATCGAAAAAAAATGCGACTTATCAACCATCCGAAGAAAGGATATCCTGCGTTCCATGTTGATGGGATTATTGAATCCTTTTCTGTATTATTTGGTTCTTTTTCAGGCTTACAGCATGTTGCCGGCACAGGAAGCGGTCGTGCTGAACTACACCTGGCCGGTCCTACTGGTATTGCTATCGATTCCGTTATTGAAGCAAAAGATATCTGCTTTCAGTGTGCCGGCCATCTTGATCAGCATTGCAGGGATCATTGTCATTGCCTGGAGGGGAAGTTTGGCGGGGTTTCATTTCTCCAATATTCCCGGCTGAATGCGTACCTTTGCATCATGAAACCCGGAAAGGTTGCTTTTCATACTTTCGGTTGCAAGTTGAACTTTGCTGAATCATCGACCATTGCCCGAACCCTTGTGTCAGACGGGTTCACCATTGTTGATGAGCATGAGCAGGCGGATCTCTACATCATCCATACCTGTATGGTCACGGCGGCAGCTGAACGAAAGTGCAGGACAGCCATCCGGCATCTGAAAAGAACCAATCCGCAGTCACAGGTGGCCGTGATCGGGTGCATGGCTGAGTTGCGCAAAGAGGCCATAAGTGCCATGCCAGAGGTTGATTTTATCTTTGACAACAAGACCAAATTCGATCTCGATCTGATCCTTGACCATCATGAACATTCAAACACGGAAGATCTATCCGTATTCCATCCGGCCCATTCACTGGGTGACCGCACCCGGTCATTTTTAAAAATTCAGGATGGATGTGATTATCATTGCGCCTATTGTACCATCCCACTGGTAAGGGGTAACAGCCGCTCAGATACCATTGACAATATCCTGAAGACGGCTGAAGCGATTGCACGATCAGGTGTGCAGGAGACCGTGTTAACCGGCGTCAACATTGGGGATTTTGGGAGAGGGAAAGAAGACCGTCTTCCGGATCTTCTCCAGGCGCTGGAAACCGCAGTAACATCTCCCCGCATCCGGCTTTCTTCCATCGAACCAGATCTGCTCACTGACGACATCATCAGCCTCGTTGCCAGGTCTGAAAAGCTGATGCCACATTTCCATATCCCGCTGCAAGCAGGTTGTGATGCGGTGCTAAAACGGATGAAGCGCAGATACAACGTGAAAATCTTTTCATCCCGGATCGAAAAGATCATATCATTGATGCCGCTGGCATGTACTGCAACGGACGTCATCACAGGGTTTCCCGGAGAGACAGATGATGAATTCCGCGAAGGGATTGCTTACCTGCGCTCCATCCCGGTAAGTTACATGCATGTTTTCAGTTATTCTGAGCGGGATCTTACGGCCGACTCGGCTTATCCGGCGAAAATCCATCCGTCGGAGATTCACCGGAGGAGCCATTTACTCCATCAATTAAGCGAGGAGAAGAAGCTGACATTCTATCAACAAAATTCCGGAACAAGGCAGGAAGTGCTTTTCGAATCGGACAATACAGGCGGGTTCATGCATGGGTTTACGGGAAATTACTTAAAAGTCAGGACTTTATTCAACCCTGAAAGGGTTAATCGCATCCTCCAAGTCCAGCTTCCCAGCCCAAATTCGGATCCATTGTTTGAAATCTAATCCCGATCCATTATCTTTGACGAATGAAATTGAAGGAGACAACGGAAGCCGTATGTGACATCGTTCAGGATGTGGCCGCATTCATCAGGACTGGTTTTGCAGGTTTCAATAAAGATGAGATACGGGAGAAAGGGATTCACAATTATGTTACCGATATTGACACCGGGTCGGAGCAAAGGTTAAAGGAGAGGTTGGGATCCTTGCTTCCGGAGGCGGGATTTTTGGCTGAAGAGAGCAATCCTGATTGCCGGGAGGAATTCAACTGGATCATTGATCCGCTTGACGGGACGACGAACTTCATCCATGGGATACCGTTGTTTGCAATCAGTGTAGCGCTGATGAAAAAGAGAGACATCGTTTGTGGAGTTGTTTATGAGGTGAATCAGGGTGCGTGTTTCTATGCCTGGAAAGGCGGCGGAGCCTGGCTGAATGGCCGGCCAATACATGTTTCCGAAACATCTTCCCTCAACAACGGTTTGTTTGCCACCGGATTTCCTTACTATGATTACAGCCGGCTGACTCCCTATGTTGATTTTTTCCGATATCTTATCCGGAATTCGCGGGGTGCCAGAAGGCTGGGATCGGCTTCCGTTGACCTGGCTTGGGTTGCCTGTGGGCGTTTTGAAGGGTTTTATGAATACGGACTGAGTCCCTGGGATGTAGCTGCCGGAGCCCTTCTGGTGACGGAGGCAGGCGGCCTGGTTTGTGATTTTGAAGGGCATCAGAATCATCTCTTCGGTAAAGAGATCATTGCGACCAATGCGAAGATTCATTCTCAGTTTCTAAAGACCATTAAAACCTTTTTTTAATCTTTATGGTTGATCCGCGAATAGAGATCCGGCAAGGAGACATTACAAAAATCCGGGTTGATGCCATCGTCAATGCTGCCAATCAAAGCCTGTTGGGCGGAGGAGGTGTGGATGGCGCCATTCACCGGGCAGCAGGGCCACGACTCCTGGAAGCGTGCACCGCATTAAACGGCTGCCCCGTCGGAGATGCAAAAATTACGGGCGGATATGACCTTCCTGCGAAATATGTGATCCACGCGGTTGGGCCTATCTGGCACGGAGGATTGAGAAATGAAAAGGAGATGCTGGCGTCCTGTTATCAAAAAAGTCTTCAACTGGCCGTTGACCATGATTGCAAAACCATCGCGTTTCCCAACATCAGCACCGGTATTTACCGGTTCCCCAAGAAGGAAGCCGCAGAAGTCGCTATCGGTAAGGTTCGGGACTTCCTGACCCATCACGCATCCATTGAAAAAGTGGTCTTTGTTTGTTTTGATGAGGAGAACCTGTTGACATATCAGCATTTCCTTGATAAATAGATGTCGTGTGTATTTTTTTTCGGTTTCCCGCTGATTTACGCAGATTGTTTCGCAGAAAACGCAGAATAATACAGGTTATTGACCGAATGGGTATGATTAATAGTATTACATACATTACTTTTGCGGGTCTATCTGTGAACCTATGAAATTCCTACTTTCCTTTCTCTCGTTTCTGCTCTTTTCAACTTTCCTCATGGGGCAACCTGTAAAGAAAATCATCACTGCCGTCCCTGCTGATGAGTCGATCAGGATTGATGGCATTCTGGATGAACCTGTTTGGTCAAAAGCAGAGAAGGCGACCGGTTTCACGCAGGTTAGGCCTTACAATGGCCGGCCTGCACGATTCGACATGGGGGTCATGTTCCTGTATGATAATACCGGACTTTATGTCGGAGCATGGATGGCTGATCCACAGCCAGACAGCATTTCGGTTCAGTTAGGTTTGCGGGATGCTTCCTGGCTCAACGCCGATGACTTCAGCATCCAGATCAGTCCGTTCAATGATGGGGTGAATGGTTTTGTATTTAAGGTTTACAGCTCGGATGTTCAAACCGATTTCAAATTGTTTGACCAATCGGGTGATTCAGATTCCGACTACAGTTGGGATGCCGTGTGGCAGAGTAAGGTGCAGGTTCATGATTCCGGATGGAATGTGGAGATGAAGATCCCCTACTCCGCCATCCGTTTCCCGGTGAAAGATCAACAGGAATGGGGTGTCAACTGTTTTCGTAACATCCGGAGGTATCGGGAACTTGATAGTTGGAACCCTGTGGATATAAAGGTTCAGGGGCTGGTCAACCAAGGTGGGATTTTAAGCGGCATCCGCGACATCCGTCCACCACTACGGCTGGCGCTATATCCCTATGTTTCGGGATACATGGAAAAGAGTCCTGAAGTTGACAATTGGGACTTTTCCTACAACTATGGAGCAGACCTCAAATACGGCATCAGTCAGAGTTTCACCCTGGACATGACACTGATCCCTGACTTCGGCCAGGTTCCATCGGATGACCGGATATACAATTTTTCCCCTTTTGAGATTCAGTATGATGAAAAGAGGCAGTTTTTTACGGAAGGGACCGAGTTATTCAGCAAGGGAGATATCTTCTATTCCCGCCGCATTGGCGCTCAGCCGAAAAACTACCGGTCGGTGTACGACTCCCTGAAAACAGGTGAGGAGGTGAAAGAGAATCCACAACAAACCAAGCTGATCAATGCAACCAAGATCTCCGGAAGGACCAACCACGGGCTGGGTATTGGTTTTCTCAATGCCATGACGTCGAACACCTGGGCCATCCTGCAGGATTCATCCGGAAACACCCGAAAAGTACTCTCCCAGGGATTCACCAATTACAACATGATCGTTCTGGACCAATCGTTGAAAAACAATTCCTACGTCTCCTTCCTGAATACGAACCTCTATATTCCGGAAGAAAAATATTCAGCCAACGTGACCGGGACTGTTTTCAAGGTGGCGAATAAAAAATACACGTATGCGTTAACCGGTGAGGCTATTCTGAGTCAGAAATATGACAACGACCTCCGTCCTGATCTCGGCTATCACACCTTATTAAGCTTTGGAAAGATCAGTGGCAACCTTTTCTTCAATTATTCCAGTCTGATCGAATCGGAAAAATACAATCCGAATGACATGGGCTTCAATGCGAGGAACAACAAATTCGATCATTCCGCCTATATCGGATACAATATTTATGAGCCCTTTGGGAATTTCCTGAGCTTTCATTCGATGTTTTATGCCAGGTATTCCGGTTTGTATGAAGGATTGAAATACTCCGGTCTGATGTGCCGGTTAGAATTTAATGCCACCACCCGAAAGCAAATGACCTTCGGCCTCAATAGTGAGTTTGCTCCGATTGTCGCCCGTGACTATTATGAGCCAAGAGTCAAAGGAAGGTATTACCATGATCCTGCCTGGGGAAACATGGTTTTCTGGTTCTCTTCTGATTACAGCAGAAAACTGGCTATGGATGGCTATTTTGCTGGATACTATTCTGATAAATATGGATCCCGGGGATATGCTTTCAGTCTGGGGCCAAGGATTCAGCCTGATCCCAGGTTTACTTTCACTTATTCATTCGAATATGAATCCATACTTGATGGGAGGGGATATGTTTCAGATACTGCAGGACAAGGCGGCGGTGAGGTAATACTGTTTGGTAACCGGGATGTGTTGACGATCACAAACGTGCTTTCTGCCAATTACATGTTCTCCAGCTCCATGAGTCTGAATGCCCGGGTTCGACATTACTGGATTACGGCAGTGTATGACAAGTTCTATGATCTGCAGGATGATGGTTGGCTGAAACCCAGCACCTATCAGCGGAATCACGACATCAACTTCAATCTGTTCAATATTGACTTGAAATACACCTGGCAATTTGCTCCGGGAAGTGAATTGTCGCTGGTTTGGAAGAACGGGGTGATGACTTTTACCGATCTTATCCGCCGTGATTTTGCCGTCAACCTGTTTGAGACCATCGATTCACCGGCATCCAACAGTCTTTCGGTACGACTGCTTTATTACCTGGATTCACAGTACTTCAAGAAGAAGAAGAAGCACCCTTCTCAGTGATCATTGAACAGCAAGCAGCAAACAGTTAAGGAGGGGGTTTATTGGATTTTGTCTACATTTGGAGCCAATCTTAATGATGGCGCAAATGAAGAGATATTTCCTGTTTGTCCCGACGATTTTCGGTTTTCTGTTTGTATCAGGACAAACCGTTACCGTTGATCAAAAGAAAACCAGTCAGGGTACAACCTTCAGTCTGGTAAATGAAAGGATTACTTTCCTTATTACTTTCCAAGGGGAGAAGATTGCCGGCGACAGTCTTTACATGAAACAAACTCCAAACCGGGGGGTCGTCACCGATGGAAATTTCGGTCTTGACCTGATGTGGACCGACCGGTCGGCGCCGGGAAAGATGAACAATGCCGACAACCAGATCATCCTTGACAAGCAGCATTTCCACTTTGTTTCGCATACCATAAGGTCATCAGGAGAGAGCAAGCATGGGTGGAAGCTGACCTGCGGGCAGGAGATCGGTGAAAAAATCGGCGGGAACTGGATTACCGGTGAATGGGTCGTAGTGTCATTAACGCCAGACAAATATGTAGAAAACCGGTTTTTCAAATATGTGGATGATATCCGCATCACCCCGATCCGTCCATATGCTTTATACAACAGCCGGTACGACCTGCGCGCACCGGAGTATCCGGGTGTGAAGCCGGAAAACGTGATGAATGAAAAGAACATCCTTCAGATCATCAGCTTGTTTAAAAAGAATATGATTGATAAGCACCAGCTACAACTTGATGCATTCGTTCTGGATGATGGATGGGATGTATACGAGAGCGATTGGGTGTTGCGAAAGAAGGAGTTCCCGCGGGGCCTCAAGCCGATCAGTGAGGAATTATCGCACCTGGGCACTGATCTGGGTATCTGGTTTGGGCCTACAGGCGGCTACTCTTTCCGGATGAAGCGCATCGACTGGATGAAAAAGAACGGATATGAAGTCGTTGGTAAGACAAAAAATGATGCCATGCTATGTCTTGGTGGCAAGAAATATGGTGATCTGTTCCGAAAACGAACTACCGATTTGGTGAAGAATGACGGTGTTAAATACTTCAAATGGGATGGGATTCAGTTTTCCCGCAGTGAACCGGATCATGGTCACCCGGTGGAGTTGTATTCCCGAAGAGCGATCCTGGAGTCGGTCATTGAAAAGTGCAAGGCTGTAAGGGAAACAGACCCATCCGTATACCTCAACATTACTTCGGGAACCTGGTTAAGTCCCTGGTGGGTTAAATATGCCAACCGGATTTGGATGCAGGGTGCTGATTACGGTTATGCGGATGTTCCGGTTATCAGCCAACGGGATGGGGCCATCACTTACCGGGATTTCATCCTGTATGATGATCTTCGGCAGCAGGAATGGTGGTTTCCCGTATCCAACCTGATGACTCACGGGATCATCAAAGGCAACCTGGAAAGGTTGGGCGGGGAAGGTGATCCGATCCACAAGTTTTCCGATGATGTTGTTTTGTATTTTGCCCGCGGTGTGAGCATGTACGAGTTATACATCTCACCCGACCTTTTGACCGATGGGGAGTGGGATGCCATCGGGAGATCGATGAATTGGGCCAAAGACGCGGTTACAAATGTCAGGGTAAAAACGATAAGTATTAGGAATACCCGACATAAAAGACTGGGAAAATCCCGCTCTGACGGGCATCAACCGGGAGGCGCCGCATGCCACCTATATGGTTTTTTCGGATGCTGCCTCAGACATTAAAAACGACTGGGCAACATCTCCCTCCTATAAATTACTCAACGGCCGGTGGCGATTTTTCTGGTCGGAAAACCCTGACCAGCGGCCAAAGGATTTTTATAAGTCTGATTACGATGTGAGCAAATGGAAGTTCATCCCGGTTCCATCAAACATCGAATTGCAGGGGTACGGATATCCCATTTATGTAAACTGGGCGTATGAATTCACCCGTCAGCCCAATCCCCCCGATGTGCCCGATGAATACAACCCGGTGGGATCATATGTCACAACGTTTACAATTCCGGCTGCCTGGGTTAACAAGCAAGTGTTCCTCCATTTCGGTGCGGTAAAATCATTCATGTATGTTTACCTGAACGGGAAGCGGGTAGGAATGAGCAAGGATGGGAAGACGCCGGCAGAGTTCAACATCACCTCCTTCCTGGTTCCCGGCGCCAACCGGCTGGCGGTGGAAGTGTTTCGCTGGTCGGATGGATCCTTTCTTGAATGTCAGGATTTCTGGCGCATCAGCGGGATTGAGCGGGATGTTTATTTGTTCTCTACGCCAAATGTCTTTATCCGGGACTTCTTTGCCCGCGGTGATCTCGTCAATGAATACCAGGATGGTATGTTGAGACTGAGCATGGATATCAACATCCCCGTTGAGCGGCCGGTGCCAACCCCTGCACACTGGAGCCCCGAATACCCCAATCTATATACCTTGCTGCTGGCGCTTAAAGATCCATCCGGCAAGGTTCTGGAAGTACTTAGCTGCCGTGTCGGGTTCCGTTCATCAGAAATCAAAAACGGACAACTGCTCATCAACGGGGTAGCTGTAAAACTCAAAGGGGTCAACCGGCATGAGCATGACCCTGTGACCGGACATGTGATCTCCAGAGAGTCGATGCTACAGGATGTCAGGCTGATGAAACAGAACAATATCAACACTGTCAGAACTTGTCACTATCCGGATGACCCTTACTGGTATGAGATCTGCGACAAATATGGGTTGTATGTGATTGACGAAGCCAACATTGAGTCGCATGGGATGGGATATGATCTGAAACGAACCCTGGGAAACAACCCAACCTGGAAAGAGGCCCATCTGGACCGGACGATTCGCATGGTAGAACGCGACAAGAGTCATCCCTCTGTCATCATCTGGTCCTTGGGCAATGAAGCAGGCAATGGGGAGAATTTCTATGCGACATACGACTGGATCAAGGCACGTGATATCAGCCGGCCGGTACAATATGAACGGGCATTACTGGATCTGATCAACGGCATTGTGTTTCCTGACCGCACACCAAATTAGGGTTTTTGTCGCCAATTGAATTTTTATCCTTACATTTGAAAAAAAAGTTGCATTTGTGACTTGAATTCAGCCTATTTATTCCTAAAAGGTATTCCTATGAAAAGATTATTCCTTTCGATCCTGTTGATTACGGCAGGACTACGCATTTCTGTTGCCCAGGTGGGCATCAACGCCGATGGCTCAAACCCTCATGGTTCAGCCATGCTCGAAGTCAAAGCTACTGACAAGGGATTTCTTCTCCCTCGTCTTACTGCCTCCCAGCGTAACGCAATTGTCTCACCTGCGGAAGGCCTGATGGTTTTTTGTACCAATTGCGGATCCAATGGTTCATTGAGCATTTACTCAAACGGAAATTGGCAGACATTCTCTCCTTGTTCTTCCGCAGCCCCCACAGCGGGAACAAATACCGTGATGCCAGGCCAGGTTGTATGGACATGGAATGCTGCATCCGGCGCTACCGGTTATAAATGGAACACCACGAATGATTATTTTACAGCTGAAGATATGGGAACCTCTTTGACAAAGAGCGAGACAGGCATCTCATGCGGAACGGCCTATACAAGATATGTATGGTCGTATAACACCTGTTCATTCTCTTCTTCCGCAACCCTCTCTGAAACCATTCCGGCTTCGGCTCCCACAACACCGGTTGCCGGAACGCATGTCGCCACACAAACGCAAATTACCTGGAACTGGAACACAGTGGCCAATGCTGCTGGCTACCGGTGGAGTAACATAAATGATTTTTCCACCGCAACCGAGATGGGTCTTTCCACTTCGAAAGTTGAAGGCTCCCTTATCTGTGAAACAGCCTACACACGATATGCCTGGGCATATAATGGTTGCGGGTATTCCACTCCGGTAACCCTGACACACTCAACTTCTTCCTGCGGGATTTGCGGCGATCCAATCACAGTCAACCATGTGGCCTCTGGCGGCGTGGCACCGGTGGACAAATCGGTGACCTATGGAACGGTGACCAATGTTCCCGGAGAAACATCCAAATGCTGGATCACCCGGAACCTGGGTGCAAGCCTGCAGGCAACTGCAGTAAACGATGCCACCGAGGCTTCTGCTGGCTGGTACTGGCAGTTTAACCGCAAACAGGGATATAAGCATGACGGTACAACGCGGACGCCAAGTACTACCTGGATCAGCTACAACAATGAGAATTCAAATTGGACAAGCGCCAACAATCCGTGTATTGAGCTTGGATACGGCTGGCGGATACCGACCTACACCGAATGGTTCAATGTGGATGCAAGCGGAGGCTGGACAAATTGGAACGGACCATGGAACTCACTATTAAAAATGCACGCTGCCGGGTACCTGAACTACAGCGATGGTTCGCTCAACAACCGTGGTATCTGGGGTACCTACTGGACTAGTCTACAGTGGACCAGCTTTGATTATGGCCAATACATGAACTTCGCCAGTGGCGGCTGCAACATGTCCGCCACCTATAAGACGTACGGCTTCTCCCTGCGGTGCATCAGAGACTAAGACGATTTCAAATATTGGGAATGAACAAGAATAGATCGAATAGAACGAATGAAATGACAAGAATTCTCAGATTCCCGAATTTCATTCGTCGAATTCGTCATTCGGCTAATTCGTGAATTCCATTCGACCTATTCGTCATTCGATTAATTCGTGAATTTGGATCAAATGCCAGTGATGGTCAAGGAAAAGGGAATGAGTCCACTCCGAAAAGTATAT